>NZ_DAOUBI010000225.1:0-29071 GCF_034432675.1 Chloroflexus sp. | reverse complement strand
GGATCCTCCCTCCAGCAATGGTACCGGCACCATGCGCACCGGAGGCGCACCCCCAGCTCCCGGCTGGGGAGCACGCCCGTCATTACCCCCCGACCCGCTCCGGCACGCGGGCAATGCAGTATTCGCGTTATGGGTAATGCATAGCCCCATTGGGGGGAGGAGACAAGAGCATATCCCCGCTGGGGGGCGTGTCTCTCCTCTCGCCCGCGTGCGCTTTTTATTGCCAATAATCCTGAGGAAGTGTGACTGTCGTCCTGTCCCCGTGACTGGGGGGAACCGCTGTATCTCGCCTCTGATGGTGAGTACGGCTGGTGCGGCAGCCATGCTGCTGCACTCCAAACTACGCGATGCGGGCACCTCTGTCTGGAAATGGTATCCTCTCCGAAACGTGATCCCACTGCATGTGGAAAGGCCATCTTTATCTTTCCTATCTTCTCGCTCCTCTTTTCTCGCTCCTCTCTTCTCCCTCCTCACTGGCCGAGCAGATTGCGTAAATCGGGAAACGTACTCGATTGGCGTGGACGTGTGATCTGTTCGGCGTAGCGGCTCAGATCGCGAATGTGTTGCAAAACCTGTTGGATTTCTTCTTCATCAGTCAATTCATCCAGCCGTTCTTTGTAGCGACGGATGCGGGCCATAATTTGTGCCTTGCGGATTAGACGGGCACATTGTTCGGCTTCGTGCCGGAAACGCACATCGTCAGGGCGACGGTTCAGAACCTCGAGCATGGCTTTGGCCTCGCTGCTTAATGGTTCGCCGAGCGTATCTACCCAGAATTGCAAGCTCTCTGGGTCGGTTGGCCGCAACTCAAGCGGTGTGGCAAGATACGCCTGCCAGATCGCCTGATGCAGCGGCTCTTCAAGCAGGTCTTCCAAACCGGCCCCGAAGAGCGCACCGGCGTCGCGATGCTGTTTTTTGAGGTTCTCCAGCAGATTTTCGATGGCCAGATTTACCGAGGGATAGCGCAGGGCCAGGGTCAGCAAGTAGGCTTCAGTATGGCGACGGTGTTCATCGAGCGGTGTGGTGCTCACCGGAGATGTTGTCGGTAACGGTAGTGCTGATGGCCGTGATGCGCGGTTCCGCTCGCTCCGTCGTGTTGGTTGCAGACGTGCTCGAATGAGATCAACGATTAACTCGCTGCGGACACCGGTAAGCTGTTCAACCCGGGCAACGTAGACCCGCTGGGCAGCGCCGTCAAGCTCACTCAGGAGGGGAATGATCCGCTCAAGCGCCTGCCGTTGTTGGCTCGGATCGTGCATGTCGAGACCGGCGGTGTACGCCTCAAGGTAGAAATCCATCACCGGTGCGGCCTGATCGACCAGGGTTTGCCAGAGCTGAGGATCGGCAGCAATCACCTCGTCGGGATCACGTCCTGCCGGCAAGCGAATGATCCGGATAGTCACATCGTTCTCCAGGCGAACAATCCCCTGCGCCGTGGTTACCATGCGACCTTCGCCTTCCTCTTCGCTCGTCGTGCGGATGGTTTCCAGACCGCGGAGGGTGGCTTTCTGACCGGCAGCATCGGCGTCAAGCGCTAGGTAGACCTGATCGGTGAGCCGTTTAAGCTGGTTGATGTGGGCTTTGCTCAGGGCTGTTCCCAGGGGTGCCACCACATTACGAAAGCCGTGCTGATGGGCGGTAATCACATCAACATACCCCTCAACCACAATCGCCCGGTTGGCCGTCCGAATCGCGTCGCGGGCCAGGTCTAACCCATACAGTACCTCACTCTTCTTGAACAGCGGGGTTTCCGGAGTGTTGAGATATTTAGGTTGCGCATCACCCAGTGCTCGTCCGCCAAAACCAATCACCTCACCGCGCATATTACGGATCGGAAAGATAATCCGGTTGCGAAAGCGGTCGTATGGGCCGCGTTCACTGGGAATAACCAGCCCGGCAGTGATCAGGTCTTCGACACTGTAGCCCTTCTTCTCGTGCAGATAGGAAAAGAGATGACTCCAGTCATCGAGGCTATAGCCGATCTGAAAGGTATCAATTGCGTCCTGGTTAATCCCGCGTTTGGCGATGTAATCACGGCCGGGTGCACCACGACTGAGATTGAGCAGCACATAGTTAAAGTAGCGAGCGGCGATACCATTAATCTCAAGCAGCCATGCCCGCCGCGCATCTTCCTGGCGCTGGGCATCATTCTTCGGTTCAAGCCTGATCCCGGCCCTTGCAGCCAGCAGCTCCAGCGCCCCCTTGAAGTCCAACCCCTGCTTACGCATCACAAAATCGAAGGCGGTACCGGAGGCGTGGCACCCGAAGCAATAGAAACTCTGGGTATCGGGATACACATGAAAGGCCGGTGTGCGCGTATTGGGATGGAACGGACAAAAACCGACAAAGCTGCGCCCGCTGCGTCGCAGACCAACCCCCATCGAGTTTATCAGGTCAACGATGTCGATATTGGCTTTAATATCATCAATAACGCTCATAGCCTTCCTCAACCCAGCAGATTACTGCGTGGAGGTGTTACAGCACGTGCCACAGACGCGGGACGAAGATGCGGTTGAAGGTATCAAGCGCATAGCGATCAGTCATCCCGGCGATATAATCAACCACCGCTCGCTCTATTGGTTCACCGCGTTGCCCGACAATAGTGCGTAGCTCAGTAGGAATCTCCTCGGGATGACGGCTGAAATGCTGATAAAGTGTTTCGATGATAAAGTGCACCTTCTCATCTTCGGCTTTTGCTTCAGGACGAAGATAGACGTGCTGATACAGAAACTCGCGCAACGTATTGGTTGCAAGCAACATGGGCTGACTCATCGTTAGCACAGGCGGATCAGGTAGCGAACCCTCGCCGGTGGCCCACCAGTTATGATAGATTAAATCGCTGACCATAGTCGCAATCCGTTTACTATGGCTGTCGCCCAATACAGCCACACATTCCGCCGGCAGCTCGTCGTTGCGCAGCAAGCCGGCCCGGATCGCGTCATCAATATCGTGATTGATGTAGGCAACGCTATCACACAGCTTAATAATCTGGCCTTCGAGGGTACTGGCGGTGCCCCAGGCAGTTGCAGTAATATCGCGCCGGGCTTTGGAGTGGAAATGTATCCCCTCGCGCACAGCGAACGTCAAATTGAGGCCGGCGCCATTCTGTTCGAGCACTTCAACAATGCGACGTGATTGCTCGTTGTGACGAAAATGACCGGGACAAACGCGACTCAATGCCTTTTCACCGGCGTGACCAAATGGAGCGTGACCAATATCATGCCCCAGGCCGATGGCTTCCGTCAAATCTTCGTTCAGCCGTAACGCACGGGCGACTGTTCGTGCAATCTGCGTTACCTCCAGCGTATGGGTTAGCCGAGTGCGGTAATGATCGCCGAGTGGCGCGATAAAGACCTGGGTTTTATGCTTAAGACGCCGAAATGGCTTAGAATGCAAAATCCGATCACGGTCGCGTTGGTACGCCGTGCGGATGGGGCATGGCGGTTCGGGAACATCGCGCACGGCATCAGCACTTCTGGCGGCATATGGCGAGAGGGTTTGGGCTTCGAGCGTCTCACGTATTTCGCGTATCGACAGGTGAGACATAGGCTGGCTCCGTTCATAACCTGCCTGACTCAAGAACATGGATATGATTTCCTTTACTGTACCATACTGTTAGCAACAGGGATAGGTACAGTCTAGGACGAATAGTGAAGGAATCGACGACATCTGTGCTCAGGTGGTATTGTTGCTTCTCTTGACACCACGTTTTCCTTGATGATGATTCGTTAACAATCTGAGAAGGTGTTGGTAAACCGAGAATCTCAGTTGTATAGTAACGATATGTTATCATGTATCTCTACAAAAGATATGAGTTTGAGTCAGGAAGCTCGGTGAGTTAGAATAAAAGTTTCTGACTTATCGATCAGCATCCCTAAGTAACCGATGCGGATACGAAACGAGGAGACAACGATGAGTGAACAAGGATGGCGAGCGTTTCTCGCTGCGGAAGGTGTAGAAGATTGGGTTGTACTGCACGGAGGGGCAACAGCCGTATTTCGTGTTAGCTCCTTACGTGACTCTGCTCGTCTTGCTGAAGCAATTGTGCATATTCCCGAACTTGAGAATGCGGGTATATTAGTAACGATAGGTGATAATTTTCTGAGTGTGCGTTTGACACGTGATGTGTGGCAACTGGAACAACACCATATTGATTTGGCGCGAGCGATCTCGGCTGTTGCTCGTAAACACTACGCCCATCCGGATCGTTCGGCTGTGCAAGAGATACAAGTTGCGATTGCAGCTAAGAGACATGAGATAGATATTGACTTCTGGCGCGCCGTACTGGGCTATATGCCGATGGCTGAAGACAATGCGGTCGATCCACTTGGACATGGGTCAACCGTATGGATGCAAGAAATTGACGACTCAAAGACATTGCGTCATGCGATGCATATCGATGTATCGGTTGCCAGCGAAGAAGCGCTGGCACGATTGCAAGCAGCACTTGATGCAGGTGGTCGGATTGTTGATGATTCGCATGCACCGGCATATTGGACACTTGCCGATCGTGCAGGCAACCGTGTCTGTATTGTGGCGTGGCCGGATGGTGCCGACAAGGACGTATCAAACTTCTGACTGTGAGGTTTCCATGATCGAGCAACACTCATCTCTCTCACCGCTGGAAACAAGAATAGTTGGGACGTTTTCAAACCGTTTCAGGCGAGAATTGTTGGGGAATTCATTACATTTCCCTATTGCCAATCTGCTTTTTGAAGTTCTTTCCAAAGGCGGTAATTATCTTATCACTCCAGATATATATGTACTTATTCTAGGTGGTGTTGTACAGGCATATTTTTTAACTAAATGGCAGATGTCTTCACGTCCACGCCGTCTCTTAGGAAATTTAATTGGTCCTACTTTATACACTTGTACTGAGGTTGCCTTTGAAGGAATATATACGTTCTTTGCCGCACCTCATCATGTAGCTTATTGGATAGTTTCGTTCATAATTGGCACTGTACAATGTGTACGTCTCAAACTACCAATTCCCTTTACCGATGTTTTAATTGTGATTGAAAGTGTTGTGAGAACATCAATTCTTTTCGTCATGTACGCTATATTTGAGAGGTTTGCTAATCCAGCTCAAACTATAGATCTGGGCGCATTTTTTGCTGATCCAAGCCATGTTTTTATTGCCTGGACCATACTTCTTATTGGAATCGCTATCGGTTTTGCCAATGCAGGTTTAGAAAGCTATTTAAGCTTGTTGAAAACAACACTGGCACAGCTTCGTATCTACTCGGAATGGCTCTTAGGTCGTCGCTTACTTGAACAGAGCCTGAATGATTCCTCTGTTTTAACTGTGAAACGACAAGAACGCACAGTTTTGTTCATGGACATCCGAAACTTTACTCCGTGGAGCGAAGCACATTCTCCTGAAGATGTCATGCAGCTTCTTACTCAGTATTACCAGGCTGTTGAGAACGTGCTAGTCCACTCCCCGGTCATCAAGTTTAAAGTATCGGCTGATGAAGTAATGGCGATTTTTCCAACATCCACAGTTGCCGTTCAAGTTGCCGTCGCACTGCGCCGTTGCGTTCGCGAGGTTTTACATCGCTTCAATCTGGATGTCGGCATAGGCATACATAAAGGCGTTGTGGTGGAAGGTCTTGTAGGGGTAACAAGCGTGAAATTCTACGATGTGCTTGGTGATACGGTTAATACAGCCAAACGCATCGAAAGCTCAGCAAAAATGGGAGAAATTCTCATTTCCGAACATGTTAGAAGTGAGAGCGGACAGCTATTTTCAATTAGCTATCAGCGCCAAATCAGCGTTAAAGGAAAACAAAGCCCTGTGATTGTCTATTGCTTAGAAGAAACAGAGATTTCAGTGGTTCGTGATCGACCAACGTACCCGCAACAAGATCAATCGGTTGAGCATCACGTTTGATAATGCCCTACCTTGCATATTAGTTTTTGGTGATATTGGTTCTCCGCCCCTGATTGAGTATCCAGCTTTGTCGCTGCTTCAATCTCTGTAGTTATAGAAGTATGCACTCACTCCATATTTAATATCTGAATCTGGGTTGGTGTTGTGACAAAGATCGCCGGATCGCCCTGATACCAGGATATCTGTCCCACGATGGCAACCTGCTGACCGACATGGTACATCTGCTCCGGCGGCACGCTGAATTGTGACCAGTACGCCTTGCGGATGATGGCTTTGAAGGTTCCCTGGTGGGGATTGCTGAAGCCGAGTAGAACCTGCTTGCCGTTGTTGACAACATACTGAAGCGTACCGGTGACCGTGGCCGTATGTCCTGCCCATTCATGCGTGGCGGTATGTGGAATGACGATCGCTTCATGGGTCACAGGGATGGTTTGGGGGGCGTCGGCAACACTCGGCATTGGCGTATTGTTCCATCCACTCGTCGGATTCCCGGCGGTCAGCGCTATAATTGCTCCATCGGCGCTACGGAAATAGAGGTTTTCGTTACTGACAACCCAGGTCGCGTATTCACTCCAATACCTATCGTATACCGTACCCTGGTTGTAGTACATGTAAAAGCCGAAGTCGTAGAACCGGGTGTTGTAGAGACCACTGGCGCAATAGTGGGAAGCGCTGAAAGAGCATGTACTAGGGTTATCGTGCGAGGTGGCTACCGTGGGCAGGCGCTGGCTGGTAATCTTGTTGGTGAAACTACCGCGCACGTCCGAGCGATCCAGGATGCGCAGGGCAAAACCGGCCTCCCAGTGCCCACCGAAGAGCATATCTCCCGCCATCGAAACATTGGGCTGTTCGTCGGTGAGCAGGTACGGATTGGCCTCACCGGGCGGCCAGTCGAAGGCGATAAAGCGCACATCACCACCGGTAAGCCCACTCACGGTCGTGTTATCCAGCACCATCTCGCCGAAGTGGGAGTCCCAGCGGGCGTCGTGGGCATGACGGGCGCGAATGATGGTGTAGACGACCTCTTTGCCGTTGGGTAACCGCTTGACAACGGGTTGCGGCCCCATCGGCATATAATCATTGTCACCGTAGCCACCGTGACCAACATTAGCAATGAAAGGAACAGTTCCATCGTCCAGATCAAGCACGAAGAGCGCCTGATCACCCGGATTCTGGCTCAGCATCTGCCGCATGGCGCTATTGGTCTGCGGCCATTCGCGCCAGAGTGTGCCCCAGTCCAGTTGCACTTTCACCAGTACATACCCGGTGCCGTCGGCGATGACCGGCCAGCCGTACCGGTATCTAGTGGGGTCGGTAAAGGAACGACTCGCGTGTACAGGGCGCACACGCCATTGCCGTCCACCGTCGCTATTACGAATAGCATGTACATACAGGTCTGGCTCGGTAGCGACAATGACCAGGCCGCGTGAAGGGGAGTAGGCGGGAGGCACGGCCACGGGTGCACCGGCGTTGTACATCCAGATCTGCTGCATCGTCTGCTTGTTGATTGCGTAGACCGAATTACCCATCGCGAAGAGCACCCGATCAGGCAGAAGAGCCGGTGGCAGCGATAGATCGCTGCTCTGAGCGGTGGCAAATTGACTCAGTACCACGCCATCACTGGCGCGCAGTTTGTAGAGGGTGCCATTGGCCGAGACGACAAAGACTGATTGGGTGTTGTGATCGTAAGCCACCGTTGAGTTAATCGTACCAATGCCGCTGCGCTGCCAGAGTTGCTGCCCACTGCTTTCACTGAGGGCAAAGACGCCATCAGCGCCGGCAGCGATGTAGACCCGCCCACCGCCAGTCACCGGCTGCACGTTGCGCGGCAGCGATCCGGTGCTGGTTACTTTGCGCACGCGACCACTGGCATCGACGCCATTCCAGATCCAGCGCAACCGCCAGGGTGGTGGTACAACCTGTGCCGTATAGCTGGTATGCTGGGCATCGTGGGCGTGCTGGTTCCACTCGCTGGAAGAGCCGCCGGTAGAACCCGGATGCATCACTAGTGGTACGTGTACTATTGTTAGCGCCGTTGAACTCTGGGCACTGAGGTACGGGAGGTGTGCAGTTATTGTTCCACTTAGCGTCACCAGGGAGATGATCAGGATGAGGGCACGAGCTGTGATGTTCATAGCGGTGTTTCTAATCCTTTGTGGGTAAAGGTCTGAACATCGAGATTGCAATTGTCATCGTGCAGGCACTGGCCGTTGCAATGGTGTCGGCGCAGGCAATGTGATCGTATCGCTGTTAGTTCCATATACCCCCTCCACCCCGGGTGGAGTTGCAATGGTGTCGGCGCAGGCAATGTGATCGTATCATTGCAGGAAGAGGGGGGAAATAGGAAAAAAGGGCTAAGTGCGGTGTAGGAGTAGGGGGGTGGTGTGGTTGATCGGGAGTGGTTTAGGAAGACAATGCGGTTATCTCTTTCATACCGTGTAGAGAACACTTTGCTCGATGGTTTCTCTTGTGTGCTCAATTGTGAATGTGTCGGATGGTGTTGAGATTGATGAGGAAATTCCTCGTACTGCGCCTCAAGTATGGATTGCCAGGTTCTGCTTTCAGTCTGCCTTCCTTAGTCAATCCTTCGTTATCCCCGCTCTCGTTCGCGTTGTGCTCGCAGCTCCGTCGAGGAAATATCCCGGCGGAAGAGGTCTTCGGGGATGGGGGTGAAGAGCTGTTCGTAGCCTGCCGGTAGTTGCAGATCGGCGAGGGTGTAGAAGCGCCCGTTGATCTGCCGTCCGGCGACGAAGAAGCGGCATCCGGCTGCGGCCAGTTCGGCGAAGGCGGCGAACAACATGGCCGCTTCGTCGCCGTAGTAGCGAGGGGTTACAAGGCGCAGGGCGGTGTCGTAGCCGAGGACGAATGCCCGACCGGGGTAAAGGCGGGCTTTCTGGACGAAGAGGGGGGCGGCGGCGAGGATGACGTGGTGGCGGTGCTGGAATTGGGCCACCCGACGTTCAATCTCTTCAAGCGCGAGTTCGCCTTTGTCGGCGTTTCGGACTGTTAGCTCGAAGTGGACTGGTTTTCCGGTCATGATGACTACGGCCCGTTGCATGCCGAGATGACCGGCGTGCAATGGGTTGAAGCTGCCGGGCAGGATGGCCCCCGGCGGCGGATCGTCGATCCGCCGCTCACCAGTGGGGGTGATGGTGATTGATCCGACTCGACCACTTAGAATGTCGCTTAATTCGGCGGCATTGATCATGGCGCTGTTCCCACGTATTCGGCGACACGCAGCGAGACAACCCGTGATGCTCCGTCGTCACCCATGCTTACGCCGTACAGAGTGTCGGCCACTTCTATCGTACCACGGTTGTGGGTGATGACAATGAATTGGGTGCGGTCGGTGAGGCGCTGGAGCATGGTGCGGAATCGCCCGATGTTGCTCTCGTCGAGGGCGGCGTCGGTTTCGTCGAGAATGCAGAAGGGGCTGGGATTGACTTTCAGGATGGCGAAGAGGAGCGCAACTGCCGTGAGTGTGCGCTCGCCGCCGGAGAGGAGGGCAATGTTTTGTGGCCGCTTGCCCGGTGGACGGGCAATGATCTCTACGCCTGGTGCAGTGCGCTTGCCGTTGTTCTCGTCACTATCAGTGCTTTCGACGAGTTCGAGGCGGGCACTGCCACCGCCGAAGAGTTCCTGGAATACGGCACTGAATTCGCCGGCCACTGCATTGAAGGTGTGCTCGAAGCGGCTGTGCATTACTTCGTCGAGTTCGGCAATGAGCTGGTGCAGGGTGGCACTGGCAGCCCGTAGATCGGCAGCCTGGTTGGTCAGGAAGGCATGGCGGTTGGCCGCTTCTTCATACTCTTCCAGTGCGAGGGGATTGACGACACCAAGGCGCAGGATGCGTGCCCGTAACGCTTCGATGGCTGCCGGTAGTTCGGATAGCGGTGGCCCTTCCTCAGCCGGCGGTGGGGCCGTCAGGTCAACTCCATCGGCAGCGGCGCGCTCGAAGAGCGTTTCGAGCCGGTCGCTGGCGCGTTGCGCTTCGCGCACGAGCCGGCTGTGTTCGGCTTCCGCCGCCAGCAGGTCGTTGGTCGCCTGAACCTCGGCTGCTTCCAGTTGAGACAGTTCAGCTTCCGCAGCGCCGATCTCTGCTTCCAGCGGTTCGATGTGACTCCGCAGGGTTTGCAGGTCGCTCAAGAGCTGTTGCTGGCGGGTGATCATGGTCGCGTAACCGGCTTCACGCTCGATCCGTTCACTGCGGAGTGCGTTTAGGGTCGCCTCAAGGTCGTGAGCCTGGCGCGTGAGATCGGCCAGGGTGCGTTCGTGGCCGGCAAGCAATTCGGCGAGCATGCGCTGCCGGCTTTCGCCGGCGGTCAGCGTGGCCCGTAAATTGGCCAGCCGCTCTTGTCCCGCCCGATCAGACTGGGCCTGCTGTTCTTGCTTCTCACGCAATGCTGCCAGTTCGGCTTCGGCAACTGACCGCTCGTGGCGTAAGGCGATTTGTTGGTCATGCAGAGATGTGAGTTGTGCAGTCAGCGACTTCAGTTCCTGTTGCAGACGTTCTTGTTGGGTCACCAGCCATTGCTGCTCTTGCTCGCTCTGGCGGGCACGATGTTGCGCCTGCTCCAGCGCATTGCGGGCGGCATCGCGGCGCCGTTGGGCTTCACGTTCGGCCTGTTCGGCGTGACGGAGGCGGGTGATGGTTGCCTGCAACTCTTGATCAAGCGCCTGTCGCCGTTCGTCAATGGCGGCCAGGGCTGATCGGGCGGCGGCAACCTGTTCCGGTAGTTCGCGCAGTTCACGTTCGCGGCGCAGGGCACCGCTCTCTTTGGTTGGTGCACCGCCGGTGACTGCACCGCCGCTCTGTACCTGGTCGCCGGTCAGGGTGACAATCGTCCAGCCAGGGGGGAGGTTGCGCACTTCGGCGCGTGCCGTTGCCAGGTCGGCGACAACGAGGGTGCGACCGAGGAGTTGATCGACGACGATGGCGTAATCGGGATCACAGGTAACCAGTTCTGAGGCCACGCCAATGACCTGGGACGAGAAGGCAGGCCGACGGCTGTGATCCGGACGGCGCAGGGTGTCGAGCGGGAGAAAGGTAGCCCGGCCTACGCCGGTGCGGCGGAGCTCGGCGATGGCATCTTCGGCGTCGCGCCACTGCTCAACCACGATGTGTTGCAGACGCGCACCCAGCGCCACTTCGATGGCCGTCTCCAGTTCGGGCGGTACCCGGATCAGTTGCTGTACCAGGGTAAACCGGCGACCGTGACGTTCAGCCCATTCAAGTGCGGTACGCACGCTGGCAAATGTTCCGGCGTGGGAACGAGCCAGACGGGTTAGTGCTTCCAGGCGGGCCTCGCGTTCGGCCAGCGTATGGCGACAGCCGGCCCGCTCTTCATCGAGTGCTGCACGCGCTTGACGTAACTGTTCGACGGCCTGCCTGGTGCTTTGGACGACTGCACTGCTTTCCTGGTATTCCTGCGCGGCAGCGGTTAAAGCCATCTGCGCATTGGCAGCCTCGGCCTGGGCGGTAGTGGCATTGATAGTTGCCTGCTGTAACGTCGCTGCAAGTCGCTCAATTTCACCATGTAACCGTTCATGCTGGGCCGTCAGTTGATCAATCTGACTGAGCACACGCGCCTCTGCGTGCGTCGCCTGTAAAGTGCGTTCCTGGGCCGCCGTGAGGGCTGCGGCGAGACTCGCTCGTGTCTGGGCATCTGCCTGTTGTTCGCGTTTGACCATGGCAAGCTGCTGCCGGATGGTCATCAGTTCCTGATCGACCTGGGCCAGTTGAGCAGCAATCCGATCACGCTCATCGGTCATCGCCTGGCGGCGGTCGCTCAGCATGGCCAGTTGCCGTTCGACCTCTTCACTGCGCCGGATGGTCGCTGCCAGCCGTTCCTGTGCGATTGCCAGATCGCGCTGGATCGCTTCTGCCTGCTGATGCAGGAGCGCCGCCTGATGATGCAATTCGCCGAGCGCTTCACGCCGTTCGCGCAGGGCCGCCCGGTGTACCTGAACAGCAGTCATTGCGCTGGTATACACGGCACGTCGACAGGCCAGTTCGTCTTCAGCCTGTTGGGCTTGCAGCCGGGCCCGCTGTTCCTGAACCTGTGCTTCGCGCCACCCAGCGTGATGCCAGTGTGCCAGCAGTGTGTGGAGCTCTGCCTGCCATTCGCGGTACTGGCGGGCCTGACCGGCCTGGCGGCGCAAACTGCGTAACCGGGGTTCGAGATCGGCCAGTAAGTCGGCGACACGTTGCAAATTGGTCTCGCTTTCGCGCAGACGACGAATGGCTTCGGCTTTGCGCAACTCGAATCCGCCGATTTCGGCTGCATCTTCAAACAAACGGCGGCGTTCAGAGGGGCGCAAGGTGAGGGCGGCATCAACCAAGCCCTGATTGATAATCGTGTAGGAACCGCCGAGTGGTTCGACGGCAGCCAACAGATCACGCAGTCGGACACGGGCGCGGTTGATGAAATACTCATTCTCGCCTGTGCGCGTCACGCGCCGGGTAATTGTCACTTCGTCGAAATCGAGGGGCAAGAGGCGGTCGCTATTATCAATCGTCAGCGCCACCTCGGCCAGTCCCGCCGGCGGACGCTTGCCACCACCGGCAAACAGCAGCTCGCCGGCCTGTTTGCAGCGGAGCGCGGCCATGCTCTGCTCGCCGAGCACCCAGCGCACTGCATCGGCCAGGTTTGATTTGCCACTCCCGTTCGGCCCAACCACAGCCGTAATCCCGGGCTGAAACTCAAAGACGGTACGGGTCGCGAATGTCTTGAAACCTTGAATTTCCAGTCGTTTGAGATACATCGATCCTTCGTTGTCTGATACTTACACACCGACGAACTATTGTACTTCAGACCGACGAAGCGGTAAAGTGAAATATCGCTTGATCGGCCTTCTCTGAGCGGCTATAATACAGCGTGCAAGGATATGGCATTCATTGTGCATGCCTGATTAACGACAGCACGGTAATTGTTTTGCGGGTCAGACTGACAAGTCAACGAGGGTCACCGACGGGGACTTGCATCAACCACACCCGCGCGAGGCGCATCGCCGGTACAGCCCGACGGCGCGTAATGGCGACAGGTTCCATGCGAGAGCGAGTGTATCGCAGCGAGGCGGTTATTCTTCGTCGCACCGATTTTGCCGAAGCCGATCGTCTGCTCCTGATTGCTACGCCAACCGGTAAGCGATGGGTTATCGCCAAAGGTGTGCGCAAGATGAAGAGTCGGCTGGCCGGCCACATCGAACTCTTCACCCACGCGCAGATGATGTTTGCCGTGGGGCGTAATCTTGATATTGTTACCCAGAGTCAGATTGTGCATGCCTTTCCGGTCTTGCGTACCGATCTGACACGGTTGGGCTGTGGGTATTACGTGGCCGAGTTATACGACCGTCTGGCTGCTGAGTCGGAAGAAAACCCGCTCCTGTTTCAGCTTTTGGTCGAGACGCTACAAGCGCTGGATGGCAGCGCCAATCCTGAACTGACGTTACGGAGTTTTGAATTACACCTGCTCCACATCCTCGGCTATCGTCCGCAATTGCACTATTGCGTGGTTTGCAACGAGTTGTTGACGCCGGCTGCCGACCGGTATAGCCCGACGCTCGGTGGTGTGCTCTGCCTCCGTGATCGCACTGCCGATCCAGCCGCTCTCTCAATGAACGAGCCGACCTTTCGCCTGCTGCGCTATCTGCAAGCGCAACCTGTAACGGCTGCTGAAACACTCCGTATTTCACCAGCGACTCGTCGGGAAGCTGCCACGATTTTGCGGGCCAGCTTACGCCTGCTGCTCGAACGTGATCTTAAATCAGCCGGGTTTCTCGATCATCTGTTATCATCACAGTAGTACTGGTATGGTTACGACACTGCCGACATCAAAGGAGGGCGGGCCATGAGTTACGTAGAAAGCTTGCTCGGGCGGGGAGAGCAGATTCTATACATTGCCCGCCAGCACATTTTTGTGTTGATTGTAAACATCTTGACCGAATTGTCCTTGATTGCCATCCTGGTCGCTGCCGGTGTTGCCTCGAATATGGCGTTTCGGAATAATCCGACAGCGATGATTGGTGGTATCAGTATCAGTAATCTGATTTTGCTGATCTGTATTGTGATCAGTATTATTGTACTCATCAGTGGTTTCCTCGACTTTTTACGCTGGAACTCGGAGCAAATTATTATTACCGACCGCCGGGTTTTGCAGATACGTGGGATTTTTAACAAACGGGTGATTGATTCCTCACTCGAAAAGATTAACGATATTGAATTGCGCCAGAGCATTTTCGGGCGTATCTTCAATTTCGGTACTATCGAGATACTCACTGCGTCCGGCAGCGAAGGTGCGAATCTGATGGATCGGATTGAAGCGCCATTGGAATTCAAGCGGGCATTGCTGGAAGCGAAGCATAATCTCGAACGGGGGTATGGCTATCTGGAAACCGATGGCTATGTGCCCGGGCGACCGGTTGGTGGGGTGATTGATATTCAGCGCACGTTGGAAGAACTGGCCCGTCTGCGCGATCGGGGGATTCTGTCGCCGGAAGAGTTTGAGGCGAAGAAACGCGATCTGCTCAGCCGTATTTGATCTATTGTTCGGGTGATGTTGCTGATCCCGTCGGGATCGGTATAGATAGAGACAGGTGGTCAATGTATAACGATATCGAACAGGCTTGCGCAGCCATCGCCCCGCGGCTGCGCCTCTCGCCACGGGTTGGCCTCATTCTCGGTTCCGGCTTGAGTGCGCTGGCCGACGAGATGACTGATGCGGTTGTGATTCCGTACCGTGACATTCCCGGCTTTCACGAGCCAAAAATCGTTGGTCATCGCGGTGAGCTGGCGATTGGGATGCTGGCCGGTCAACCGGTAGCGGCGATGCGTGGCCGGTTTCATTTCTATGAAGGCTACAGCATGCAGGAGGTGACCTTTCCGGTGCGGGTGCTGCGCGCCCTTGGCTGCGAGACGCTGATCGTCACCAACGCTGCTGGTGGTTTACGTCCCGACTGGCAGGTTGGGGATATTATGCGGATCAGCGACCAGATTTTTCTGCCGGGGATGGCCGGCCATCATCCACTGCGCGGCCCAAACGACGAGCGGCTAGGGCTGCGGTTTCCGGCGATGGTTGGCGCCTTCGATAATGATCTGGTGCCGCTGACCCGCGCAGTAGCAGCCGATCTAGGTATCACGTTGCGTGAGGGTGTCTATTGTATGCTAAGTGGCCCTCATTTCGAGAGTGCCGCCGAGTTGCGGATGCTGTGCGCATGGGGTGCCGATGCGGTGGGTATGTCAACTGCGCCGGAGATTATTGTGGCAATACACGGCGGAATGCGGGTATTGGGCTTTTCCCTGATAACGAATCTGGCCTTGCCAGATGGCCCGCCGGCTAACCACGAAGAGGTGATTGAAGCCGGTGAAGCGGCCAAACCGAAATTTGCCGCTCTGCTGCGCGGTATCCTGGCTCGGATGGAGTAATGTTGCCGGATGACGAGACCCAATTGCCCGGCACGGCTTGCCCGGAAGATTGATGATAGAGATGGGAATTTGCTATGCGCACACTCACACCATTGACCGAAGTGGCCGCCATTGATGACGCAACCCGAACGGCATTGGCTGCCTATTGGATCACCAGCGTCGAAGAGCTGGTGGCGACGGCACGGGCCGCTAATACCGGTTTGGGCAGCGGTCTGGCTGCGCTGGCGCAGGTGTTGGGGCGCAGCGAAGATGATGTGCGAGCGATGGTGATGGCGGCGCTGGATGTGGTGCCCGACGCCAGCTCGTTCAGTGTCGATGTGGCAATGGCACCGGTTGGTACCGGTGCCATTTTCGATGATCTGCCCGAAGTTGATGCGACGGCGTTCAGCCCACCGGTTGGGCTGCCGGCAGAGGTGCCGCCACTGTTGAATCTGCCCCCACCGGTGAGCCAGGGGCCGCGCAATACGTGCGTCGCCTTTAGCATTGCGGCGATGGTGCAAATCCTGAGCAAAGACTCGACCGATCTTTCCGAGCAGTTTATTTACTGGATTAGTAAGGATCGTGACCGGATTCCGGGCGATGTTGGTACCAATCCGCTGGTCGCGATGCGAGCAGTGGCCGAGCTGGGGGTGTGTCGGGAAGAGACGTGGCCCTACCGGCCAGAGCCGGTTGATAACCAGAACCCTGGGCACGAACGACCGAGTCCGGCTGCGTTTCAGGAAGCAAAACAACGTCGACTGGCGGCAGTCGAACAGTTGCCGGCGCGTGATGTGCAACAGATTAAAGCCGCATTGGCTGCCGGACGACCGGTGTTAATTGGCCTGATGATCGGTGAGCATTGGACGAGTAGTGGACAGGTGCGCCGGATCGGGCGTGTGCGACGGGCATTGCCCGGTGAGCAACGCCTGGGTGGACACGCAATGTGTGCGCTGGGCTATCGCGATGATCCGACAGCACCCGGCGGCGGCTACTTTATCGTGCGTAATTCGTGGGGGAGTGATTGGGCAAGTGAAAATCCTGATGGGCCGGGATATTGCTACGTACCGTACCAACTGATCTTCGATGAGGGCCTGGCCGCCCTGGTTGCCACGGGTGTGATTATCGAACAGCCGGAACCGGGTGCTCCTGTGCTGGGCAAGGCTGCACCTGACGAACTCACAGCCATCCTGACCGAGATGCAAACCCTGCGGAGCCGGCTCGACGCCTTGATCGAGCGGATACAGGTCCTGGCCGGTGTCCAATCGGCGGTAAGCGTGGCGGACACCGAAGCCGTGCCGGTCGCTCCCGCTGAGCCGACAGTGCCGGTGGTGACCGGCTACAGCGGCCCGCTGATCCTGGTGGCCGATGATCAAAGTCCCGATGAATTGTATCCAAACGGCATCGATGGCCGGCGTGGCGAGCCGCTCCTGCGCATTGATGCAAAGCGAGCCAGTTCACTGGCTCAGCACAGTGAAGACTCGAAAGACCTGCACGCGCTCCATAAAACCCGCAATGAAGCCGAGGAAAAACATTTTGGTGTCGTCGCCGAGATCGATCAGGAAGATTTGGTGCAGGCACGTTGGGCACTGGTAGTCAGTGCAACCGACGATGTGCGCCTGATCGAGGCGCTCTGGCCGTTGATTGAGCATCGGGCCCAGCAGCAGGGCATTGTGCTACCGGTAGTTGACTTTCGCCAGGGGGAAACCTGTGCCGAGTGGGCCGGCCGCTATGCCGATCCGAAGCAACTATGGGAGCAGCGTGCGCCAGTCCTGGTGCATCGCCCCGGTGAGCGGGTGAATGCCTGGCTGGCCCGCCACGGTACAATGGCCGGTCCTGTCAAGCCGAGTCAGGGTGTACCCTTCTATCTCTTAATCGCCGCCCGGCCAGGGCCACTGGCTGAGAACGACCGGGCGTTTATCAGTTTCAATTTCCAATACGAACTCGACATTTTCTGGGGTGTAGGTCGGCTCTGTTTTACGGATGAACGTGGGCATCATCGTTTCGCCGATTATCGTACCTATGCCCAACGGCTGGTTGATTACGAACGACGGGCAGCGCGAGAGGTTCGTCTGCGGCGCGAGATTGTCTATTTCGGCACGCGCCACGATCTCGACAAGTCAACCGAGCGTAGTGCGCTTGAACTGGTAACCCCACTAGCCAAATGGCACGAGCGTGGGTTGCCGCAAAAACAGGGCTTTGCCAAACGGCTCCTGTTGGCCGGGGATGCGACACGCAGCAATCTCGAACAGGCCCTGCGTGATGGCAATCAACCGCCGGCGATCCTCTTTAGTGCCACCCACGGGCTGGGATTACCGGCCACCGATCGCGAGCTTATTCCGTATCAAGGCGCATTAGTGACACAAGACTGGACCGGTTTTGGCGGGATCAAGCGCGAGCACTGGTTTGCGGCAGAAGACGTGCCGACCAGTCTTTCACTTGAGGGAATGGTTGCTCTGATCTTTGCCTGTTACGGTGCTGGTTGTCCGCAGCAAGACGAATTCATTTTCGACCCCGAAAAAGGTCGCCCGATTATTGCCCCCTTCACGTTCGTGGCCCAACTGCCGCAGCAGATGCTGTTGCGCGGTGCGCTGGGTGTGGTTGGCCATGTTGAACGGGCCTGGACGTATGGCTTCAGCATGGATGGTGCTCGTGGTCAAACCCAGAGCTTTGAAGATGTGATCGGGCGTCTGGTAACCGGGAAACGGCTGGGGAGCGCGACCGATCAGTTCAACATCATCCAGGCCGCCCGTTCACTCACTCTGGCTGAAGAGCTGGAGAACATCAAGTTCGGCAAGCAACCCGAACCGCGTGAGCTTTCGACGCTCTGGATGGCACGGAATGATGCGCGCAACTATATGCTGCTCGGCGATCCGGCAGCGCGGCTGGCAATCTGAGAGGGTCTCGGCTTCGCAAGAACGCTGGAAGCGTGCGCTACTGGCGCATGACCAGGATGTCTGAACAGGTTGTCCGATGAGAACGCGAGTCGTAGGGGCACGGCATGCCATGCGCCTACTGTCCAGTGGTGAATCGTGCAGGTGTGATCCTCGTGGTGAAGCGTTCCCAGATGTGCTACCGGCGCGTTGTAGGGGCGACGCATGCGTCGCCCCTGAAGTTTCACGGGCAGTTGCATCCGGGAGCAGCACCGGAGTGATCATTGGATACTGCATAGCTCGCGTGCGGGATCGGGGGTGATGGCTGGCGAGTCGGCGGGTTAAAACCCTGCCTCACTTCGTGGAAACCCCTTCGGGGCTGGCCTGACGGCGGGGAATGGGGGCCAGGTGTGCTCGTGGATAGCGCCCTGCAGGGGCGTGCAGGTCGTGAGGCAGGGCGTCAGCCCGCATGACCGCAGGGCTGGCCTGGCGGTGGGGAGTAGGACGCTGCGGAACCTATGACCATCTGGTGTGCGTGATACACGATGCGCCGTGTCCAGCACGATGTGCTATGAAGGGGCATACCGGCTGTTGGGCAGCATGGGGGTAATGCATAGCCCGCTGGCGTCGGGGGGAAATGGTTCAGTGTTGGTCAGGAGCGTGGGTGGGTGGTGGGTAAGGCGGAGGCTTGCACGCTCAGGAAGATACCGCAGCGGGCGCACGGTGGTGCAGTACTCAGATGCAGCGTCGCGGCAACGTTGGATAGCGTGTTTTGGCTTCTACTACACCAGATTTGATGTAACCTCACCGCACGCAGCGCGATACCCCACGGTGTGGTGTAGTGTCACCCTGACTCTTGACGTACAGATCATTTCCGACTACACTACCAGTAATACAGATTGAGAGGAGAACCCATGACCGCCGCTCGTCGCACACCATACACGTTACCGCAACTTCCTTTTACCGGTAATCAACCTCTACACACCGAGATTGCCGATCCGACGTGGCCACTTGCCTTTAAGACATTACTACTTCTCAATGGCGCGACCTCAGTTCACGATCAACTGCTGGCATCGCTGTCAGAAGCCGATCTCGTCGCACTCCGTGGTAGCCTGTTGTTGCTCCAGCACGACGAGCCAACCAATATTGCCTGAGTCTGGCATTGTTGATGGCAAGGTGAGACGATTGTCTGACGTGCAGCTATACACAGTCAGACTGTCTTGAAATGTCCTGCTGCTGAATATCTTATCCATCCAGTCTGTAATGGTCATAGCATGGATTTGTAAACAAAGAGAGGGGCAGGTTGAAAGCCTGCCTCTACTGTCGCTGATTCGGTCTGATTCTGCCAGGAGGTACCTACTCCATCAGGCTTTCACCAGACGATGGTTTGGTTCGCTTGATTCATAGATACGCGCTATCAGACAAAGCAGGTATTGCTCAACCTCGACCACAACCAGACGTTCGGCTGGCGAGAGAGGGAGCTGACTTAGCTCTTCAAAATACCAGCGAATCATGGTTGTGGTATGTTCATAGGCTACTCCCCAGCGGGGCAGTACGCCCCGTGCCCAGCGTAATTCGGTTTCGGCGATCTCGAGGGTGTTAAACAACAAGATTGCACGTACCAGATCACTGAACGGTTGCACTGCCACGCTGGCCATCCGTTCTACTGGGTCGTAGTTCTCTTCTAGACGCAGGGTATGGGTTAGTTCGGGGAATGCACGTAACAATCGTCCGGCAACTCGTTTAGCGAGGGCTGGCCGATGCTCTGTGATCCGACGAGCAAGCTGGCTGGCGGTGACTTCGTCCATACGTGCCTTCCTTTGGTAGTGTAACTTGATTATAGCACGTCATAGTCCCTGTTCTGTTGTGCATTGGTTCTGAATTGGGTTGGCACTTCCGGTGCAGCGGTAATGGCGATCACTTGCTGAACAGTGTCTGCGCTGCACGCACAATAGCCCGTAAACGTGGACGCTGCAGGCGGTCTATGGCTTCGGCGAGTGGCACCCAATCGACGGCCACAATCCGCTCACTACCGCCGGTTGGTCGGGCGCGTCCCTTTATCGCACGTAGTAGGTAGTAATCCACAATTTTGCGCTGCTGACCTTGTGGCCCGCTGATAAGGTAATCGATACTGCCCAGTATATCAACTACTTCAGCGGTCACATGGGTCTCTTCGCGAACTTCACGTACAATCGCTTCTAGGGCCGGTTCATCGCGCTTGAGTTTACCCTTTGGCAATGACCAGAACCCTTTTCGTTTGCGAATGAGTAAAATCTCGATGGTACCGTCAGATTGAATGCGGTAGACGACTGCGCCAACGCCATAGATTGGTTTCATCTCAAGTTGATCTTTTTTATTTATTATCATATTTGATCATATGGATATATCTACATCAAATATTTTTATATCATACATCGTTTTGGATGGAAATTGGAATGGCGGGAAGCTGATTATTCTTTCACGTAGCGGTGAGTAATTGCGTCGACGTGAGTGACATACCCAGCACCAAACAGGTTGAGATGATTGAGCAGGTGGTACAGGTTGTAGAGATCGCGGCGATCCCGATAGCCAGGTTCAAGTGGCCAGGCTGCCTGATATGCTTGGTAGAAATGAGGAGAGAAACCGCCAAAGAGTTCGGTGAAGGCCAGTTCGGCTTCGCGATCACTGTAGGAGACAGCCGGATCAATGAGGATCGGTGTACCACGAGGCCCGTTCAGCACATTACCACTCCACAGATCGCCGTGGATGAGCGATGGCACGTGAGCGACACCACCGAGCCAATCGTCAAGATGGTCAACGATGTATGCAAGTGCGCGTCGCTGTCGTGAGGACAGTAGACCATGACGTTCTGCCAGTTCGATCTGCGGCAACAGGCGCTGTTCACGAAAAAATGTAATCCAATCGGCCTTCCAACCGTTGCGTTGCAGTGTCCCGCCGATAAAGTTGTCGTGTTCCAGGCCATAGGCGGCGGCGGTGCAACGGTGCAGTGCCGCCAGTTGCTCGCCGAGTCTGGTCGCATCGAGTGGATGACCGTCGCTGCTGATCCATTCACTGAGCAGGATTGCCGGTTGCTGATCATCGGCTGCACAGGCCAGAATAACTGCCGGCACGCGAATGGTCATGGTTGCCGCCAGTGTTTGCAGGCCATGCGCTTCAGCAGCCACCATTGCAGCCGGCGCCCCATTGTTCGCCCACTTGAGCGCGAAGTGCTGACCTTTGATAGTGATCCGAGCCAGGCGAGCACCAAAACTACCGCCGAGATGTTCGACGGCTTCGATTGGTTGCCCAAGTGCTGCAATGATTGGGTTGGTGACATGTGTCGGCAACGAGGTCATATCTGCATCATACGTGTCTAACCATAATCACGAGTCAATGATAAAAGACCGACGCCCTTGCGTCAATAATCCGGCACAAGGGCGTATCGGTACGTCAGAGCCGTTGTTGCATAGATCGGCTAGTTGAGTTTCTGTCCCGTGTACGGGTCATACTTCCACTCGCCGGTCGGGTCTTGAGCCGGTGTGGTTGGCAATGCCAGCTCCTCTTTTGGCATCACAATCCAGAGAATGACGTAGATCAGTGGGCTGAGACCACTCAGAACGGCCAAGACAAAGACTAGGCGCACGATGGTGCTGTCGATACCGAAGTAGCGGGCGATGCCACCGCACACACCACCGAGCATGCTATCGGTTGCGCTACGGGTCAGACGGTTGGTTCCCATGACGTTCCTCCTTGATTTCAAAGTCGTTCCCGTTTCCTGGGTATACGACGTGAATGATTTTCATTTGTTGCAGCCGTCTCCACAATCTTCTCACGACCACTTCACGAGTTCTTCAAAATTATGCGTTACCCTACAAATGTCGCCGGAGTTTGACAGCTTAACGGAAGCGCAATCCGGCGTAGCAAGGGAGGTTTGACAATGAAACGAACACTCTTGAGTGGTCTGGCCAGTGCTATATTGGCGCTAACTTTGCTCTGGTATCAGCCGGTATCTGTAAGTGCGTCTCAGGTTGTTGAAGCGAATACGACAACGGTCGAGCTTGGTTATGGGCGAGGTGGTGGCTGGCGTGGATGGGGAACAGTCAATGTGAATATTCTGATACGCACACTGAGCAACCTAACCGGACTTGATACGGCAACCATTCGCACCGAGTTGCAGAATGGGCGGAGCCTGGCCGATATTGCAGCCGCCAATGGCAGCAGTGGCGATGCGCTGGTGCAGGCAGTCGTTGATGCGGCCAAGACCCGGCTCGACCAGGCGGTGGCAAATGGGCGGTTGACGCAGGCGGAAGCCGATCAGCTCTTGACCTCGATCCGGAATCAGGCAACAACGCTGGTGAACGATACGACGTTGGGTACACAACTGGCCGACCGAGCAGCGAAGGTTTCGCAGCGGAGTACGCTAGGCTGGTTGATTCAGGCTGCTGCCGATCAGACCGGCCTTGATCAGGCGATCATCCGTTCGCGCCTCCGCAACGGTGAGACGCTGCGGGCGATTGTTACTTCAGCGGGTGGTGACCCGCAGCGGGTGATTGATGCCGCAGTCGATGCCTTCCGCCAGGCGGCGACGACTGCGATGCAGTAGAGGGTAGGAGATAGGGGATAGTTGGTGCGAGGTTTGATGCAGAATGGCTTCGTGTAGGACAGGTTTCGGCCCGCCTCGCGCTTGAACCGCACCTCGCTAATCGGTGTCTCAATCCGTACCGCATAGCTTCGGTGTAGCACAGGCTTCGGCCCGTGCTACACTGTTGTTTACTGATAGGGCTATCCTAATCATACCGGGATGCTTCACCCATCGCATGATGTGCTCGTTGTCACAGCAGCCATGATCCGGTCTAGGCGTGCCGGCAGGAACGCACAGCTATGCACTCCTACCGGGCATTCTTGGACAATCATGTCCGGCAAGGTGTGAAATCAACGTACCGTATCTGCCATCCTATGGGTCGTGCACAAGTGACACTAGCGCAGACAGGGTTGTTCCATATGAACCCGCAGCCAGCATTGCCATTCATTCCCTAAGAACCTATCCGAAACATCGCTTCTGAGGCACGTTTCGTAGGGCGAGATGGCATCTCGCCCTACGTTTCGGATAGGCTCTTAGGTAGCGGCAGATTTTGACGATTGACGCGCTCGTGGGGTACAATCAGGCAAGGTCTGGACTGATGAGGATGTAACGATATCCATGAAAAACCTTTCTGGTTCACAATCTATCGAGCGCGTGGCTCCCCTCAGTGCCCGTTCCTTACAGGCACTGATCCGCACAATGCGACCACGGCAATGGATCAAAAATATCTTCGTCTTTGCTGCAATTGCTTTTTCGGAAGGACGCCTCTGGTATACCGAGCCTGTTCAGTTACTGCGTGTCATTGGGGCATTTATCGCTTTTTGTATGGCGGCCAGTGCAATTTACCTGATTAACGATCTGGTAGACATTGAAAAAGACCGTGCCCATCCCAGGAAATGCCATCGTCCACTGGCAGCCGGTATTCTTAGCCCCACGCTAGCGATGGTTACTGCGGCAATCCTGATCATCGCAGTCTTTCCGTTTGCATTCTGGCTCGATGGTGATCTTGATTTTATGCTGGTATTGGCGATCTATATCGCCGTCCAGGGCTTTCTCTACAGTTACTGGCTAAAGAATGTGGTCATTTTTGATATTCTGATCATTGCGGCAGGCTTCATTTTACGGGCAGTTGCTGGTGCTGTGGTGATTGATATTGTTATTACACCCTGGTTAATTGTCTGTATGGGATTGCTGGCCCTCTTCCTCGGTATCGGCAAGCGCCGACACGAGCTAAAATTACTTGAAGATGGGGCTGGTAATCATCGTCGCATTCTGGACGAATACTCCATCCCGTTGCTCGATCAGATGCAGGCTATTGTGACCGCTAGCATTGTGATGGCGTATAGCATGACGGCGTTCTCGGCACCGGTTGCACCACAAAAACCGTTTCCAATGTTGATGATCACCATCCCATTTGTGGTGTATGCCATCTTTCGTTACCTGTACCTGATCCATCAACATGACGGTGGAGGTGCACCCGAAGACCTGGTGTTGCAAGATCGGCCACTGGCCCTGAGTATTGTGTTATGGGGTATTACCGTATTAGGTGTTTTAGTACTGTTTCCATCGTAAACAGCTGTGTATACCTTCGTCAAATTTGGTGGCTCGGTTATTACCGACAAGACAGGGCGCGAAGCTGCTGATCTGGTTGTGATCGAACGCCTGGCATACGCTGTAGCAGAGGCACGTGCCGCCGATCCGAACCTGGCGTTGGTGCTGGGGCATGGCAGTGGCTCGTTTGGGCACCACTACGCGGCACGCTATGGCGTTCATCGTGGGATGCCTTTGAACGCCGATCATACGGGTTTTGCCCTCACCGCAGCAGCGGCCCTGCGCCTCAATCGGATTGTGGTCGATACATTGCTGGCTGCGCAGGTGCCGGCAGTCAGTTTTCAACCGTCGGCTTCCCTGCAAAGTGCAAATGGTCAGATCATTACCTGGGAGACAGCTCCAATTGCCGAGGCACTGCAACGCAGGCTGGTGCCGGTTATTCATGGTGATGTGGCGTTTGATACCGCTCAGGGTACAGCAATTATCTCTACCGAAGCGCTGCTTAGCTTTCTTGCCCTACACAGCCCGTTACAACCGCGCCGTATTATTCTGGTCGGTGAAGCAGCCGTGTATACTGCCGATCCGCACCGCGATCCTACCGCTCAACCGATTCCGCTGATTAATCAGGAAAATATTGCTCAGGTCTTAGCGATGACCGGTGGCTCACGGGCTGCTGATGTGACCGGTGGTATGCGGAGTAAAATTGAGTTGACGTGGCACTTAATCGAGCGATTGCCAGAATTGGAAGTTACGCTCATTGGGCCAGACCCGGCATTGCTTACCGCTGCACTCCGCGGTCAACCACTTGCCATGGGGACGGTGATAAAGCGATGATAACACCCGATCAACAGATTCGCCAGCGCAGCACTGCCTGGCAACGGCTTGAGGAACTGATTGATCGTGCCAGGGGCGGTATTGCCAAGCTATCGGCAGCCGAATTGCAAGAACTTGGGCAACTGTACCGTTAGACCTGTACCGATCTGGCAATTGCTCGCCGTGATTATCCCGATCATTTGTTGACCAGCTATCTCAACCAGCTTGTTGCCCGTGCTCATGGTGTTGTCTATCGCTACAGTCTCAACGAACCGCAGCGAATTATCACTTTTTTTCGCTCTACACTCCCCCAAACCTTTCGCGCAACCTGGCAGATGACGCTCATTGCAGCAATGCTGCTTTTGCTGCCAGCAATAGCGGCCTTCATCACGACATTTCGCGATCCTGTGCTAGGCGAAGTCCTTATGCCCGGTATTGAGGTTCTGGTTGATCAGATTCGCGCCGATGAAGAGTGGTGGTTACGAATTAATGAAGGGCCGACTGCTGCTATTGCTGAAATTATGACCAACAACATCAATGTTGCCATCAGAGCATTTGCCGGCGGCATCACATTTGGTCTGTACACGGCGTACATTCTTGTTATCAACGGCCTACTTCTTGGTACGGTGAGTGGTATTGCGCAACGTCTCGATTTTGCCCCTAATCTCTGGGGGTTCGTTGTTGGTCACATTACGCTCGAACTCAGTGCAATCTTTATTGCCGGTAGTGCCGGGTTACAATTAGGCTGGGCAATTTTGCGACCAGTTGCTCAGTCGGCGTCACGCTTTGATTATCGCAGCCCGGCGGGCTGTTGTACTGCTCATCGGGTGCGGACTGATACTGATCACGGCCGGCCTTATCGAAGGGTTTATTTCACCAACCGAACTACCATTTATTGTTAAGCTAATCGTTTCGATAGGTTCGGGTGTGTTGTTGTACACCTACCTGCTATTCAATGATCATCACAGATAAGCTGTCGATAGGCAGGGCGGGCACGGAAGCATCTACCGCACTCCAACGATGTGTCACAGATACCCTGAGCGTAGAAGAGGTTCCCCTCAACAGTGTGGGAACTGCTGTAATCGCCGCATTGCACGTGCAGGCTTGAAGCGGCATAACAGCCGCTAGCGCCTGATCAGCCGGATTGACTCGACCAGAACCGCACCGCCATCACCCAGCGCAACCGGGTCGAAGCGCAGACCACCGATCTGCGTCAGTCGTTCACGTATCTCATCAAACGAAAGGCGATAGGTTGTCATTTCCATTCCCGTAAGGACGAAGCGCAACGAGTAATCTTCAGCGGTTTGCCCGGCCGGATCGAGCACAAAAATTTGGGCATCGCGGTTGGTTGTTGTCGTCGCCAGTCGTACCTCTATCGCCTCAATGTCAGCAGTAGTCAGAAGTAGTGGCGGACTGATCAGCATGGGATCAAGGGATGGTATCATATGCCAGCCCACCTTGATCAGGGTATCGAACTCAACACCGCCGACCTGCCAACCCCAGCGACCCTGACGAAAATCCCATCCTTCGGAAACCGCCACTTCGTTGGCACGCGGGATCAGCCGGTACACCGGCAGATCGGTTGGCAGTGGTGCCAGACGTAACATTCCCTGCACCGGTGCATAGCAGCTAGCAACCGTCTCGGCATTCAAACCAAACCGCTCGGCCGGCGTCGGCGGCTGATCGGGAGGGGCAGGCGATGGACGCTGAGCCTCATCGGCGATGATCACTGCATAGCCGGCTGTGAGCGTCACCTCGATTCGCTGCTGAATGCGGGCACAGGCTGCCTTCCAATCACTATTACTGGCCGTCATTGCCTGATTCAGGCCGTATACGTTATCGTGCTGCCAGTAGTGCGGTAAATATAATTCGAGCACTCCATCGGGCACGATTATTAGATCACCGGGTTGACTGATTTCGGCCAACGCTGCGGCAATGCGTTGCTGAAGGTCACGCTCGGCTGCACCACGCTCAATAATAGCCGGTAGATTAAGCGACAGCAGGCTGAGCGACAACAACAGCCCAACCCAACCGATCCATCTAACAGTCAACGCCGCGCTCAACAAGAGTGCTAACGGTGGCAAACAAGCGATCCAGAACTCGATATTGTCAGGTTCCCACCACAGGAAGAAGAGACCATACACCCCAAGCCAGCCAACAATACCGGCCCGCAATGGCAACGGCAGACGCGCGACACCCCCTCTGCCGGCGACAAGCAGACCTATACTGGCCAGGCCGATCACACCACCGCCGAAGAATGCCAGCGTCGCACTCCAACCTTTCAACAGACCGATAAATTTCGCCCCATCAATTGCACCACCCCAAAAGCCGGTCTGAGCATAATCCGTCAACCATAACCAGATGTCTTCCCAACAACGCATCCCGCTGACCCCAATCGCTACCCAAAGATAGGCGCTACCGACAACCATCAACAGCGGGATGAGGTATGAGATGAACAAGCGCAACCGACGCAGACGGTTCGTCACAGCCAGCGCGATGGTTAGAAAGATCGGCACTGATAGGAGGACATTCGTCTGATGCCCCAACACCGCCAGGCCTTGCGTAATACCGAGCCAGATCGATACGTGCATCGTGGGCTGTTGCGCCATCTTGAACAGTAGCCACAGCACACCGATCAAGGCTACGGCTGCCAATGTATACACCTCAACTTCTACCGCGTAATACCAGTAGGCATAGCTAAAACCGACCCATAAGGTTGCTGCGAGTGCCGCAATGCCTGATCCGGTTACGCTACGACAGATCACAAACAGAAAAGAGACACCAATTGCCCCAGCAACCGCATTCACCAATTGCAACCAGATTTCAACACTGCCTTGCCAGCCCAGCGCAGTCGCGATGGCACGGATCACCGCCCCCAGCGGCCCATACAGCAGATGGTGAGGATGAAACAATTCAGGCCATGGCTTGCGATCAACATCGAGAATATATGAAAGCGCATCGTAGGTATGGACTTCGGTCAAGGTCGCGCTGTAGAGGCCAGCAAAGGCCACACCAAGCAGCAGTACCGACCAATAGAGGGATAGTCTGCGCTGTTTTCCAATCGGATCAAGAATGGTCATATACAGCGAACTCATGTAAAGCTAACGTGTTTTGAGGCAAAATAAAACAATGTAGCGATAGCACGTACCCGATAGCACCTACACGGAAGTTACTTCACACCCAGAGCAAGTACGCTCATTTACGCGCAAAGTGATGCAGAGATAGAGAAGAAAAGTTATGCTTCCGCACCCATCGTATCTGAACCAGGCTTGCAAGAAAGATAAAACCTTCCTGATCACACACGGCTCTGACGTGCTTCCTGGTGTGACCGAACGACAGGTAAGCACCCAGATAATATCAAATCTTGCATAGTCCTATGCATCATAGCACCAGTCGTAGGGTGATCCACGGGTATCCGCTGCATCCGCGAGAATTCGTGGAGATCATCTGCAGAACATGGATGCAAGCGGATATACCATTAGCATCAGTAATCCGCCGCTAACGATACGTATCGTGCAAATCACAGGGCGGAGAGTGCAGATTAGAACCTATTTCAAAAAACATCTACTAGAAGTTATCTCATTCATTGCCGACCGATGCCATGATCGTAACGAGCACACCCGGCATTCGGGTGACCAGCCGGGTCAACGACCTGACACGTGCCAGAACGTGAGCACGGCTGGTGCGGCAGCATGGCTGCCGCACGCCAAACGCTGCGTCACGCACATAATGAGCGGGCAAGGCAACCAATCCCGCGTATGATAGCACCAGAGATGGTTATTAGAGCGCGATAGTACAGCGTTTTTATGAAATAAGTGCTCTGTTGCAAACATTGATTAAATGTGGTAACAATGGCTTATGCACCCGCGAGCAAGCCGTTCTGGCAACGTTGCACGTATCGCCTCTCACCTGAGCCAAACGGCGCTGCCACGTTCTGCGCATCCGAACCGTCCGCATCATGGCACCGTGCCCCAGGTGGC
>NZ_DAOUBI010000224.1:0-2935 GCF_034432675.1 Chloroflexus sp. | reverse complement strand
GGATCCTCCCTCCAGCAATGGTACCGGCACCATGCGCACCGGAGGCGCACCCCCAGCTCCCGGCTGGGGAGCACGTCCGTCATCACGCCCCCGACCCGCTCCGGCACGCGGGCAATGCAGTATTTGAGTTATGGGTAATGCATAGGGCGGGGACGGGGTAGGGTGGAGGCGTGTCGCCAATCACTGCCAGGAGCAGCACAAGCATAACCCGCTCTCCTATCATCACTCTGCCACCGCACCTGAGTGCGCAGCGCAGCATCGTTTCCGTCCGTGCCCTTTTGCATCATCGACAGCACAATGCTACATTCCAAGAACAACATCTCTCGCAGCCCCTTGACTCTGCCTGATACACGTTATATAGTTCGATTATCGGTAGCAATCCTCTCCATACGACTGACGTTTCAGTTTGTACAGACGCGCCTGGCGCGACATCGGTACTGAGTGTCTGTTTAAAAACACATCCCAACCATATCAACCGTATCAGACAGCGTAGTCTACAAAGGAGGTTCGCATGGTCACCTGGCGTCCAGATCCTACGTTCTATCCATCACCACGGATGGCGATTAAGGCTCCGGCCGAGAAGCTGGCCTATGTGGTTCGCCTCAACCCAATGGCAAACAGCAAGCCCGATGCAATGTGTGTCGTGGATGTCGATAGCCAGTCGAGCACATTTGGTCAGGTTGTTGGGGTCACCGACATGCCCTACACCGGCGGTGAACTCCACCATTTTGGCTGGAATGCGTGCAGCTCAATGCTCTGCCCAAATGCACCACATCCCCACGTCGAACGCCGGTATCTGGTTGTGCCGGATATTCGCAGCTCGCATATTACCATTCTCGACACGAAGCCCGACCCCACCCAACCAAAAGTAGTGAACGTTATCGATCCAAATGAACTTGCCGAACGCACCGGGTATGCTCGTCCGCATACCGTTCACTGTGGGCCAGACGGTATCTACATCTCGGCGCTAGGAGCACCCGATGGGGAAGGACCAGGCGGGATTTTCATCCTCGATCACGACAACCTGGAAGTGCTTGGTCGCTGGGAAATCGACCGTGGCGATCAGTATTTGCATTACGACTTTTGGTGGCACCTCGGCTATGACACACTGCTGACCAGTGAATGGGGCACCCCACGTATGGTCGAAAGCGGCGTTCTCGGCGACGAGCTATTAGCCGGCAAATATGGCCATCGCCTCCACGTATGGGACCTCTACCGCCGCCGTCATTTGCAGACCCTTGACCTGGGTGCCGAATATCAGATGGCGCTGGAATTGCGCCCGGCCCACGACCCGACCAAAGCCTACGGCTTCATGAACTGTGTGGTGAGCCTGAAAGACCTTTCAGCATCCATCTGGCTGTGGTATCGCGACAACGGTTCCTGGCACCTAAAGAAGGTGATCGACATTCCCGCCGAACCGGCGTCCGAAGACCAGCTTCCTGCGATTCTGCAACCGTTTAAGGCAGTACCACCACTGGTTACCGACATAAATCTGAGTGTCGATGACCGCTTTCTGTACGTCTCGTGTTGGGGCACAGGTGAACTTCGCCAGTACGATGTGTCTGATCCGTTCAACCCTCGCCTGACCGGCATAGTACAGATTGGCGGCATTGTTCGGCGGGCCGGGCATCCGGCAGCCGCAACCGAACTCAACGGTGGGCCGCAGATGGTGGAAATCAGCCGCGATGGCCGCCGGGTCTACTTCACCAATTCGCTGTATCGGGCGTGGGACGAACAATTTTATCCAGACGGGATCAAGGGCTGGATGGTCAAGGTAGATGTCAACCCCGACGGTGGCATGCAATTCGATCCCAATTTCTTCGTCGATTTCGGTGATCAGCGGGTACACCAAATCCGGCTTCAGGGTGGTGACGCATCGAGCGATTCGTACTGCTTCCCATGATCTGGCTAAAGTGTTGGGAATACGATCATTACCGTCATCGTGAGGATCTACTCGTGGCGCAGGCGTACCGGAGCAATGCTCCGGCACGCAACCAGCACTACGACAACTGGTTCGTAGCACCATCCCGTAAAGACATATCAGTCCAAGGATTCTGCCGGTGGATCAGACAACGACCTTGATCTGGATATCGCTATTCGCGCTAGGCCTGTTTCACGGCATAAACCCTGCGATGGGCTGGTTGTTCGCCGTCGGGCTGGGATTACAAGAGCAGCGTTTGCAAGCTGTGTTGTATGCCTTCGGCCCAATTGCACTCGGTCATGCGGCGGCAATTGGCGTGGCGGCGATTGTCGTTGCCCTTCTGGGACAAACGCTGCCCACCGACCTCTTGCTCGTATTGACCGGCGTAGCACTCTTGTTGTTCAGCGGATGGCGGCTGCTGGTACGTTTTCGCCATCCGCGAACCCGTTTCCGGGCCAATTGGTGGCAGCTTGTCTCGTGGTCGTTCCTGATGGCAACCGCCCATGGTGCCGGCCTGATGGTCGCACCATTTCTGGCAATGATGACACCGACCTCACATGCGCTACACGCCGGTCACGCTCATCATAGCCCGGTCCTGAGCGAGTCGCTGGGAGTAGCCTTACTGGCGACAGGTGTTCATACGACCGGTATGTTTCTTGCTATGGTTGCGGCGGCACTGGCTGTGTACTGGATTATGGGGCTTGAAGTACTCCGCCGGGCCTGGATCAATACCGATCTGATTTGGATTGCCGTTCTCACCATTACCGGTGGCATCACCCTGGGATGGGGATTGTGGGAGATATGGCTGGTGTAGAAACTGCCCGACCTAGTGGGTTAACGTAAACCGGCGAGTTAAAGCCCTACCTCAAGTCGTCAAAGCCCCGGTAGGACTGGCCTGTCGCAGAGATGGAAGCGGGCGTACTGTTGTTTAGAACTTGTTTTGCTTTGTTGCAACGATCGGATCAATCGAGACGCACGTACCGATGGATAGTATAGACCAATCCGTTGCGGATC
>NZ_DAOUBI010000223.1:0-10705 GCF_034432675.1 Chloroflexus sp. | reverse complement strand
CTATGGTCGTAACGAGCACACACCGCACACCCGTGACCAGCACGGTCAACCGCGTGACACGCACCTGACCCAAAGCACGGCTGGTGCGGCAGCAGGGCTGCCGCACTCCAAATTCTGCGACACGGGTACGACAGGCGAGAAAGACAACCAATCTGGCGTATGCCGGCACGACCGGAACTGCGCACTGCCAATGGGTCAGGGGTAGGATAAGCTGTCGTTGGTGAACGGTGTATCACCATCGCACAAGATGGTGATTTTTTGCAGTAAGCCGCGATAAAAGTAGCTATAATGAATCATCATCGTATCAGCCAACTGAAGGAAGCACAGGAGTCGTCCATGGATCTACAAGCGCTGCAACAACTGGTCGCCTTTCTAGCCCCTTTTCTCCCCTATTTACTCAAAGCCGGTGAAACTGCCGCCGAAGAGGCGGGTAAGAACCTGAGTACCGAGGGATGGAACTGGGCGAAAGTGTTATGGCAGAAGCTGCAACTGAAGATCGCCGGTAAAGCTGCTGCCCAGGAAGCAGCAGAAGATGTTGCCAAAACACCCAATGATCCTGATGCGCAGGCTACATTCCGACAACAACTCAAGAAACTGCTGGCCGACGACCCTACATTAGCGGCGGAACTGACAAGCCTGTTGGGTCAGATTCGGCATGCGGGAGTGAACGTCATCGTCTCCGGCGACCGTTCGGTTACGATTGGCGGGAATGTCAGTGGCAGCACAATCATCATCGGTGATCAAAACCAGAAATAGCAGAGGCTCTACGTTTCGCAGGTCACCAGTTCATCTATGCTACAATGCAGGACAACAGGAAGGCGAAAACTGGCGCGCCTTTGCGAGGGAATTGCCGGTATGTGAGGAGGGAGGTGCGCGATGGAGCGTAACCTTGGGATGGATCTGGTGCGCGCAACTGAAGCTGCTGCTCTGCGCTCCGGACGCTGGATGGGTCGCGGTGATAAAAACAGCGCCGATCAGGCCGCGGTTGATGCTATGCGCATGGCGCTGAATAGTGTGCCAATGAACGGGATTGTGGTCATCGGCGAGGGAGAGAAGGACGAGGCGCCGATGCTGTATATCGGTGAGCGCGTTGGAAACGGCGAAGGGGAAGAGATCGATGTAGCGGTTGATCCGGTCGAGGGCACAACCCTGTTGGCTGAGGGTATGCCCGGCGCTATCGCGATTGTTGCCGTCGCTGAACGCCATTCATTCTATAACTGGCGCGGTATCCCGTATATGGACAAGCTGGCCGTCGGCGAACGGGCAAAGGGAGTGATTGACATCAATGCCCCGGTCGCCTACAATATCCGCGCCGTTGCCCGCACCCTCAATAAACAGGTGGAAGATGTGACGGTAGTCGTACTTGACCGTCCACGCCACAAAGATTTGATCCGCCAGATTCGTGAGGTCGGTGCGCGCATTAAATTAATTCCCCATGGCGATGTGAGTGCCGGTATTATGACAAGTATTGAGAATCCACCCGCAGATATTCTGATGGGAATCGGTGGTGCTCCCGAAGCGGTATTGACTGCCGCCGCGCTGAAATGTCTGGGTGGCGAGATTCAGTGTAAGGTCTGGCCCCGCAACGATGAAGAGCGGTCGCGTATTGTCGAACTGGGTCTTGACCCGAAACAGGTACTGACAACCCGTGATCTGGTGCGCGGCGAGAATGTGGTCGTCGCAGCAACCGGGATCACGTCGGGAGAGTTTCTGCGTGGTGTAGAATATTTTGGTGGCGGTGCCCGCACGCACAGCGTGGTCATGCGTTCTCGTTCAGGAACGGTACGCCATATCGAGGCAATGCACCGCTGGGATAAGCTGATGCGCATCTCTGATATGCCGTATGCTCATTAATCCTTCTGCGCAACCCTTATCGTTGCGCGACCGTATTGTCCAATCACCGCTGCTTACTGCCGGTCTGGCCCTGGTCACCGGCAGTCTTATTGGTGGTGTCACGGCCTTCGGACCGCTCTACGCTATCGCCGGTCTGCTGGCGCTTTTTGTTGCCACAGCCCTGCTGGTCAGTGTCCGGGCCGGACTGATTGCGGTACTGGCAGTGGCGACGATCATTCCGTTCGGTACGCTGCCGTTTAAGGCAATCATTACGCCCAACTTTCTGACTCTGGTGTTGGTGGCACTGAATGCGGTCTGGTTTTTACGTACCCTGGCCCGCTCTGATGTATATGATGTACGCTTCGGTTCGCTTGGCCTGTCCCTAATTGGCTTTCTTGGGCTGACGCTCTTTTCACTGGTGCTCGGTGCTCGTGGCTTACCAGACCCGCAAACACTTCACAATTATGCGAAATTTGTGCTTGGTGTCATCTGCTACTTCACAGTGATCAATTGTGTACGCGACCGCTCCACTGCCTACCTGATCGTTCGTACTCTCATCATCGTGGGCGGTATTTCAGCACTGATCGGATTGATCGTGTGGGTATTGCCCGACGCGATGGCCCTCCAACTGCTGGTTGCGCTGGGACGGATCGGGTATCCGACCGATGGCCGTGTGTTGCGGTATGTGGAAGATGACCCGAATGGGCTGGAACGTGCCATCGGTTTCGGCGTCGATCCGAACAGCTTTGGCGGGATGCTGGCCCTGGTAGCAGTACTCACCCTCACCCAATTAGCAGCGCCGCGCCCCATCTTACCGCGCTGGATGCTGGCAATGGTTGGCGGCGTGCAGGTGCTGACGCTCCTGTTAACGTTTTCGCGGGCAGCCCTCTTCGGCTTGATCATTGCCGCGGCCTTCCTGGCCACTGTGCGCTACCGTCGGCTTTGGCGTCATATGCTGGCAGTAAGTGTTCTCGGTGCCGTGCTGCTCTTTGGTTTGGGTTATGCCGACGAGTTTATGAACCGTGTGCTCTCCGGCGTACAGTTTCGTGATCAGGCCCAACAGATGCGGCTCGACGAATACGCCAATGCTATTGCAATCATTCAGCGTTATCCGATGTTTGGCATTGGCTTCGGTCAGGCGCCCGATCTTGATCTCTCTGCTGGTGTGAGTAGCATCTACCTGGCGATTGGTCAACGGATGGGTCTGGTTGGCCTGGCAGTATTTCTTGGTCTGATCGGTCTCTGGTTTGTCCGTAGCCTTCGCATGTTACCGGCCCTCGATGAGGAAGCATCGAGCTGGTTGCTAGGCTGCCAGGGGGCCATTGTCGCCGCACTGGCCGTAGGGCTGGCCGATCACTATTTTTTCAATATCGAGTTCAGTCATATGGCGGCGCTCTTCTGGGCTACGATTGGCCTGGGAAGTGCGATTGAATGGTTGATCAACGATCCCCAACCGGTACCGTCGTCAGTTTCTGTTCTGAGTGAGTGAGACGTGACAGCAACAAAACATAAACACCCTGGTGTGGTCGCCGAGAACCGTAAGGCGCGACACGATTACGATATTGAAGAGACGATTGAAGCGGGCATTGTCCTCTCCGGCAGCGAAATTAAATCGGTGCGCGCCGGACGGGTCAACTTGCGCGGCAGTTTTGCCCGTGTGATCGATGATGAAGTGTTCCTGTATGATGCCCACATTGCGCCTTACGAGCAGTCGGGCAAATACTTCAATCACGATCCGATGCGTCCACGCAAACTGCTGCTGCACCGACGTGAAATCAACCGCCTCAATGGCCTGGTGCGCATGAAGGGGATGACCCTGGTACCGCTGAAGGTCTATTTCAAAGGACGCCGTGCTAAAGTCGAGCTTGGTGTAGCACGTGGGAAGAAGATCTACGATAAGCGCGAGGATATTGCCCGGCGCGATGCGGCCCGTGATATTGATCGGGCCTTGAAACGGGCACGACACGATCTGTAACAGAGGTTCTGTACTATGGCTGACCGTTTTCAGCGCATGCGTGAGCGTTATCTGACCGGTGAGATTCCATGGGATCACCCCGATCCACCGCCTGAGATCATTGCACTCAGTCAGGAGTTACCACCTGGCCGGGCTATTGACCTCGGCTGTGGCACCGGGCGGGCTTGTGTCTGGCTGGCTCGCGCAGGCTGGCAGGTTGACGGGGTCGATTTTGTTCCAGAAGCCATCGCCATGGCGCAAGAGCGCGTGGCGGCTGCCGGAGTTGGTGACCGGGTACGTCTCTTCGTGGCTGATGCCACTAATCTGGCATTTCTGAACGAACCCTACGATCTGGCGATTGATGTCGGCTGCGGCCATGGCTTTAGCGAACCGGAATTGTACGCTTATCTCGATGAAGTGCGCCGCCTCCTCAAGCCCGGCGGCCTGTTCGCGTTCTTCGTCCATCTCAGCGACGCGACAAAGCCTGATGCACACATGCTGAAAACCAGAGTCGATCAAAACCTACTCATGGCAGCGCTCCAGGAGCGGTTTATTATCGAGCAGTTTGTCCCCGGTGAAACTGTCGTCATGGGGCAACGCGGCCCCTCAGCCTGGATCTATCTCCGCCGACCGTGATCTGCGATGTTGCACAGGACAGCCCATGAAAGCTATTCAAGACACCTACCCCGATGAATTGAGCTACTGCTACGGTTGTGGTCGTCTTAACCCCGATAGTTTGCATATCAAGAGTGTGTGGAACGGTAACGAAGCCATCGCCCGTTTCACGCCCCGTTCATACTATACAGCAATACCCGGTTATGTTTACGGTGGGCTGCTTGCCTCGCTGATCGACTGCCACGGCACCGGCACCGCAGCCGCCGCGGCCTACGCTGCCGCCGGACGTGAGCCGGGAACTGCGCCATATCTGCGCTTCGTAACCGCATCGTTACGGGTGAATTTTCTGCGTCCCACCCCACTCGGTCCTGAGCTGATCATTCACGGGCGCGTGAAAGAGATGGCGGGACGTAAGGTGGTGATCGAAGCCTGGATCGAGGTTGATGGCGAAACGACGGTGCAGGGTGAAGTGGTTGCCGTGCAGATACCTGAACGTATGCTTGCCGATCTGCGCGATCAGCACAACAAATAGACTACGACCTACCAGCGTGATACCGTTGTCCACACGGGCATTATTGCCGGCAACCGCATCACGCTTATCATAGCTTCAGGCACTGGCACCACTATAGCGACGGATACCCCATCGCCACAGCAGACGCGCTAGCAAGAAGAGGGTGAAACTCACGCCAACCGCTAATGCCAGCGTTGAACTGTTCAAACGAGCGGTGAGCGCTTCTGCCGGAACGGTGACTGCAAACGCAACCGGTACCAGAAAGGTCAGGAGTGTGCACAACCAGCCAGGGTAGATACTGGTCGGCCAGCGTCCGGCGGCGAAAATACCTTCAAACAAATTGATCAAACTTTCGATCTGAATGACCCAAAAACTGGTCGTGGCCAGAATCAGCCAGAAAGCATAGCGTGCCACTACCCCACAGCCCAGCATAAGGACAAAGAGCACGATCTGCCCCAAACTGACACTTGCCTGCAAAGAGACGAGCGCCCATCCGACCACCAGCAAGCCCAATACGACATTGGTGAAGCGCCACGCCTGCCATTCCCGAATACTCACCAGCAACTGGCTATCGACCGGTTTCGTGAGGGCATAATCGAGCTTGCCCTCAAGCCCATCCTGCGCCAGCCGCAACATATTCGGCTGAATCACCGCCTGCACGATGCCACTCATCAGCACGTAAATCCCCATCACGACCAGCAATTCCGCCGGTTGCCAGCCGGCCAGAATGGTGGTGTGTTGAAAGACCAGTCCCAGACCGATCAGCCCGGTTGCCAGACTAATCACCGACTCCAGCATCTGAAAGAAGAAATTAACCCAGTATTGCCTCTCGTTGAGGATGCCAACACGGGCAAAGATGGCAATTAAGCGCACCAGCTCCATGCCACGCCCTTCATCTCTCTGCTACAACAACACCTTGCTTAACCACCAACCGCCGTGTAGCGTGGCACGGCACTGCGCCAAACCAATATTACTAATTCCAGACCGAGAAGTATCCAGAATGCCTGCATCGCCAGGCCACCGATCAAACCGGCGACACTTAATTGCCCAATCAGAGCCTCGATAGGAAAACCAAACGTCCAGCGAAATGGCAGCCAATCGGCCAGCGTGCGCACCCACTCAGGGAAGAGCGCTAGCGGTGCGATGCGCCCGGAGAGAAACCATTCAAAGGCAAAGAAGAGTTCGTAGATCGCCGCCACGCGGGTCGTCCAGAAGGAAATCAGGCCCAGCAACCAGAGAAACATCATGCGGATGAGAAACGCACTCCAGATGGCGACGGCAAATACTGCGATCTCAAGCCAGGTTGGAGCGAGGGTTGGCCGAAAGAGCCACGCCAGAAGTGCGGCAATCGGCAACCAGAACAGAGTGCAATGGATGAAGTGGACGCAACAGCACTGTCGACAATTCACCGGTACGAATCCGCTACTCCCAACCGTATGGCGTGAAGACGATATTCATATTGCGTACCAGCGTCCAGAAAATATAGTAGGCGACGAAATAACCGACATCATACCCGCCGACCGTCCCACCCTGCGCAGCCGCAATCACACTCCAAACCACCAGATAGATGATCGACTCACTGATCATACCGACATGTAAAAATAGTTGGCCGCCCAATACTGAAATTACACCAGGATTGCCTATTTTATTGCGGCCCGATAAAAATCGATAAGTCCAGACATATGTCGCCTTTACAGGTCTCAATTACTCACACCTACCGCAAACACCTGCTCAATAACATATCAATAGGCGGTTCCTCAACCGTCACATCAGCAACGGGTACTTCGGCCAGAATCTAGGCCTTCACTGCAGGAGCCGTCTCTTTCGGGATGCGCAAGGTGTAACGCAGGCCATCCTGATCGATCACCTCACCGAAGCGGGACAGATCACTCCCACTTTCGCTGAGCGTTACAATCAGTTTGCGATAGGCAGCAAACTGATCGACCAGATTTTGCAGTGGCCCATCGAAGAGGACTGGCCCGTGATAGACACAATCACCCGGCCGACAGAGCGCCTTGACACCTGTCATATAGTGACTGGTGAGCAATACTATTGCCCCGGTACGTCGATTGGATTCAGCCACCAACGCCCGAATCCGCCGCTCTATCGTCCGCTCACCGAGCAAAAGATTTCGTACCGCTTTGCGCACCAGATGGCCGACTTCGAGCAACTCAATCAATTCATCACACATCGCCCGAAATACTGCCGGTGGTAAGCGATAGATTGCCCGTAGCAGCTCAACCAAATCGAGTGCCGGCAAGATCCCACTGTAACTGGTTGCGATTACCCATCACCAGTGTAACCCGGCGCAAGAACGTCGGTTTGCGGCGAGATGGAATGTACCCGAAGACACGCACATCAGCAGCGGTTGGATGGAGTAGGCCGGTTAGTATCTTGAGGGTAGTCGTTTTCCTGGCCCCATTCGGACCAAGAAACCCAACCACTTCACCCGGTTGAATGGTGAAACTGACATCGGACACCGCCGGGATGGCACGCACCCGCCGTCGAAACAGGCTACGCACTGCGGCCAGTAAACCCGGATCACGCTCAGGAACCTCGTAGATTTTGCTCAATTGATGGACAACAATGGCCGGTTCGGTAGCTACGTTCATACAATATCTCCCGATACCTGATTGGGTATCGTCTTCTATCTTGGAGTTGAGGGTGCGGATCGGTGAAGGGTAGCGGCAAAATATGCAATCGCAGTACCTGCCAGCGGCCAGGCCGGGTCAAGCATCAGATCATGTGCAGCTTCAGGGATCACGATGAGTTCGGCGCGATACGCCGCTGCCAGCTCCTGCTGAGCGGGCACATCGAAGATGGCATCACTCCCAGCAGCAATCACCAACACCGGTACCTGCACTCGCAGCGGGCGGGGGCGAATAACCATGCTGGTTAAGGTTACAAGTGGCGGTTCGCGCACCAATTGCCGGCGGTAACGTTCGAGATCGGCTGGCGCAATATCCGCTCGAAACAGCGCAGCCCGTACCGCCTCTGCTTCCCGGCGTAGCAAGGCGCGAATGTCAACCATTGGTGTCCGCTCACGCATACGGCGCAAAAAGTAGGTGGGACTCGACACCGGCGAGCTGCATAGCAGCACAGCCCCGGCCAACGGCGGCACTGTTCCACAACGCCCACTCATTAGCAATTGCACGACATACCCACCGGAGCTATGGCCTACAATGAGCGGTGGTTGAGGAAGTTTGCGCACCACCGTTTGCACATCGTGCACATAATCACAGATTGTCGTTAACGAACCGGCAGGCGCACTACGGCCATGACCACGAAGACTGATCGCGTGTACGGTCAAGCCACGTGCTACCAGATCAGGGATGGCTTGCTCAGTCCAGCACCAGGCCCCATGCCAGGCACCGTGTACCAGCACGACAGGGGGTACCGGCTGGGGTGACTGCGGTTGCACTGTGATCCATTCAATTGATCCAAGGTTCACGATGATTGATCCAGCACCTTCTCGGCGGGCAAGCCCAATTGGCGACGACGTTCTTCGGCCAAGCGACGTTTTTCGGCAATCATCTCATCGGTCACGTAGACCCCAAACGAGCGCAGGCGGGCCAATTCAAGACCGTGCTTCTTCCACAGCCGATAGACCTCCTTAACCCGTTCGATCTCGATATTACGGCCTAGCGTGTAGTCTTCAAATTTACCTTCCATCGCCAGCAGCGCCGTCTCTGACAAACAGGCGTAGGCTGTACCAGGCGGCATATCTATATCGAAGCCAAAATCCGGTTCGCCCGGCAATACAATCTCACCACTTTCAATCACTAGCACATCAGGGCGCCGCCGGGCGTCTTCCTCCTTCACGTCTGGCGGACGGGCCACATCACAGACCACCGCACCAGGTTTGAGTTTGTCGATGTTGATCACTTTACCGGTCAGGGCGCTGGTGGTTGTGATGATCAGATCGGCATCACCAATGTAGGCATCGGCGTAGGTCGCGGCCACAACCCGTGCGCCCGGCGTCTCGGCCTCGATCTGCTTCTTGAGCGCGATCAGACGTTCGGCGCGTGGTGCCACCAGAACCACATCGTGGACGGCCTGGGCCAGTAAGCGGGCACAGACTGCGCCAATCGAACCCGTGGCACCGATCACGACTGCCCGTATCCGCTCAGGGCGTCCTCCCTTCATCAGCACTACCGCCTGCTTGGCCGCTTCCAGCGTCGCGGCCACCGTCAGCGAGTTGCCCGATGTAATGCCAATATCCACCTTCTGCGCCACCGTAATACCGGCATCACCGACAACCGAAGTGAAGGCTCCCAACCCCATAATCTGCGCCCCCATCCGTTCCGCCATCCGGGCCGCCTTGATCAATCGGCGATAGGTAAAACCGGGCGGACGGCGCATCATCTCACGCGGTGTCGTTCCCAGCGTCAACAGAATCCCCTCAACCTCTTCACCGGTGGCCTTCGAGCGAATGCCACAGATGCGCGAGAGGTAAAGGGGCGGGAAATGAGCCGCCACCAGCTCCACCAGGCGCTGTGGCATATAGCGTGTCCAACGGAACCATTTGTGATTGGCGATAAGTTCGGTACGCAGCGGGTGAATAACGAATGCGAAGCGCGGCTTGGGACGCGGGTGCAACTCTTGCACCGTCGGCCCCCAACCGGCTGCCGTAATAAAGTCGATCACCTCAGCGTCTCCCGGTTGGCGCGTGCTCTCGGTAATCGCTGTAATCACCGCCTCCAGCGCATCGGCGGCGAGGAAGGGCCGCTCATTACTGAGGGGTGGCGTCATCGTCACCAGCGTCGTTACGCCGCGTCGCCGCAGATCTTCGATCTCGGCAGGTGAGGGGTCATCGGTGATAATCGTCTTGCGCGTCAGATCGTTGGGGGCAAAGCGCCGAATGAAGGCAAAATCGCCGGCAATCACATCCGCCCAGCGGAAGAGGTCAACGGCACGGCTGTCAAAACCTTCCTGGCCGAGCGCCACCGGATGGATAAAGCGATAGGGGAGAAGGGCGAGGATCGGTAACGCAGTTGCCGCGTAGAGTTCAAGCTGTTCGAGCGAGCGTGGTGGTGGCAGAAAAGGAATCCCGGCGTGAATGATCGGATCGGAGAAGCGCAACTCCGGTTCGTACTGACTGATAGCAGCGGCCAATTGATAACGTTCAACGCCGCTGGTAATCAGCACCCGCTTGTAACGCAGCAATGAAGGAAGTTGGCGCACTGCCTGCGCAATCGCCCAGCGCTCAAGCGTCGCCTTGACCACACCCCCATCAACGACCGGCGTTCGCTGGGCCTGGGCTGCGATATGGATGGCTTCCTGATGGGGATAGCGTGCCCGACCGATGCGAAAAACTGGTGTTAAACCACCGAGTCCGATAGCGTCTACCTTGCCATCAAACTCGCGTACCAGCGCCATAGCTTGCGCAACATCGCCGTTCGTACCGATGCGACGCACCTCGACATGCTGCCCTAAAACCTTCACCGTGATCTGATAATCACGGAGTGATGAGCCAAGACTGATACTGACAACTCGCTTCATAACCGCCTCCTCGCGCTATTGGCGTCAGTATACCAGATTGTAACAGCCCGGCGTTCAGAATCGCGTGATGGCGTCGTGATCTCTACACCCGCGATACCGTCCCTGGGAGCGCACACATCCGCCGCACACCTCCAGCCGCCCCTGGAAACAGTACCTATGCATTACCCATACCTGGTGTCAACCACGGGTGTACCAGCGGTTATGATCGCCATGGATGCTGTTGTGGGCGACTGGCCTGGTGACAGTGCACCGCTCCAGCCGTGCCAACACGTGCTGGATGGATTGCCGTA
>NZ_DAOUBI010000222.1:0-21880 GCF_034432675.1 Chloroflexus sp. | reverse complement strand
CCGGCAGGTGCTGGCCGTGGCCGCTGGTGCGCAGGCACGAACCTGGTACAACCAAACGTCTACGCGCAGGGATCGCATGCATGCCTGACCGATTCGATGAGCAGCACCAGCACATTCAGACCCCCGTGACCAGGATGGGTAACCGTATGCTACGCGCCAGATCGCGAGCACGGCTGGCGCGGCAGTATGGCTACCGCACTCCAAACTGCGCGACACGCACATCATGTGCGTGTAAAGCAACCCATTCAGCACGTGATACCACAGCTGGAGCGGCGCACTGCCACCGGGTCAGTCTCAAAACAACACCCATAGTGATCATCCCCGCTGATACGCACGTGGTTAACACCAGTTGTGGGTAATGCATAGCCTACAGACGGGGCATTCGCTCGTTCACATTGCCATACGCGGCTCGTGTGCATATAACAAGGAAAAGGGGCACTGGCAGCGTGCCCCAATGATCTGCACATGAAGTTAGAGGACAGCAATTACTACGGCACCGGATCGTAACCGCCACGAGCAAAGGGGTGACAACGGGCAATTCGCTTTACCGTCATCCAGCCACCACGTAGCGCACCGTACTTCTTAATCGCCTCATAGCCGTAGTGCGAGCAAGTTGGTGTATAGATACAGCTCGGCGGCGTCCAGGGTGAGATCGCGACCTGATAGAAACGAATCAATTTTAGCAATAGCCAGCGCAGCATTGCGCTACTCCAACGGGTCTTTGCCGATGGCAAAGGCGCACGACGAGCAATTACCCTGTCCCATACACGACAACTGCTCAACTGCAAACCGTCGGCCACCACTGACCCAGGCGGTAGCCTCTTCAAGAATACCGCGAGCGATGTAAAACACCGGGCCAGGTTCAGGACGGGTGATACAGTTAGAGCAACGGGTAATGTGATACACGAACCGTCCGCGCTCTTCTTCCACGTGGCTCGACTGGTCGGAGAAACGATCAAATGTTTGGGCAGTGGCGTTCAGCACGATCTTGAGCTTCATGGTGATCGGCATCAGTTTCAATGCCAGGTCAGCCATGCCAAGCAACGGCCCGAACTCCTTCAGACCAAGCGAGAAGGCAACCCGCCCGGCGCGCAACTCAAGACCGCGCGCTCCACGCGGCCCATACATCGTGCCGAGTGCCACCGAGTATTTCGAGATTGCCTCGAAGGGGAACTCACGCTTCAGGTCATTCGGCGGGTAGGCATCGATGTACTGTTGCAGATCGGCAAGCCGGAGCAAGGCCTTCACGCCGTTCTGACCCATGACTTCCTCCAGCGACAGGAAGCAGAGTCGGCCGATCTTATTAGGATAGTACAGGCCGCGGAAGGCTTCTACTGACGTCATGGGTTCTCTGGCTCCTTCTCACAGCTACGAAGAGAACAACTCTTTACGACAACACACATACTATAACAGAAAATAGCGATTAGCGCACAGTTTCCCAAACCAGATGCGCCAGTTCGGGCAAGATGAGACGGTCGATACCGAGCTGAACGGCGTTGGGCGAACCTGGCAGGCAAAAGATTAACGTTCTGCCAAAAACACCGGCTGTCGCTCGTGACAGCATCGCCGCCGGCCCAATCTCGGCGAATGAGAGCATGCGAAAAAGTTCGCCGAAACCCGGTAATCGTTTTTCGAGCAGGGCATCAATCGCTTCAAAGGTACTGTCCCGGCGGGAGATACCGGTGCCGCCATTCGTGATGATGACTTTACATCCTTCGGCGGCAAAACGACGCACCATTTCCACAATTTGCGCCGGCTCATCTCGCACCACGGCATATTGTACCACATTGTGGCCGGCTTGCGTCAACGCAGTGCAGATATATCGCCCGCTATCGTCGGTCGCTTCACTGCGACTGTCGCTGATTGTCAATACGGCACAGGGAATCGCCGTCGTCTGTGTTTCCGCCAGGCGGCGGTGTTCCTGGTGACTCATACAACGATATCCTTACTATTGTTTCACTTGCTGTATCCTACCACATTTTGGGGCAATGTGTCCAATGCTCTATTGATGTGTGTACGGGCAGGCGATCTCTTAGTTTTAATTTGACATGATATTTCTGGATGTAACCCTCTTTTTGTCTGGTAAAGTACCCTCAGGAATGCGGCGCGACTTTTTTGCGTCGTTACGTTGCAACCCTCTTGCAAGATATTCTGGATATATGATATATTCATTTTAGTTATCACTCTGTTTCAACCTCAATCTTTCGCCGCGGCGTGGCGCATCTTCCTCTCATTGCTCTCTCGCATGCTGCGAGAGCTTTCTGGTGTTTCTTTCATACAGGAGGTGCCAATGAATGAGACCACGACGGTCGGTGTTGGTCACGACGATGTGATGGCCGTGCTGCAACGGTGTTATGACCCATGCTGCAAGGAACGGCAGGTGAGTGTGGTTGATATGGGGCTGGTCGAGCGGGTGAATGTCGATGGGCAGCGTGTGGCGATTGACATTATCCTCACCACCGGCTGGTGCCCCTTCGCCCTGCACCTGTTGCAGATGATGGAAGAGGAGGTTAAGACGCTGCCGGGTATCGAACAGGTGCAGGTGAATATCACGTGGGATACGCCATGGTCGCCAGAACGGATGTCGGCACAGGCGCGTGAACGGTTGCGTTTGCCACTCGAACAACTTCTGCCGTTACGCGAGGCACGGTTGCGCAGGACGCAGAAGGAGGAGGCACCATGATTGATGATGCATTTGTGTTCGATGGGGTGTGTCACGTTTTCAATTTTGATAAGTCGAATGCGTTTGGGAAGCCGGGTGAGATGTTTATCGAGCATCTCTATGCGTTCCATCAAGTCCTGAATGCCCCCGGCGAGAAGACGTTGAGCCGCGAAGAGTATATGCGCGAGTGGCATGTGGATGAAATCGCACGCATGATCTTCGATGAAAGCCCAACCGATATGATTGTCGCCCAGCCCTTACCACTGACCGATCTGTTCAAGGATGGGTTGTCGAGTTGGGAGCGGTGCGCTGAGATGGCCCGGCGCTATCCTGACCGGGCTGTCTTCTGGGGGTCGGTTAATCCGCTAGAGGGTAAAAAGGCGCTTGATCTGATGGAGATTCAGGTCAAAGAGTACGGTGCGCAAGGTTTTAAGCTCTACAATGTTCGCTACGATTATGGTCAGCCGTTCCCCTGGCGGATGGATGACCCACGGGTGGCATTCCCCATCTTCGAGAAGGCGCTTGAGCTGGGTGTGAATATTATCGGTGTCCACAAGGGTGTGCCGCTTGGCCCGCAGCCGGTTGAGCACACGCAGGCGTGGGATATGGATGGCGCAGCGGCCAATTTCCCGGAGATTAACTTTATCATTTTCCACGTCGGTCTGCCGTTTATCGATGAGATTTGCTGGCAACTGGTGCGCTATCCGAACCTCTATGCCTCGATTGCCGCGACGGTGAATTTTGTTGTGCGCTCGCCACGGGTCTTCGCCGAGACGATGGCTAAGTTGCTGTTCTGGTGTGGTGAGGACAAGATTATTTACGGCGGTGAGACGCCAATCTGGCATCCCCGTGGTGCGCTGAAGGCGTTCTGGGAGTTTGAGCTGCCGGAAGATATTGTGCAGGGCTATGGCTGTGGTCAGTTGACGAAGGAGGCGAAGAAGAAGATTCTGGGTCTGAATCTGGCCCGGTTGCACGGGTTTGATGTCGAGGAGAAGAAGCGGAGTTTGGGGATCGCTGCCTGACAGGGGGAGTCTATTCAGGTAACCTCTCGTGCGTGCAATTGTAGCTGATAAGTGGCTGAACGTTATGAGACGTGCGGAACGTAGCTTCTGCACGTCGCTTTTATCACTGATAGCAGGGGTTATGTGTCAGTTCGTATGCTTGCACGCTCAGGAAGGTGGGCAGATCACCTCCACTCCAGCCGCCCTGCTGGGAACGGGAGCAAGGTGAACGGGAGCAACATAGAGCAAGCCCGTCACCATCCGGTAACGGGCGCTGCGCTACAGCCCGGCGAGTAACCACTCCAGGGCCAGCAGGTAACCGCGCCAGCCCAGACCGGTGATCTGGCCACGGGCAATTGGTGCTACCACTGATGTATGGCGAAATGCTTCCCGCTGGTAGACGTTGGAGAGATGAACTTCAATAATCGGCGCAGATACCATCGCCAGTGCATCACGCAGGGAAAGGCCGTAGTGGGTGAGTGCGCCGGGGTTAATGATGATCCCACTTGCCGTCCAGCCGTGGGTTTGCACGGCGTCAACCAGTACCCCCTCGTGGTTCGACTGAATGCAGATAACCTCTACTCCCGCAGCTTTCCCACGCTGTTCAAGTGCATCGTTGATCTCAGCCAGTGTGGTGGCGCCGTAGATGTGTGGTTCGCGCCGGCCCAACATGTTGAGGTTGGGGCCATGTAAGACGAGAATGGTCTTGGTCATAGTACTCACAATTCTCTCGTTGTCGCTGCTTAACGACTGATAATCGGAATGAATACCGGCTCGCCGAAGATTGCCTGGCGGGTGAGATAGATCATCGAGAGCCGAATGCTACTGCGTTGGTCTGGATCACGGCGTGATGTGGCCGTCAGGGTGACGTCGTGTCTGAGAGCAAATGGCTGAATCGGCGGTAGATCAACGGTGACTACAATCCCAACATCAATTGCACCACCGTTTAGGGTGACGCTGGTTGGCACGACACTGGCCCTGAACTTGCTGTCGAGACCGCTGACGGTCAGATCGAAGGTGTCGGTTGCATTACCCAGATTTTCGAGCACAATACCGCTATATATTACCCGGTTAGAACCGTCAGGGATACCTTGCAAGCGATCACTGCTGAGCGCAACACCGGTAACCAATCCGACACGCACACGGTCGAAGATGCTGTCGGTAATGCTCGAATCGCTGCGCGATGTTGCCGTTACCCGGATGCTGCTGAGCACCGTATCGGCGGCCAGTCCCGCCGGCAGGGTGAGGAGGACGGCAATCTCGCGACTCTCGCCTGGCCCCAGATCGACTTGATTCGGTGTGGCAATCGCACTGTGACCATCACCCTGGAGAGCGGTGATGGTGTAGGAATCGGCAGTGAAGCCGAGATTGCGTACCGTATGGGTAATCACGGTTGTCGTGTTAGGAAGGGCAATGACGGTTCGTGCCGGGGTAATCTCGACATCGCGCAGGGCACCAACTTGAACGACGTTTTCGGCACTGGCAAGGAGTGTGCTGTCACCGGTTGCCCGTGCCTCAACCGTGATCGTGTTGCTGGTTCCGGCAGCGGCACCGGTTGGAATGGTGACGGTGACTGTCACGATGGTGCTGCTTCCCGGTGACAGGATTGGGCTGGTAGCCGGATTGACACTCAAAGCCGACCAGCCTGCATCCCCACTCCGAACGCTGAGGTCGTAGGCAATCGTGGTTGAGCCACTGTTGCGCAGGGTGTGGGTGAAGATGGCTGTTGCCCCTGGTAAGCTGTTGATGGTCGTCCCCGGTGAGAGTTCAGCACCGTTCACGGCATTAACGGTGATGCTGTCAAGTACCTCGGCGCTTACCGCCGGGTTACCTTGTGACGTGGCACGGATCGTCGCCGTAACTGTCGTACCGGCGCTGATGCCGGTTGGTACGGAGATCTGTACCGTGACAGTCAGGCTCGCATTACGGGCCAGAGTTGTAGTTGTGGTTGGCACCACCGTGGCAGTCCAACCTGTCGGTAATCCGCTCAGATTGAGCGTAAACGCATCAGGTGCGTTACCGGTGTTGGTCAGGGTGTGGCTGAAGGTGATCATAGCTCCCGGATCGGCACCAGTGTCCAACGGTGTGGGGGCAAAGCTTAGATTACGGATCGTCGCAACGGTCACTGTTGCATTCACACTGGCGGTGCTATCCGGTGCAGGCGGTATTTGACCATCGTTACGGGCAATTGCCTGTATGGTTACTGTCGCCGCACCGCCATCGGCTGTGGCCGGCACAGCTACCTCTACCACATACGTGCAGGTCGTAGTGTCGGCGGGCACCGGCGATGGACAGGAACTATTGTTGCTGATCAGACTCCATCCGTCCGGCAGTGTTTGCGTAAAGTCAAACGGGGCCGCAGCGTTACCTCCGTTGCGAAGAGTGACCGTAATAGTGGCCGTGCCGCCGGGCAAGACAGGATCGGGCGTTACCAGTGGTGTACCGACAAAGACCGGTGTGCCACCTCCGATGACCTGAACGGTTCCACTCGCGGTTTGGGATGCAGGTGGGTTACTGCCACCGGTGACGCCGGCCTGGACGGTGAAATTGTACGTTCCGATTGGCTCGCTGGCGCTGGCGGTTACGGTGACTGTGATCGGGCGTGATTGACCGGCAGCTAGCGTAAAGGCCGTTGCCGGTGTGGCACTGAACGAGAGGCTGGAGGCAGGTGTTGTGCCGGTCGGGGGCGTGATGATGAATGTATCGGTAATATTACCGGTATTGGTCAAAATGTAGCTAAAGTTCACTGTTGCTGCCGGGGTGAGCTGTTGGTCGGTAGGCAGCTGTGCGGTAAAGCTGAAGCTACGTGCAACCGGTACCCGTACCGTGTCGGTTGTCGCCGGATCACTCTGTTCGGTAAAGGTTTGGCTTCCCTGCTGGCTGATTGCCCGTACCCGGAACGAGAAGGGATAGTCGCCGGCGAGTAGTGTTGTGCTCGCCGGGGTGTTGGCGACAATGGTCAGGGTGGTTGTTGCCCCAGGGCTGAGCGTTGAGCTGGACAGGGTGGCGGATTGGATGTTCCAGCCGGTTGGTGGGGTGCCGCTGAAGACGGGCAGGCCACTGCTGCCATCGGGTCGAATGACACTGAAGGTACCGACAAGCTGCCCGGTATTGGTGATGGTATGGACAAAGGTAACTGTGTTGCCGGTTCGTTCCACTATCTGGCCCGGTGAAACTTCAGGGCGGGCCGGAATGATCGTGATTGCCTGCGCTGTGGTGGTCAGCGTGATTGGGTTCGAGACAGTTTGATCACTGCGGGCGGTAACCGTGGTCGTATCCGTATCGCCAGCAGTTGCGGTAAGGGGGACTGCCACATCAATGATGAACTGCGTGCTGCCATTGGGTGGAAGCTCGACCAGCGTTGGCCCACTGGTCCAGCCACGGGTGCTATCAAGCGTCAGTGTGTAGGTGCGAGTGACGAAAGAGGTATGGCTGAGCGTCAGCGTGTACGTCGAGGTACTGCCAATGCTGATCGCACGACTGCTCCCGCCGGTAACGGTGAGCGTTGCCGTTGGCGTGCTACAGGCATCGGTTGCGTTAACATCAAGCGCATTTGAGAAAGGCGAGCTGTTGCCCGTCGTTGGATTATGGACGGTAGCGGTGATATAGCCGAGACAGCCGGTGACATTGACGCTGAACGCACCACCAACGCCGGTCGTTGTGCTAGTAAGAAAGACTGGCCCCTCGCGGTTGCGGTCGGTGACACTGGCGCTGGTGGTGAAGATTTCGACCACACAACCGGCACCGCAGCCGGTCGTACCGGTAACAGTAGGCGAGCCGGGGGTTACCGCATTAAATGATGGTGCGGCGAGTCCGCCATTCGCACCACTACCAAGCCCAATGCCATCCTGAGCATTATCCTGGGTCGTGTTTTGCGAGATCAGAACCCCGGTCACATTATCGGCGACGAAGATACCGTGACCGACGCCGAGTCGACCATTACGTACCAGCCGATTGCCGAACAATTGATTATTACTGCTCCTGACCGTAATACCGTGGGTCGCGTTGAAGGCAGAGTTGTTATTCTGGCCGGTAAAGGCGACCAGATTGAACTCTATGCGGTTGTTTGCGCCGCTATTGAGTTGAATGCCGTCCCGACGGGTTATAGTACCACTGCCTGGAGTATCGCTACTTGAAGCGCGTACTCCAATCCGATTACCGCTAATGAGATTATTGCCGGCATTCACGCGCAAATTGATGCCGCGATCTACGCCACCGATTAGATTATTGCGAACAGTGTTGTTGTTGGCGTTTGTAATCCGCAAGCCTTCGCTATCGGCGACAATGGTGCTGGTACTTCCCACCAGGATACCATTACCGTCAGCCCGTACACCAAGGTAATTCCCCTGTACTGTATTGCCATTTGCACTACAGCCACTGGCACAAGGCTCGATCAACACCGCAGCACCTGAACCGGTGACAGCAAAGTTACCGGCGGCAACGACATTGCGGTCAGACAGATTTGGACCACCAATGACCGAGTTACTCCCATTCTCGATCCAGATGCTGGCATCCCCCGTGCCGTAGCCAACAGCAGATTGATTAATAGTCGTTGTCGTGGTTTGTGCACCGGTGGGATCAACCCCGATATAATTACCGCGCACAACGGTATTGCCAGAGCGAATCCGAATGCCATTGGTGCGAGCGCCGCCAATCACATTTCCCGGCCCAATGATGGTTGAGACGGCGTTCCGCCCGACAAAGATACCATCACCACCACTCGTCTGGTTGATCGTACCGTTCCCGACCGGAAAAGGGTTGCCGCTAGCGTTCAGGGCGACACCGATGTAGTTACCGACGATGGTAGTGGGGCCGCTGGCGAATGTCGTATCAGCGATGACAATCCCACCATTCGTGTTGCCGCCGATGTAGTTGCGTCCAGCAATGGGGTTGAGCGAATCGCCAATCTCGGTATTGATTGCGCCGTATGTTCCACCACCACTTACCAGAATACCGATGCGGTTGGCGATCACAGTGCCGGTGGGATTGACACCGATCCAGTTGCTGGTGATACGTGTGTCACGTGGAATGGATGGTGAACTGCTGCTGGTAGCGTCGCTGAACAAGACAATGCCGGCGGCATTTGCACCGGTATAGCCACCGATCAGATTACCGCTGATCAGCGTGTTGGAGGCATAGTTCTCAATCGAGATGCCACCAAGATTTCCTGGGTCGGTGGTAGTATCCAGATCGGCATCGCCGCTGACTGTGGTGCCGATATAGTTGCCGACGATCTGGTTCCCGTTAAGCGGGGTTGTGTTGAGATTATTGCTCACACCAATATCGGCGACAGTGTTCCCGCTGATTATGTTACGGTCGGTCGGGTTGCCGGTGCCGATGCGGTTATTACTGGCGCCACCGTCGATCAAAATACCATACCCGGTGTTTGGTTCAGGTAAACCGTTCAGGTGCCCAATCCAGGTATTGACAATCAGGTTATTCTGCGCATTGTTACGCAGGTAGATACCGGAACCACCGCTGGTAAAACCAATCCCTCGACTAAAGCGAATGATGACCAGCCCACGGATAACATTATCGTTCGAGGCGATGACGATGCCGTGGGCCGGAATAACGTTATTACTTGCGTCACGCAACTGCTCACCGCTCACGATGATGGTATGGTTGTCACCCGCATCAATCGTGGTACTGCCTTCGCTGAGGGGCGGCAAGCCGCTATTCTGCACATAAATCGTGCCGCTCACGCTAAAGGTGATTGTGTCAGGCACACCGTTGCTGTTCGCAGTCAGAATTGCCTCGCGTAACGTGCAGCCGCCGGGTGCAGTTGTGCAGGCGCCATCATTCGTATCGGCAAGGGAATTGACAACCAGTGACGCTGCGCTGGCCGGTTGCGCAAATGGCAACAGGCTCACCAGGATGAGAAAGAGCAAGGCAAGGTGAAAACGGCGGTACATAGCGCCACTCCTAGTTCATGACCAGCGGTACCCAGATGGCCGGCACCAGAACACCTGATGAATCGCGAACGACCGCAACATCCTGCACTTCTGCACCACTCAGTGGCTCAGTTGTGTCGGGAATCGAAACCCAGATGCGCAGGGTTTCACGACTGCCCGGCAAGATCAGTTCGCTAATCTGCACTCTGACCCGCAGCACGATCTGATTGATCTTGCCACTATCGGCAATATTATCGAGAGTCACCCGATTGCCGCTGATGGTGACACCGCTGGTTGCCGACTCGAACGCGATCAGGGTACTGCCACGGCTGGCGGCAAAATTGAGCTGGAAGGTGGCGCGGCCATTACTTGTATTGCGCAAGGTGTGCAGGAAGACAACCTCGCGTCCGGCGCGGACATCTTGCTCGTAGCTGCTGCGCAGTTCAGCAGCATAGCGTAAGCCAACAGTAGTGGTGTCGGTCATCGTGATCGCCTGGGAGCCGAATCCGCGCGGCGTGGCAGTGATAACGGTTGTCGCACGTACCGGATCACCGCTGGGGGTTGTCGTCTGAGCACCCGCAGGCACGGTAATGCGCACGGCAATCTCGGTACTGGCTCCGGGTGCCAGGGTGACCGATGGCGTGAGTACCGTCGTGTTGTAGGTGTCGAGACCAACCAGATCGGCAGTCGTCGCGCTAATATCAATCGGTACGGTGACATTGCCGTTATTGGTGATTTGGTGGCGATAGATGTAGGAGTCTGAAGGGAGAACGGTGGCAGCACCGGTAAGTGGGCTGGCGGCCAAAACCGGTAATGCCTGTACTTCCGTCCTGAGCGTTTGTGTGATTGCGCTCATTGCCGGTGCAGTGAGTGAGAGCGTCGTGGTGTCGGTAATTGGTACTTGGATCGAGGGATGGGTACCGGTGGGCAGGGTTAGGGTCACGGTGAGCAGACGACTGGCTCCAGGGGCCAATGAAAAGCGATCAGTCGGGTCGGTAGCCACAGTCCAGCCGCTCAGGGTGCCAGAGGTACTTAGCCGAATACGATTGATCTGGAGCGTGCCGTGATTCTCAAGTTGCAGCCGGTAACTGATGCTGCTGCCGGGTGCTGCACTTTGCTGCAGCGGATCGAGCGGGATCAGGCGTAAATCGACCGTTGGTGTAAAGATGTGAAATGGGGAGGTGTTGCCAAACTGATCGGTTGCGGCAAAGATCAGTTGACGATAGGTGGCCGGTGGTTCAAGTATCTGGGCATTGAAGACACCACTCTCGCTGACCTGATTAATATCGGCGCGGGTGTTGCCGTTGACCACTACCTGAAGCTGTTGCCATCCCTGACCGTCGGCGCTGGGCAGGTCGGGATTGGGGCTATAGACCTGGATCGTGCAGCCGGCGCAGGCCGAAACGGGGACAAGGTCTTCTTCTCGTTCGGCGGTGCTGGTGAAGACACGACCGGTAATGATACCATCCTGGGACACTTGAATGTCAAAAGGTGGATCAATGCTGTGATTGGGCCGATTGAGACTCTGGTCTGGATCGGCACCTGTGCCACTGTACAGGGTTGTATTGGCGAGATGGATGCCACCTGCGTTGTTGGCCGCCATTTGATTTTGGGTGATACCCACTCGTTGGGCGGTATCGGTAACCAGCACCGCATAGCCGGTATTGGCGCGAATGCGGTTGCCGGTAATCCGCACATTGCGACTATTGCCACCAACCTGCACCCCATCGCCACCGTTCTCTTCAATTACGTTCACGTTGTCGATGATCACGGCGCTTGAGTCGGTCAGGCGAACACCGTCGTCCGTATTCAGCCGCAGCAGATTGCCGCTGAGGGTTGCAGTTGTTACGTTCGTTAAGACAATACCAACCCCTGCCGGGCGGGCAAGCGGTGTGGTACCGCCACCCGGATCATTGATCCAGCCGATCTGGTTTTGGGTAAGCGTCGCCGATTGGATATTGGTCAGCTCAATGCCGGCGGCGCTACCATTGCCGCCGATAACATTGCTGGCAACGCTGATCTGCGCAGCATCGGTGATGCGGATGGCCGGGCCGGTATGGGCAGCAGCGACGCTGTAGGCGTCACCGGTTGTATCACGGCGCAGACCAAGAATGTTGGCGCGCACGGTAATGCTCACGCTGCTACTACCACTGATGTCGATGCCGGGGCCATTTGCTGCCGCAATGACATTGCCGGTAGTGTTACCGATGGTCACATTCGTGCTATTCGTCACCGAAATACCGGCGGTGACACTTCCGGCAACACTCCGTCCGTCGGCGTGGAGACCGATAAGATTGCCGTCGAGCGAGACATTACTGGCGTTCGCGATCTGGAGATCGTAAGCGGTGTTTGCGGCTACAGTGGAAGCAGTCATTGTGACACCGGTAGCGCCGTTGATCGCCACGCCGCCATTGTTAGCAGCCAGAATACCGCCGGGTAACGCACCGACAAAGGCGTTGGTGATGGTGACGTTGCTTCCGCCCGGCCCTATCCAGATACCCGGCCCGCCATTCCCGCCGATGCGCAAGATAGTCGCACTGCTACCAATTGTCGTGGTACCGGCACTCTCGGCGAGATAGATGCCGCCCTGTGTGTTTGGTCGAGGATTGATACCGCTCCGACTCAGGCCAACAATGATGTAGCCATCAATCGTGGTGTTGGACGGTGCCGCACCACCGTTGGTGTGGATTCTAATGCCGACCCCGCTATTGTCGCCGATCACCAGGGGTCTGGTCTGGTTTATACTACCGATACGGGTGGCCTGAGCACCATCTTCAATCCGCACGCCGTCGCCGTTGTTGCCGAGACCGGTTTCGGCTTCCAGATTCACCCCGATCAAATTACTGGCAATGGTTGTCGTCAGGGTTCGGGAGCCGCTAATCAACACTCCACTCAGGCCATTACCACCGATAATATTACGTTCAGCGTTCTCTGTACCACCGATAAGATTGCGTTCGGCGCGTCCGTTGGGGTCAATCGTTGTATCGCTCAGAATCTGGACACCGAAGCCACCGTTTGGGCGAACGCCAGTGGCAGTGGTAAAGAGGATGCCGATCCGATTACCCTGGATGCGATTATCTGAGGCATTACTAATGACAATCCCGTTTGCCGTATTACCGGCAATCGTGTTTGGTTGATTAGCCGCGCCGATCTGATTATTACCGGCAGCACTACCGCTAATCACAATCCCATTGCGGTTACGCAAGGTGTCTGGTGGCACAGAACCGTCGAGCGTTAACCCGATGCTGCAATTACGTACCGTATTGCCGCTACTGCTAATGTAGATACCACTGCCGCGGTACGTGCTGGCATCGTTACCGGCCCCGTAAATAACCAGACCCTCAATGATGGCACCACCACCACTGAGTACCAGGCCGGCATCATTATTGTTTGCATTGATGGCAACCTGTGGAGCGCCATTAAGAAGATCGGCACTGATGGTCACATTCGCTCTTGTGATTGGTGGTAAGCGCTGGCCGGTTGTGATTGTGATAATGTAGGGCGCTGATGCGACTGAACCTTCCGTAACAAGATCAAAGTTGATGGTAATGCGATTGCTGCCGGCAACGGCGTTGGCTTTCGCGATAGCCTGGCGGAGACTGCAATTTGCGTTTGGCAGTGCATCGGTACAGTGCGTGTTGAGATCGGCTACTGGATTATCAGCCAGCGTATCAACGAAAAACTGATCGATCCCTGCCTGACTAAAACTACGCTGAGGCCAGATCAGCGTGCCGGCAACGAATAACAGGCCAACAACGAACCACCAGATTCTGCGCACAGACATGCGATCTCCTTGCGCTGACGTTACAGCGAACAGCAGGAAGGTGCCGCAGCACCCTTTGAACAGCTTCACAACCAGTTGTCATTGATTGTAGCATGCCTGTATGTCGGTCAAAATGGGGGGTGAGACAGGAATTTAGTACTGTTTTTCTCACAGGCGAGGAAGAATGCCTATTGTACGCAGATACGCAATTGAGGTGGCGTATTGCTGATCTTCGTAGAAACTGATCTGCTCTTCACCGGCACCACGCTCCCACGGAGTACGCCAGTCATCATCGCGCAGGCGCATCGTTTGCGCAAAGAGTCGTAATACCGGCAAGACTTCTCGCACATCGCACGGTGGATACCCCTGCCACCAGTCATCGTCGAGAATGCGCACATGACGGGCGCTATGGCTGACCAGTTCGATCTGGCAGGCAACATCAGGGGCATAGTGCTCGATTAAATGAAAGAGACGACGAATATCGAGATCACCTTCACCCAGTGCGCAGCGTACCAATCGCCAGCCCTGCGTCGTTGGGTAGGTCTCGTAGTCGGCGAGATGGACATTGCGGATCAGCGGTCCCAGGCGTTCAAGGGCTGCATACGGCGTTTCACCCACTACCAGACAATTCACAGCATCAAAGCAAACCCCAATGTGCGGGCTATCTACCGCTGCGCAGATAGCGGCCAGATCGGCGCTGGTCGCGTCCTGGTGATTTTCAACGGCCAATATAATATTATGTTCGGCAGCCAGATCGATAACTGCCCGTAACCGATCTGTCACATCGGCCAGATGGGCAGGCCAGTCGGTGGTAAAGGGTCGTCGGTACCCTTCCAGCACCGGGCTGATCAGCACGCGCAAGACGTGAGCGCCGAGCATGGCTGCCGCCGGAATATGGGCACGCAGTGTATCAGCATCAACAATATCGCTATCGGCGACCGGGGTCAGACCGCATAGCGTGAGCCGTTCGCGCAGAGCGCTGAGCCGACTCGGTGACAGATCGGGAAGCAGACTGAGAGGAAATTCAACGCTCTGCAGACCGGCACGGCTGGCCAGGGCCATCACACCCTCAATATCGAGCGGATGGCTAACCACACGGGGCGTGCCGCGCCCGATCAAACCACAACGATAGCTAAAACTCAAAGCGGAAAGACCGATCAACACGGCCAAACCTCATCTCACTTCAAGGCCTTTTATCATACCACATGTGTTGCTGACCGTGAGTTACGCGGTCTGATTTTCGGCAGTCTGTCGGGCAGTACTCTCCGGAGCGTGCTGTTCGGCGATAGAAGCGATCACAATCCCGACGAGCAACAGGGCAATTCCGACAAACTGTAAGAAGGCAACGGTCTCACCGAAGAGAAGAAATGCGAGTAGCGACGATCCGATTGGCTCACCGAGGATAGCGACGGCGACATACGTGGCCGATAAGCCGCTGAGCGCATAGTTAAAAGCGGTATGCCCAAGGAGTTGTGGGCCGAGCGCCAGACCGAGCACAAAGAGATATGCCAGCGGGGGAAAGCCGAGAAATTGCTGTCCACTGATCAATGCCCAGATCACCAACACGACGGCAGCACTGGTGTATACCAGCCAGATGTAGGCCATCGTCGAAAGGCGGCGACGGAGATCGCGCCCAATCAACAGATAACCGCTGGCCGTCATCGCACCGATCAACGCGAGTGTATTTCCGAGCAAGGGATTGCTCTGCGTCGAACTGCTGCTATCGCTAATGCCGATCACAATGGTGCCAATCAGGGTGAGGGCAATCCCCAGCAGGATTGTCCAGGGCAACCGTTCGCGAAACAAAAAGAGTGAGGCCAGCCCAACCCAGAGTGGATTGGTTGAGACGAGTGCCGCACTGCTTGCTACCGACGTATATTCGAGTGAGCTAATCCAACTGGCGAAGTGGATTGCCAGAAAGACACCTGCTGCTGCGCCAAAGATTACATCGCGGCGCGAGAGGTGGCGGATTTCCTGACCGGCACGGTGTAACGCCAGTGGTGTCAGAAGCAGGGCGGCCAATCCCAATCGTCCGGCAGCGATGCTCAGCGACGACATGCCGGTGCCCTGAGCGTAACGAATCAGGATTGATGCCGTTGACGCGATCAGAACCCCGACGAAGAGCACGGTGTACAGCCACAAGCGGTGTCGGTTCATACAGTTACTTTCGTCCAGCGCACCAGCGGAGCCGCTACCCACGTAGGTGGCGGCGATTGGTAGAGGTGGGTGGCATCACTGGCCACCAGATCGAGAATCTCACCCTGGAGAGGGCCGCGTAAAAAGCGGAAGACCTGACCGGCATCGCGGGCATCACTCTTGGCGCGCACGCAGTGTTGATTGTACCCCCAATAATCGCCGTTCGCCAGGAGTTGCATCCCCTCTTCAATCGTTTGGCGTGCCAGTTCCAGACCACCTTCGTCGGGAGCGAATGACTGTTCAGGTGGGTCGCCGTAGCCAATACCGTGGTGGAATGGATCGGCGGTAGAGACAATCACTGCATCCTGAGCCAGTTCGATCAACTCTTCAATGCCGGGCAGTAATTCTGGATGCCCACCGGCCAGGTAGGGATAACGTTCGATCACCTGTGGGCCACGAATCCCGCGCCGACGGGTTTCCAGCTCCCAGAAGAAACGAAAGCTGTAGAGCGCGTGATCGAGTTGCCATTCATTTCCGCGTTGAAGTCCTGGCCCCTGGATGCCCCAATACCGCTCAGCAGCGGGAGAGCCACCGGCTGCCACGTGCCGGCGAGCCTGCTCCATCTCGTCGTTCCAGGCGTGCAGCACGCTAATAACCAGCACTCGATCAGCGCCGCTATCGAGGCAGGCGTGAACGGCGGCAGCAATCTGGTGGCCGCAATCGGCGACCCCGGCGTGGGGAAAGACAATCACGCCACCGGCAGCCAGGGTGGGGGCGAGATGCCACTGGCGAGCGCGTTCCAGCAACTCGTAGCCACCGCGCTCGCCAATGGCTTCGTGTTCAGCGCGGTAGAGATCGTGGATGGCCCGGTTTAATTCATCTCTATGCATACCTTATCCGAACTGTTCAACAAAGCGTTGGTCGCCGCTGTAGAACCAGCGAATATCGTCGATACCGTATTTGAGCATCGCTACTCGTTCGGGGCCAAACCCACCCGCGAAACCACTGAACTCTGTCGGATCATACCCGCCGTTGCGCAGCACGTTTGGATGTACCATCCCGCACCCGCCAATTTCGAGCCAGCCGGCATATTTGCAAATCCGACAGCCCTTGCCGCCGCAGAGGAAGCAGGTCACATCCATCTCGGCACTGGGTTCGGTGAACGGGAAGAAACTGGGGCGCAAGCGAACCCGGGTGCCCGGACCAAACATGCGTTCGGCGAAAAAGCTGAGCGTGCCCTTCAAATCAGCCATCGTGACATTCCGCCCAACCGCGAGAAACTCGAACTGGTGGAACATCATCTCGCTGCGTACCGTTACCTGTTCGTTGCGGTAGACCTTGCCGGGGATGAGTACGCGCAGCGGATTGGGCGCATTGCGGCGCATAGCATGGATCTGACCGGGTGAGGTGTGGGTGCGCAAGAGTACGGAAGGTGCGCCAGCCGGCATCTCGATATAAAAGGTATCCTGCATATCGCGGGCCGGATGGTCATCGGGGAAGTTCAGCAAACTGAAATTGAATGCGTCGTACTCAACTTCAGGGCTTTCCCAAACCTGAAACCCCATCTCGGCAAAGATATGCTGAACCTGGCGCAGAATCTGGTTGGTCAGATGGACATAGCCGACGGCAGGACGACGACCGGGCATTGTAACGTCAATGCGCTCGGCGGCCAGCTCAGCAGCAACGGCCTGTGCTTCCAGGCGCTCTTTCGCAGCGCTGAACGCTGCTTCGAGTTGCTCGCGCAGGGCATTGACCCGCTGACCGACCAGTGGGCGTTCGGAGGCTGGCAACGCACCCAGCCCCCGGCTGAGACGCGACAGACGACCCTGTTTGCCGATAAAGCGGCTCTTCCATTCGGTGAGTGCAGACAAGTCGGCAACAGTCTCAAGCGCGGTCAGGGCTTCTTGTTCGAGAGTTGTCAATTCATCGAGCAGTGTGGTCATGTGACACCATAGGTTATCAGCGACAAGTGGTATCTCTCTGCTATTATAATCCGAGTTCGGGTTAGTGTAACAATGGTGAGCTACACCAGCAGGTGTCCCGGTACCACGTTTATTCTGAGTCTAATGAGCAACCGTCTGTTGCCGGAGCGCTTCAAACAGGATGATGCTGCCGGCCACCCCCGCGTTGAGCGACTCAATAGGACCGCTCATCGGGATGGTAATCGTCTGATGAGCCAGTGCACGTGCAGGTTCGCTCAGGCCATGGGCTTCGTTGCCGACAATGAGCGCCGCCGGTTGACGCCAATCGACGGCATAGTAGGGTTGTTGACCGGCGCTGTCGGCAGCATACACAGTGTATGACTGCAACTCAGCACGTATAGTCTCCCAGGGCGAGACCCGCAATGGTACTAAAAAATGGGCCCCCATTGCGGCGCGGGCCACCTTGGGATTGAAAGGATCGACGGTACCGGGGGCACACATCACAAGCCCGACTCCAGCCGCGGCTGCGGAACGGAGCAGCGTCCCGACATTGCCAGGGTCTTGAATGGCATCCAGGACTAGCCGAAGACCAGGGCGGGGCGGCAATTCTGGCCAGGTCACTGCAGCAACAACGCCTTGTGGTTGTTCGGTATCGGCGGCAGCGACAATGACGGCGGGAGTAGCCGGAAAGCAATGAGGCAGGTGACGGAGGCGATTGAGCAGCGCAGTGCCGGCGGTCGTCGTTGCCAGTTGTTCGGGGGCGTAGAGTACAAGACGCACCTCAGCACCGGTAGTAAGGGCATCGGTAACGAGGCGCACACCTTCAATAACGAAGCTACGCTCGCGTCGCCGGTGGCGGGCCGATTCGGCGAGCGAGCACAGCCATTTAACGTGGTGATTTGCAGGGCTGGAAATCAACGCCACAGCAGATCAGGGGATCGTTATGCAGTAACCGCAGCCTGTGCCTGCTCGACAATGCGGGCAAACGCCTGCGGATCGCGAACTGCCAGATCGGCGAGCATCTTGCGGTCGATCTCAATATTTGCCTGCTTCAAGCTATTGATCAGGCGGCTATAGGTCGTACCGTGCAGTCGGGCAGCCGCGTTGATGCGCATAATCCACAGCCGGCGAAAATCGCGCTTGCGGCGGCGGCGGTCGCGATACGCATCGGCGAGCGCGTGCATAACCGCCTCATGGGCAACCTTATAGTGACGGCTACGAGCGCCGTGGTACCCTTTTGCCTGCTCTAACAACTTCTTGTGGCGCTTGCGCACCATAATGCCACGCTTTACACGAGCCATGATCATTCTCCTCTCGCGGATCGGTCAGGAGGTGGCGTACCGAACCCTGAACTTCATCCGCACTACACATATTCACCTTTAAATACCCGGTGCCATACAGTACACCGGTTATATGACATCAACTTCACATCGAACGGACTGATCAACCCTACTCCAGGCCGTAGGGCAGAGCGGTTTGCAGCATACGGCGGTTAGTGGGAGAAATCGGCTGATCTTTACCCCAGGCCCGCTGCGAGCGGCTAGGGCGGTTGCGCTTATTCCCACGGACACCACGCTGTTGCAGAAACTTACCTGACGCAGTAACTTTGAAGCGCTTTTTCGCGCCCTTGTGCGTCTTCATTTTCATCTTAGGCATCGACAATCTCCTCTAGTGTCACCGAACAGCGGCTGGCCGCCCGGCATCGTATCACTTAACGTCGTCTCCGGCGATTTCGCTCGTCGTCCTCGTTATCATCATCGTCATCTTCAAAATCGTCGTCTTCGTCGTCGTAATCTGCAACGAAGGTGTCGTCGTCCTCATCTTCTTCGACGACATCGCCATCATCAATCAGCTCTTCCTCTTCTTCATCTGCCGGTTCTGCCGTAGCAGGAGTAGATGCCGCACTTGTCGCCGGCTTTGCTGACTCGGCAGCTGTTGTGCGCTGAGCTGCTGCCTTTTGGGCCTGTTGTGCTGCCTTCAACACCCTGGCGGTTGGGGCAAGCAGCATTGACAAAACCCGTCCTTCCATGAGCGGTTTCTGCTCGATGACAGCAATATCGCTCAATTGCTCGGCGATTTGATCGAGCATTTGACGCCCGATTTCGGGATGAGCCATTTCGCGACCACGGAAGCGCAGATTAAACTTAACCTTATCGCCTGCCAGTAAGAAACGTCGTGCTTGATTTGCCTTCACTGCGACGTCGTGGTCATCAGTTTTCGGCATCAGTCGAATCTGCTTCAGTTCCGACTGTTTCTGATTACGGCGTGCTTCACGCTCTTTTTTGCTCTGCTCGTAGCGGAATTTGCCATAATCGAGCAGACGGCATACTGGTGGAACCGCATTAGGCGCAACTTCGACGAGATCAAACCCTCGCTCTTCAGCCATTGCCAGCGCCTCACGCAGGGGAACTATGCCAACCTGGGTGCCGTTCTCGTCGATGAGACGCACTTCACGGGCGCGAATGCGATTGTTGATGCGAAACCGGTCTCTAATGGCACGACTCCTTCGTCTTGCAATAGGTGACAGTCGTGGCAAAGATGAAGACGACCTGTTGTCACCCTTACGGCTAACTGCAACAATAAGATGACACCGCTCTACAGCGATGTCTGGTCAATTGGGCATTATACCAGTCAGTGGGATGATCGTCAAACATGGGTGTGCCTGTAAGTGTTCGCATTTCTCCTAGTGGTATGGTATACTTGGCAGTATAACACCGCATGACGAGCTTGCGCATCTCCGCACTAGGCATGCTGCCCTCGCCACCTGCGTCGCGGCACTGGAGCAGCAGCTCGCAGCAGCCCTCGAACGCATCGCCGACCTCGAACAGCAGCGCTCCGATGTGCCGGCCGTTGTCACGCCCACGAAGGCCAAACCCGACGTTCCCAAGCGTCCGCACACGAAGCTTGCAGCCCACTTCAATCGGGGGTGTCGCTGTGAAGCGCTTACGCGCACCGAGGTTCATGCGCTCGCGTCCTGTCCTGATTGCGCGTATCCCTTGCGCGGTAGCAGTATCGACTATCGCCGCCAGGTGATCGACCTACCGCTCCCACAGTCGGGTGAGGTCATTGAGCATCAGGTCATCAAGCGCTGGTGTCCCGCCTGCCAGCGCTGGCGTCGCCCGACACTCGACCTGACCGGGCAGGTCGTTGGTCAGGGTCGTATCGGTAGGCGGCTTGCCAGCCTGATCGCCTCCCTCGCCCTGGTGCTGCGCGTCCCGGTGCGCCGTATTCACGTCTCCCTGCGCACGTTGCACCAGCTGACTATCAGCATCGGTGAAATTGTTGAACTGCTGCATCAGGTGCGGCGCACCCGTCAGGACGAGGAAGATGCCCGCAACCAGCAGGCACGTGACCGTCCGATCCGGCATGGCGACGAGACCGGGTGGCGGGAGAACGGTCGGCCTGGCTCCATCTGAGCGGTCAGCACCCCAGGGAAGAACGCCGTCCGCTCCGACGACGATGATCTGAGCCGTGGCCAGCACGTTGGTCGGCGCATCCTGGGCGGGCAGGTCACCATTCACCTCGTGTGCGACGTCTTTGGTGGCGACACCGTCGATGCTGGCACGCACCAGCGCTGGTGGGTGCATCTGCTGCGCGACCTGCACGCGCTGACAGAGGCATCTACCGCTAAGGGCGAGGCGCTCGGATGGGCGTCCATCGTGCGTGCGCTCTCCGATGAGGCGCAGATGTGGCTGCACGCACATCCGCAGCCGACGGACGAGGAGCGCGAGCAGCAGGACATGGCGCTGACGGCGCACATCCACGCCCTGGGCTTACAATGTGCTCGTACCAACCAGCTTCCTTGTCAGGCATTGGGTACGCGCCTGCTGCGCCACGACGACGAACGGTGCCAGATTGTGCTCGTGGATAGGCGCAGCGCCGACCACAATCTGGTGGAGCGACGTATTCGCCCACTGGTGGTAATCCGTACGATCAGCGGTGGCTCGCGCAGCGCGGAGGACACCAACCCCCGTATGGCCCTGGCCAGTCTGGGTGAGACCTGGCAAGCGCGTGGCGTGAACCCGTTTGACGAATGCCTCCGACTGCTCAGCCAAGCGGCTGCTTCTTAAGATTTCTTTCCCCCAAGTGTGAACACTTACTAGGCACACATACCTGTTCACATTGCTATACGAGGGGGCGGCGAGGGAGTATGTCTTGAGTCGCACGCCATATATTGTATTTTTTGAGATAACTTCACGTGGAGCAGGGGACAAACGTTTGTGCCGTAAAGTGCCCGCTGCCGATGGGCTGCATCCGCCCTGCTGAGGTACGGAATACTTGAGGGGGCGATACTCGCAGTCGTCGCAGGTGAGGAAGGGCGGCAGACCGTGCATCCCTGCCGGTTATGCCACCGTCGGGTGTCGGTCATAGCAGGCTTGTTAGAACTTATTTCGTAAAAAGCTGTTGGTGCGCTCTGATAACCATCTCCGGTGCCATCACGCGCTGAATTGATTGCCTTGCTCGCTCATCATCCGCGTGGTGCGTAGTTTGGAGTGCGGCAGCCA
>NZ_DAOUBI010000221.1:0-22696 GCF_034432675.1 Chloroflexus sp. | reverse complement strand
TCAACCGCCACGCACGCTTCGTCGCTCCCCTGTTCATCCAGCAGCTGGTTCTGCATCGGCGCACCGTCCACCGTGTGCACCGTCGTGCATACGCTGCACGGTGGGGTGATCGGGGAGGTTGGGCAGGTCCAATACCTGGCGAACCTGGTCCGTGGTCAACAGCCACGCTGCCTTGGCGCGGTACCTGCGGGCGCGGGCGACCATCAGCAGCACGCACGCCGCCACCTGGGGCACGGTGCCATGAGGCGGACGGTTTGGAGGCGCAGAACGTGGCAGCGCCGTTTGGCTCAGGTGAGAGGCGAGATGCGCAACGTTGCCACAACGGCTTGCTCGCGGGTGCATAAGCTATTGTTAGCACATCTCATCAATGTGGGCAACAGAGCAACTACCGCACGCAAACAGACGACCCGAGCATTATCAGATGCAGCAGGGATGCCATCCGACAAGGTAATCATTACCCGGCTGAGCAAGCCGCCTGTGTACCGCGTTACAACGTACACCATAGCCAACCAGAGCTGGGCTACTCATATCCCGGTCATTGCCGTATCCAGCACCTTCCGAAACACCTCCATATCACTACGGAGATCGGCCAGGCGCTGCTGGACATTGCTGCTTGCCGAAGACATTGCCACCGCATCGGCTGTGCGCAAGCGAATCACTTCGGCCAGGATCGTATCGAGACTGGCATCGATGTTCGCCAGTTGGGCCTGAATGCGGTCAATGTACAGCCGCAAGTCCTGGAGATGTTTTTGTTGATCAAGCAGCGCCTTACGACGCTCTTCAAGCTGCTGGCGGGTAAAAGGGTCAATCGTTGCACTGATCTGCCAGTCGAGTTGAGTTACTTGTTGAGTGAGGCGCTGGTAATCGTTCGATGCCAGGTAATGTTCAATGATCTGGCCCTTATCGGCAAGGAAATACGCTTCCTCGACTAAATCACGGGTCTGCGTGACAATATTCGTGAGAATACCGGCAAGTGCCCCTTGCGTTCCGGCCACTGCCCGCTCCACCTCACGCTGTGAACGTTCGATCTCATTGATGGCAGTGCGCAACAGTGGACTGGTAATCCGTGAGCGTGGCCGCGCCGGCGGAGCCGTCAATAAGGGGTCTTGGGCCGCCAGCCATACGACGACACCGTAGATCACCAGTCCGAGCGGTAACCACCAGATGGTAAGGGTTAATCCGCCGAAGATGGCAGCCACCAGCACGAGTACGGTAAGTGGTTGCCGGGCAGCGATGCGTAATGCCTTCATACGACCTACCTACAGTTGAGCAAGAGCCATCGTCCAGGCGCACATACTCTCTCACAACATACCCAAGCCGGCGGGTTGCCCCAATCGTGGTTTAGAAGTAGCGACTCAAGTTCTCAAAGATTTGGGCAATATCTCCCGTATCACCTACCACAACGATGGTACGGGAAAATTCGGCAATCGCATCGAGCACCCGACGGTCAGCATCACTGCCGTAGGCTACCGGAAAAATCGAGATACCACTCTCGTCAAACTGACGCCGAATCTGTTCAAGTGTAAACCGGCTGGCATTATCAGCACCATCAGAGAGCAGCACAATTGCCCGAATCCGGTCATCCTCAGCTGGCGGTAACACCTCCAACGTCTGCTGCGCCAGCGCGAGGGCATCAAATAGGGCGGTACGACCAGAGGCACGCATCTCCTGAACTGCGATCTGCAGATCAATCCGATTGTCGCTCAGCGGGGCCATGGGCACCACCAGCCGCGCCTGCGAGTCGAACGTAATCAGCCCTAACCGATCTTCGGGCAAGATTCGCAACAGGAAGGTCTCAATCCCCGCCTTCACCATCGTCATCTTATCACCTTCCATCGAGCCGGAGGTGTCCACTACCAGCAGAATATCGGCCCGCTTGCGATTGAGCTTCCAGGAGTCTTTGACTGCAACAATAACCTCGGCAGATGGCACGGCCAGCACTGTCTGGACACCCTGCGGATCGGCACCGAACGCCGGGCTGATCGGGTCGGTTAGCGGAACGTTGGGATTGGCCGGACGAAAGCCATATTGCATCGCCGCCCGCTGACTCTCTTCACTGAGTAGAAACTCGTAGAAACGTTCGGCAGCAGCCTGTTCATCGGCGCTGGCACTTGCCATAATGATGAATGGGTTGTCGTGCCAGAAGGTACCTTCGGCTGGATAGATAGCGACCAGTGGTGTCGGGGGCGGGTTGAATTTGTTAAAGTCGATGAGCGTAATCTCTTCCATCGGAAAGGCCGAGATGTAGCTCATGCCGAACTTCTTCATGTTTTCGCTGAAGATCAGCGTGTTGTAGCCGTAATGTTTGATGCTGCGCCCCAACTGACGGATAAACGCGGTCGCCTGCTCGCTCTGCACGTCGGCAACGGTCAATCCCTCGCGCTTGCCGGTGGCAGCATAAAATTCGGCAATCAGTGTGCTGAGCGCCGTGGTGCTGATTTCGGGATCGGTGTGCCCCCACGAGAAGCGCCCCCATTCCGGGTGCCCGAAGCGCCCCCACCCTTCCGGATCGTTCGTCAGATCGAGTATGTCTTTCCAACCAATCGGACGGTTCGGCCAGCCCATGGCCTCTGCCATCGGCTTCCACATCGCAATCACCACCGGTGTCAGCACCAGCGGCTTGTTCGAGATGGCAACATTCTGATTGCCGGTCTCTTGCTTCAACACTTCCAGCCAGGTGCTGGCCGACGGACTCCAGACCGTTACTTGCAGCGTGCCATTCTTGATCTCGGTCCGGGCGGCACCCGATGATTTGTTGATACCCTCAACCACAACACGCCGATCATTGACAACGGCACGCTGCCCGTTAAAACGGGCAATCTGTTCTGTTAGCCACTTGTCTTTCTCTGGGCTGTAGGCGATGGTAATGGTAACGGGATTGGCATCACCAATACCTACCGGCAAGAGATCACCGCAACCGCTCAGTGTGAACAGTAACAGCAACAGTATGGTCATAAACGTATGACGACGCATTGCCATAGAGCGATATCCTTTCACAATTGGATGTCCACGTCTAAGGTCTCCTGACTTCTTGCCATGTGGCAATCAGCTCCTCGACAATCTCTGGCGGAGGAAGCTGGAGCTGAGCGGTAATATCGATCTGTACGCCCAGATCGCGTTCGCGGTAACGACCAAAGAGCGACGAGGTATCGTCGAAATTGATCGTCACCTGGGGAATGACCGGACGAAAACCGTATTCACGCATGGCAATCGTCTGCTCTGCCGGACTGCGGAGAAAATCGCGCAGCAGGATTGCTGCTGTGCGTTCGTTACCATCTACCCACGGCGCACTCAGAACAACGTAGGGGTGATCGCTCAGTAGCGTTGCCGCCGGGTAGTAGACACGTAACCGCAAACCGCGCCTCTCTCCTTGCCGAAACGCCTGCAGCGCCAGATTTTCGTAGGTCGTAATAATGTCGTACACGCCGGGGCGAATAATGAAATCGGTCGTCAGTGTACCGGTACTGTCTGGCCAGTTGGGAACACGAGTACTGATCTGACGGAGCCAGTCCCGGAAGCCTTTATCACGCACCTGATCAACCGTCAGGCTGGCGGTTTGGTGGTATTGTGCAGCCAGAATGATCAGGGACTGCAACCCACCGTTACTCTGCACCGGAGAGGAGATACCGAACTTAAGCTGGTTTATTTGATCAGGAAGTTGACGTTGCCAGAGTTGCCAGGGATTGGTAATGCCATTTGTCGAAGGAGCATCACGCATCAGCGCCACTATTGGGGTGAGTGCCAGTGGCGAGGCCAGGTCACGCAAGAGATCGGGATACTGCCGTTGCAGCTCCGCTAACTGAATACTACTCGCCGGGCTGATGGCCGTTGGCTGGTACCCCTGCCCGATTGCATTAATCAACTCTCGCGAACCAGATATTTGCAAACGCACCTCGATCCGACGTCCGTTGATCGTTGGGTTCGTTTGGGCAAAGCGTTCAAGCGCACTACGAATCCATGCCTCCTTCTCGGAACTCATTGCCACATCAATCCGGATCGGTGATGCGGCGGTGGGTAACGGCAACGGTGCCCAACCAATCGACCCCCATATAACTGTGGTAACTGTCAGCAGAGCAGTTGCCAAGAGATACGCAACGGCAATTGTGCGAGAGATGCTGCGCATGCACGTCTCTTTCAAGCTAGCAGACATTCGGTAAGTATACGACCAGAACCATCGAAATACGATAACTCCTCTAACAACAATGGTAACACTTCTCTGCTACCGGTTTAGGATCAAACTATTCCTACAAAGATACGCTGATACTAGATTGATCGTTGCAAGAGAATTAACCCTATCCATCACAGCAATATATCAGGACTCGGCGCAATGCGCACGTTCGTGGATGTTTGCCTGTCGTGCTACCACACTGATCCAAACTCCACACCATTGGCGCCTTAATCGATTCACAAATAAAAATTAACGTTTACTTAATAACTCAATGATAATAGATTAATCTCCACTCTTTACCATAGGCCGAGTGACATGCACAAAGCAAGCGGAATACTATGACCACACACATGCCCAAACAAGAGCACCATCCTAACACGTTGCGGCGCGAACATCGTGAATGGTTGTTATTTGCACTATTTGTTGGCCCTAATCTGTTTCTCTTCTCCATTTTCACCTACTGGCCGCTCATCTACAACGTCTATCTGAGCATGGTGCGGTGGGATTTTCTTCGTCCCACAATGCCATTCGTCGGCCTCCAAAACTACATCGCTGCCTTCAGCGATCTGCGGTTCTGGAACATTATCTGGCAAACGGCCACCTTTACCGTCTGGTCGGTCGGCCTGACCCTCGTTCTGGGCCTGCTTCTAGCTCTGCTGCTCAACCAACCGCTACGCTATCGCAACACCGCTCGTGCGGTTGTGTTCGCACCGGTCGTGATTTCGGGTGCGGTAGTGGCTGTGGTCTGGAGCTATATCTTTGATCCGCGATATGGGCTGATCGATCAACTTCTCGGCTTCTTTGGCCTCGACTCGCCCAACTGGCTGGCCGACTCATTCTGGGCAATGCCTGCCGTGATCATTGTGTATGTCTGGAAAAATATCGGCTACGCGGTTGTGATCTATCTGGCCGGCTTACAGAATATCCCGCGTGAACTGTACGATGCCGCACGGGTTGATGGTGCCGGTGCATGGGAACGCTTCTGGAATGTCACTCTCCCCGGCCTCTCGCCGGTTGCCTTTTTCCTCTCGGTGACCAGTGTGCTGACCTGTTTCCAGGCGTTCGATATTATCCGTGTGCTCACGAACGGTGGTCCTGCGGACGCTACAACGACCCTGATCTTTCACCTCTACGAATTGGGCTTTGTTTCTTACGATGCCGGTAAAGCCGGAGTCGTTGCAGTTGTGCTGTTCTTGATCATGCTTGCACTAACCATTGTGCAGATTCGATACCTCGAACGACAGGTGACATACGGATAAGACCTGGATTGTTATGATGACCACGAACGAACTTGAGCATGCATTTCCATCAACTGTTAACCGCCGACGGTCGCTGCCGCTCTCGCTGCTGATGTGGCGAATTGCCGGGTACTTTGCCCTGATCGGCGCGGTGCTGGTCATCGGCTTGCCGGTCTACTGGACAGTGATGGCAGCATTTAAAGAGACTCGTGAGATTTATTCGTTGCCGGTAACGTGGTGGCCGGCAAATCCGACCCTCGACAACTTTCCGGCGGCATGGCAGGCAGCGCCATTTGGCCGGTATTACCTGAATAGCTTCATCACTACGTTCTTTGGCGCTGCCCTCGAAGTGATCCTCGCCCTCTTCTCGGCCTACGCGCTGGCCTATCTGCGGTTTCCACGTAAAGACTTGGTCTTTCTGCTCCTGCTGGCTGCGCTGATGATTCCGGTCGAGATCACGATTGTGCCGAACTATCTGACCATTGCCCGCCTCGGCTGGATTAATACCTATCAGGGTATCATCATTCCGGGAGCTGCCATCGCTTACGGTACCTTCTTGCTACGGCAGGCATTTCTGGCAGTACCTCGCGAAATTCTTGAAGCAGCGCGCGTCGATGGTGCCGGCCACTTGCGCATCCTCTTCAGCGTAGTCGCCCCAATCGCTCAGCCGGCCATCATGACGATGGCTCTGCTCTCGGTGGTAAGCAAGTGGAATGAATTTCTCTGGCCGCTCATCGTGACGAATACGACCGATATGCGCACATTGCCAATTGGTGTCTTCTGGTTGCGTAATAGCGAAGGGTTAGCCAATTGGGGTGTAGTAATGGCCGGTTCACTCTTTCTCATTGTACCGGTACTGATCGCCTTTCTGTTTGCCCAGCGGGCAATTGTTGAAGGGATGACTGCCGGTGCGGTGAAGGGTTGACCCTATTCCTGGTGCAATACGGTTTTGTACCGTATGCAAATAGTCTAATCTCAAGAGGAGTAAGCATGAAACAGACACTCACTCGGCGCGAATTGTTGCGCTTGATGATGGCAGGTGGTGGTGCGGCGGTGCTGGCAGCATGTGGAGCACAGAGTGGACAATCAACCGGTCAGAATCCCACGGCTCCGGCGGTCGTCAGCCAGCCCGGCTCGACGGTTAAGATCACGTATTGGGGATCGTTCAGCGGTAATCTGGGTGAAGCCGAGCAGGCAATGGTCAAGGCGTTCAACGACTCACAAGACGAAGTTGAAGTCGAATATCAGTTCCAGGGCAGCTACGAAGAGACCGCGCAGAAGTTTACGGCAGCATTGCAGGCCAACACCACCCCCGATGTCATCCTGCTCTCGGATGTGTGGTGGTTCGGTTTCTACCTTGCCGGTGCGATCACAGCGCTCGATGATCTCGCCCGCCAGGTCAATCTCGATTTCAGCGACTACGAGCCGGTATTGCTGAACGAAGGGGTACGCAAGGGTGTTCACTACTGGATTCCGTTTGCCCGTAGCACGCCACTCTTCTACTACAACAAAGACATTTGGGCTGAGGCCGGTCTGCCTGACCGTACACCGGAGACTTGGGCCGAGTTTGCAGAATGGGCACCAAAACTGGTGAAGAATGATGGGAGCCGGTCAGCCTTTGGTCACCCTAACGGTGCCAGCTATATCGCGTGGCTCTTCCAGGGTGTCGTCTGGCAGTTCGGTGGTCAGTATTCGCAACCCGATTTCACCATGACCATGACCGATCCCAACACGCTACGCGCTGCCCAGTTCTACCAGGACACCGTGGTCAAAGAGAAGTGGGCAGTGCTCTCGCCCAATCTGAATCAGGACTTTATCGGTGGCGCGATTGCGTCGATGATGGCTTCAACCGGTGCTCTGGCCGGTGTTCAGGCAAATGCTACCTTCCCAGTTGGCGTCGGCTTCCTGCCCCGCGAGACCAACTTCGGGTGTCCAACGGGTGGTGCCGGTCTGGCAATTGTCAGTCGCGCACCCGTCGAGAAGCAACTGGCTGCGATGAAGTATATCGCGTTTGCGACCAATGCTACCAATGCTGGGGTGTGGGCGCGTAGCACTGGCTACATGCCGGTGCGCATCAGCACCAGGCAAACCCCGGAAATGGTGGAGTTCTTCAATCAGAACCCGAATTTCAAGACCGCAGTCGATCAGTTACCGAACACCCGTGCTCAGGATGCGGCCCGCGTGTTCGTGCGCAACGGCGATCAGATCATCGGCAAGGGCCTGGAGCGGATTATTGTCAATGGCGAAACACCAAGTGCCGTCTTCGCCGAGGTTAACAATGAATTGACCCAGGCTGCTCAGCCAATTCTGGAAGACCTGAAAGCTGTTGAGGGCTAGGTCCTTTCGGTATCTGAGTCAGGAGAGTGAATCGGTCTGTTCTACAGGCCCGTTCACTCTCCAACGCCCGGCCTGGACGAGAGGGCTGATACGGTAACGCCTGCGTTCAACGCTGTTGTGTAACAACCGGCGGTAAGGGTGCAACAATACAGAGAAGCAACAACGTTGCTATTTTCCTTTGTCGAAAAAGCTACGTCGAGTACCAATTGTGCGCAGGTAATAGCATCCCTCACCGATCAGGTATTATTGCTGTGTGCGCATAGATACGTATAGGCGCTATGGCACAACAATATCATTTCACCCGGTCGCTATGTTGACCGTCACCAATCCCAAAATTGCCGGTTTTAAGCCGTGCTGGGCTACGTACCGGGGCTTGACCATCTTGTTCGACAATATTGGATTACGGCGCGACGGGCCATGGTTAAGACTCGATTGCGCTCTTGACGCCATTCCCGAATATACGCTCTACCGCGGTCTGCGTGCCGCGATGTGTTCCCTCAACACCGATGATCTGTTACGCCGGTATCTGTTTTGTGCTCTACCGCCGGCAACGTATCACGTTACGCTTTGGGATGGGCCAAACGATGGCAATGTTGCCCATGCGCTGCCAGAGGTGCGGCAGCGCATTGAAGATTTGTTGATCGATATTCCCGGTGCGCTCAGCCACGGCAATCTCATCAGCGGCACCATTGCCGGTTCACCACTGATCCGGCGGCGCGGCTGGCAGGTTGGTTTTACCGTGCAGAGGCTGGTTATCGTTCATCAAGCCGCTCTGGTGGCATTGCTGGCACCCACCGCAGAGACGCTGGATACCTTCACTACCCTCAACGGCCTGCGCAGCTCCTGGAACGCTACTTTCCGCAGTCGCTTCGGCATAGCCGCTTATGAACCGTACATGCCGCACATTACCCTCGGTTATTTTGCGTACGCAGCGCTGGCCGAGGCAGCGCAGGCAGATGTACCGGCCTGGGAAGAAGTTGTTTTGCACTACACTGCCGGCACCAGTATCACGTTTCGCAGTGCCAGCCTCTACGGGATGCTTGATATGGTTACCTTCTTTCGCACGGTTCGTTAAGGGTTGGGGAAACCAGGAGTCTGTATATTATCCCACCCATATCAAATCTTAATCGATACCGGCCATTATTACCTGTCACCAGACACGCGGTGAACCGTGACTATGCGTGCCCCACAACGATCCGTGGGTGTCGCCTGCATGATTCTTTAGGAGCGAGTTTAGAACCCGCCCCTACAGACGACACATTCGTCTATTCGCATTGCCGTACAAAGGGATGCGGCGAATAAGGGGTTGCCAAAGGGATACATCTTAGATCGCGTGCTAATTGACATCATGCGCTGACGTCTCTGCGCCATAAATAAAGAGAGACGTTGCAGTGCAACGTCTCCCCACTGGAGGAAGGGGTCACCGGTTCGGTAAAGCTTAGCGGGCCTCACCAGCGGTGACACCCATACGCTTACTACTACCCATGGGCATCACCTCCTTCACGCCTGACCGGCAATACAGTGTGCAAATACCGACATAGGTACTATACCCAAGGTTTATGTGAAAGTCAAGGGTCGAAGCGCAGAAGTTTGTGGCGAGTTTCAGATACGTGCAAAAAAGATGGTATAGTAACGCCGGTATCGAGTACAGAACCACAACAATGTATGGCGCAAAAAAAGCAATTCTATCTTGTGGTACGTGGCCGAAATCCCGGTCTCTATCAGCAGTGGTCAGGTGAGGATGGTGCATCTGCTCAGGTAACCGGCTTTCCCGGCGCACTCTACAAAGGCTTTTCAACCATAGCCGCCGCCCACGAGTGGGTAAGATCGTTGCCTGCGACCGAACAGACGCTGGCACTGCAATTGCTCACCGACTACGAGCATGCGCCACACGCCGAAGCTAAACCGGATCAGAACACGCAACAGCCATTGTCGCGACCGGCAACATCCCCCTCAGAGAACGTTCCTTCTTCCTCCACAAACGGGATTGTGATGATGTACACCGACGGCAGTGCTCTCGGCAATCCTGGGCCGGGCGGGTACGGCGTCGTGCTGCGCTACAAAGATCATTATAAGGAATTCACCGGTGGCTTTCGGCTCACGACCAACAACCGTATGGAGTTAATGGCCTGTATTGTCGGGCTGCGTGCGCTTAAGCGACCGGTGTCGGTACGCCTGCACAGCGACTCGTGCTACGTCGTCGATGCTTTTCGCAAAGGCTGGATACACCGCTGGCAGGCACAAAACTGGATGCGCAGCGAGACCGAACCGGTAAAAAATGCCGATCTCTGGGCTGAATTGCGCTTGCTGTGTGAAGGTCATCAGGTTGAGTTTGTCTGGGTGCCCGGTCATCAGGGCGTACCTGACAATGAACGTTGTCACGAACTGGCCATCGCTGCCGCAGCTCGCCCAGACCTGCCGCCGGATGTTGCCTTTGAGATGCAGTGGAATCGCACGTAAGCGCAATGATACCGGCGTGGATGTGCGAGCTGTGGGAGCCTCTGCACCGTACCTATGCGCACGAGCGGCATACCTGCTTCACGTGCTCAGGTTTCTACAGCTCTAAGACACTATCAAGCCCCCGATGCAGACCAACCAGTTTCCCCACGCGCCGGATGGCCAACAGTGCTCCGGCGACATAGGGTTCGGCACTGGCACCGGCATCATGGCGAATACTCAGCCGCTGATCGGGCATGCCAAAGATGATTTCTAGCCCGATTGTATAGCCCGGTAGACGCACCGAATGCACTTGCATGCCGTTTAGGCGGGCACCACGGGTTGCCGGGATACCCTGGGTTTGCTCAAGCGGTACACTCAGATGCGACGAGCGAATCTGCCCCAGCCTGGCAGCCAGCTCACGCGCTGTCCCGCTCGGCGCGTCCGGCTTGCTATCGCGGGCATAATCGATGATCTCCCACTGTTCGATGTAGCGGGCAGCAATACTGGCAAACCGTTGCAGCAAGACGGCAGTCAAGGCAAAGTTGCCCGCTGCCAGTACGCCCCGTTGCTGCGCTGTTGCCACTGCATCAATCTTGCGATAATCGTCATCACTCAGCCCCGATGTACCAATCACCACGTGACATCCGTGTTGTAGGGCAGTCAAGACGTTGACTTTCGCAACATCAGGACGGGTATACTCGAAAAAGACATCACACGGCTGTGTCAATGCCTCAGCAGCAGTCGCGTAGACAGGACATGTCAATCGTGGTTCACCCAACACATCGGCCAGTGACTGCCCGGCAGCACGGCGGCTCATCGCAGCACTCAGCACAATATCATCAGTTTGCGCAATCGCACGGGCAAGTGCCGAACCAGCCCATCCGGTTGCACCCGCTAGACACACTCGAATCGCCATCGAAACCTCACACATTGCTCATAACGTCACCACGCACCGGCGTAGATCGTCTGATAAGGCGTAACTTCTTGCACCAAACAGGCCCAGTGCAGCTCAACCAACTGACGGAGATGCAGCAGATTATGGGCTACTCAAGCTGCCAGCAAATCACCCGCACGTATGACACCAAATGGTGCAGTGTAGGTTGTGTTCCAGTCAGGTTATTGCAGGCTACGCAACCATTGGATCGATTCGGCACGAGCTGTAAGAAGCGCTCCAGGGTTGTGGTAAGATCGCCTTCGTTGTAGCGATGAGCTGTCACCCAACCCTCCGGATCAATCGGTGTCCAGCGTTCTCCCAAACGGTGGAGTGTGTAGTCGAGGCGCACCCGAAAATCGTATTGCTCCTCATCGGCCAGATGACCGATCACTTCGAGCATCGACCACAGGGCAGGTTGCGGCTTCCAACGCGCCTGTTCGAGCGATACCCCTGCAAGCAATACCTGTATCCGTCTGGCGTTATCGCTAAGTTTCCGAGTCAGCACCGACATATCCACAATAGTCTCCTTGTCGGTCGGCTTCAGCGCAGCTCGCTCCGCCGATACAGGAGCGTTCGATCACACACCGTGATTTGCCCGCGACTACTGCTAATAAGCCCCTCCTCACTAAAGTCGGCCAGAATGCGACTGACGACTTCGCGCGACGTGCCTAGCTCGGCGGCAATTTGCTGATGGGTAAGATTGAGGGTAGGCGGATCGCCGACAGCCTGACGGAGCAGAAATGCAGCCAGGCGCACATCAACCCGCCGGAAGGCAATCTCATCGATGATCGCCATTACCGATACCAGCCGCCTTGAAAGCAGTTGAAAGACATAGTCACGCCAGGCGCTATAGCGCTCGATCCAATCGCGAAAGGTTGCCTGACCAATGAGAAAGGCGGTTGCCTCGCGTTCAACCACAGCGATTGCCGGAAATTGATGATTACTCAAGACACAACTAGTGGTGAGAATGCAGCTCTCACCGCGGCCAAACCGATAGAGTGTAATCTCCCGCCCGGTTTCGCCAATTTTGAACACCCGAATCTGACCGTCGGCAAGAACAGCAAAAAAGCTACACTCATCGCCTTCAGCAAAGACGGTTACACCGCTTGCGATATGCATGAGTGTTGCCTGCGTAGCAAAATCGCGGGCAATCGCAGTAGATGGATCACCCAAGAAGTCTAACAGATCACCTGCCAGACGCATTTCGTGCGGTTGCAACATTGTCGCTCCGATGCTCCTATCTAACGAAGTGACGAGTGGACAGTCACACGATTAACTGTCCCTGATCAACAATCACCCGCTCATCGACACGCAAACTGGCCGCACCGATCACAAAATCAACATTGAGCGATGAGGCATTAGCTCCGCCCATATACCGGTTTTCGCCAAATGCAATGAAGAGTGCGCCCTGAATATGCTCATCAACGATTGTCCAGCCAATAGGCTGGTGCAATTGCGGATTGAGGCCAATTCCAATATGGCTGATCCGGCGTGGTTCACCACTATGGCGGTCGAAAAGCGCATGAAGCTGGTCGGCTCCACTGGCCGCTTCAATCTGCGTGACGCGACCACCAGCAAAGTGGAGATGGACTGCCCGTGCCGGGCCGGCCACCGGTAAGAAGAGATCGCCTTCGACACTCTCCTCAAAGACGGTAGTGTAGATTGACCCTGCTGGCAGGTTGATCACGATGGCCCCTGTTTTGTTGACACCGGTGGTCAGTTGGCCGGTATCACTCAACCACGGACGTTCACCGTGATCGAGTCGTAACTCATACCCCGGCCCACTCACGATGGTGATGGTAGATGTATCGTGCAGTGCCGACATAACCCGCTCAGTGATAGCACGCAGTACTGCCGGTTCTACCAGCAACGCCGGCATCAGTTGCAATTCCAGCTCTTCGTGCCTAATACCCAGTTGGGCTGCTTTGCCAATGGTCGGGATGGCAGCAATGACCTGTGGAATACGCCGCTCCTCACGCACCATTTCCAGCCGGTCGTAGGATGTACCGAAGGCGCGCAGCGCTTCATCAGCCACCCGTTTCAGGTCTGGTTGAGCGCCGATCAGCGTCAGTGAGCGATCAACGTGCGTCAACCATTCGGCATACCGCTGATGTCGCTCGATGAGCACCTCTGGCGGTGTTGTCGCCAGTAAACGTTCAATATGCTGCGCCGGCTGAATGGTAATCAGCGGTTCTGCTCCAATACTCTCCAGAGCCAGCAGCACCGCGTGCAGCAAGCGTTGATTACCTGCTTCGTCACGGACTTCGATCAGTTCACCGTGCTGGGCACCAAGTGCATCAACCAGTCGCTGAGCCAGTTGATCCCACAAACTCACGACCATGAGCGTGTCCTCTCTACAGTAGTGGAATGTACTGATAGTTTGCCGGTACGAAGAAGCTCCCTTCCGTCACGCCCTGCGGTGAGCACTGGCGTAAGCGACGGCCTAGCTCGGCTGCGTTTATCGTGTTGTGGAGATACGCCCGAAATGCCTCGCTGATAGCAGTGACCTGCGCCGCCGACTCGTGGACGAATTCCAGGCGGTAGTGCCCGATCCCGGCAGCCCGCCAGCGATCAAGGTATTTACTGGCTTCCTGCGCCTCGGCACCGAACACAGTATTGCGACAACCGACATCAGCAATCACCGGATGTTCGCGTCCATTCGTATCGCGTAATGCCACGTGATGCCGTTCGCAGGGCCGACCACAATCTTTATAGCTGGTACCATTCGATAGAAAACGACAGAAGACGCAATGTTCGGTGTGGAAGACCGGAAGATGGTGGTAGGCGATCACCTCAATCCGGCTCCCGCCAATCCGTTCCGCCAGATGCGCGATCTGTTCGGCATTGAGGTCGTGAGTGGGCGTTAATCGTTGCAATCCCAGTTTCAGCAACAGATCGGCGGTTAGGACATTTGCGGCGTTCAGACTGAAATCTCCGGTCAACGCTACCGTCGGATCATCGCGCAGCAGTTCGAGCAAGCCGGTTGAGCGTATCAGCAACGAGGTTTGTAGTTTGCGCAGAAACCGCACGATCCGCTCATCTTCGGGCTTGAGCACACGTGGGGCGGCGATCCGGGCGGGAATACCGGCGTCACGAATCTGAGCCAGCGCCGGCTTCAATCCCTCAAGATCAAGGTAGTCGAGCGTGATGCTATCAGGGCGCAGGGCAATCGCTGCCGCGAGCTGTTCGGGCGAACGCACCAACAGGTGCAGGTGCGGTGTTGCCGATGGTGCAGTCGGTTCTACTGCGGCCAGGGCTTCATCTACCACCTGATCGGGATTAAGAATGGTCAACGCGGGTGGTTGACTCTGCAATTCGGCGAGTTGCGTCGTTGCCTGACGGCGCAACTGGTTGAGCAGTGATACCGGTACGAAGGGATTGCCTTCAATCACCGCCGAAAGTTCGCTCAGAATGTAGGGCGTATCCCCCAGTCGACTGAGTTGATCACGTAGCGTCGCTTCATCAAGCGGTCGGTTTTGCGCAGTTGTGAGCGGTGTCTCACTCCGCACAACGACCGACAATGCCGGCTGATCGATGAGTGTCCACCTCTTTTCCAGAGCCGTACCGGCGCATGCCTGGACATGAACACGCACCGGTTGCCGGCGCACCGGCGCCGCCGGTTGGACGAAGGGGCGAGCGATCCGTTCGGTCTGCGGATCAGACGTGCGCCAGAGCAGATCACCGACCCGAATCCGGCGCGGATTGATCACCCCCTTCATAAACCGGATTGCCAGCCGGCCATTACCTGCCGGTTCGACGGCGACGATCCGGCCACCCTCTTCCGGCTCCTCTGGACTTCGCCAGTCGGCGGCATCAAAGACCACACCATCACCGGGTTTCAACGGCGCCGCCTCACGCCCCGGCTCCGGCGTAATGATGATCGCATCCGACCGTACCTGTACGACGCGCCCCATCAGGAGACCACGATGACGTGGTGCCCGTCCCTCAACGACTGCCTGATGGTTGGTTCCCCGCAGGAAATGCGGCCCCAGACCACGCGAATACACCTGCTCAAGATGCAGCCGATCAGCCACGGTCAGATCGGACGGCAAACCTGCCCAGGCAGCATCGAGCGCCCGGCGATAGGCATTCGTCGTAATCGCAACATATTCAGCATCTTTGTAGCGACCTTCAATCTTAAGCGCACTGACACCCAGGTGCGCAATGGTTGCCATATCATCAATTGCCGCCAGATCACCCGGTGAGAGGAGATAACGAGCTGCACCCAGTGGTCGGTGCTCACCATCGACAATCATCTCATACGGCAACCGACATGCCTGCGCACACTGACCACGATTGGCGCTGCGCCCTCCCCATGCCTCCGAGGAAAAGCACTGGCCGGAGTACGAGACACAGAGCGCACCGTGGACAAAGATCTCCAGCTCGATAGGGCTGCGGGCACGGATCGCGGCCACCTCTGCCAGCGATAATTCGCGCGCTAGTACAACCCGCGACACACCGTAGCGAGCCGCCAGTTCAACACCTTCAGCGCTGGTAATACTCATCTGCGTACTACCATGAATGGGAAGATCAGACGCAATCCGGTGCGCAAGGGCCGCAATGCCGAGGTCCTGGACAATGATCGCATCGGCGCCGGCAGCGGCAATCTCGGCCAGAGCATTGGCGGCAGCCCGTATCTCGTGATCGAACACCAGCGTGTTAAAGGTGACATACCCCTTCACGCCGCGCCGATGTAGCGTCTTCATCACGTCAGGTAATTCGCTGCGAGTAAAGCCTACCTTGGCCCGCGCCGTAAAATGGGTTAATCCAAAATAGACCGCATCCGCGCCGGCTTCAATGGCAGCGTACAGTTGTGGCCAGTAACCGGCTGGACTCATTATTTCAGGTTTGCGCATAGCACGTCTCTCTTGTGGGTGTGGAATTGATCCTGTGCTCAATTCAAGACGGGCAACGAGCACAAGACACACCGTGTGCAACCAATAGTCGGTGAGGTGCTCTCGATTCTACGAATGCAGAACTCGCTCCTTCAGCGTCGTCTGCTGTTTAACAACAACATTACGTGCGATGCACCTTAAAGATCGATAGATACAAATTCGTGGCATAACCACAATGACTACAGCGATTGCCATCAAGACCAACCCGCCGGCTCACACCGTGCTGCCGATTGATCAGCGTTGCGTGGCAGGACGGACAACGTGTTGGCTGATTAGGCTCGTGACCGTAGATAAACTGTAAGCCACCCTCGTGGCCGATACGACGAGCCTGCCTGGTTGCCGCTGCCGTCTCGCTCCCGGCATCACCTGGCAACACATGCCACGGCGTTTCCTCGCCCAGGGTCTTCTTGATCCACTCAACCAGATCACGCAGCTCATCGGGGTGATCATTGACGCCGTGATGAATACGGGTCGTAATCTCAATATGACATTTCCAGCGCTGCTGTGCCTCTTCGGCAAAACGGAGAATGTGGCGCCAGTCGCTTATCCCACCCAACCGTTGGTACGCATTATCGGAAAAGCCGCGCAGGTCGAGACTAATGCCGTTAAGGTACGGTCCTAGTTCATTCAAGGCTTCCAGACTCAGCATACCGCTGGTTACAATCGCCGTATAGCGGCTGGCAGCACGGCTCAGTTGCAGCAGCGCCAGCACGTATTCAAAATTGACCGCCGGCTCACCAAATGCCCACACCACACCGCGGCAAAGCCGTTCGAGCGCAAAATCGGCGGCACGTTGCGGTTCAAGCCGACGCTGCTTCGCCGGTTCGGTTGGTAATGTGCTGTAAGGACCACGCTGCTGATCAACAGGTAGCGCATAGCCCCATCCACCAATCGCTAGCACCGTCGTATCTGGAAAGAAGTGCCAGAGGCGATGATCCTCAACCGGGCCAATTGCTGCTCCGCTGATTATGCCGTGATTGATCAATTCGATCCCTTCTTCACGACCGATACGCATGTGACAACGCCCAATCTCGCCCGGTGCCAGCGTGCAACACCACTGACACGCCAGACACTGAATTGTTCCATCGGCAAGCGGTTGCGCTAGTGTGGCCAGCGATGACATAGGATTGACGTTCCTTCATTGCTTCGGACTAGCAATTTGCCGTTTATTCGAGTATAATGCCATAGGCGGCGGAGGAAAACCTTCTCTCCGCATACTATTTCTGATGGTATCTGCTTTCTCTTAGTGTAGCATAGAGTATCCACGTTCATGCCATGACGAATAGTCCTTCATCATCAGAATCCCTGACGAGTGATCCCGAAACAGTTCAGGTTCGTCAACCTCGTGCCCCGCTGCGGTACGTGGTTCGTGAACTGCTCGAAACAGCAATCTTTATTCTGCTGGTTTTTCTCATCGTGCGCGGTGTTGTGCAAAATTTCAAGATTGAAGGCTCAAGTATGGAGCCAACGCTCCACACCGGTCAATATATTTTGGTCAACAAACTCATCTATTTTCATTTCGATTTAAACGCACCACTTCGTCTGCTTCCCGGCCAATCCGATCTTCCACCCCGTATAGTATATCCTTTTCGCCCTCCCCAGCGCGGTGACATTGTTGTCTTTGAGTATCCACGTGATGTACGTAAAGATTATATCAAACGGGTTATTGGTTTGCCGGGTGATATTATCGAGATTCGTGAAGGTAAAGTCTTCGTCAATAACGAACCGCTCGATGAGCCATACCTGCGCGGTGCGTCCACCTACTGTCTGGGTGGGTATCCTTGCGCCCAGGGACCGGTCCTGGTGCCAGCCGGTAGTATCTTTGTGATGGGAGACAATCGCGGCAACAGTTCCGACTCGCGAGAGTGGGATGCCTTACCCCTGGATCGGGTTGTCGGTCAGGCATGGCTCATCTACTTTCCGTTTAGTGATTGGGGATTGGTACCGCACCATCGCTACGAGACCAGTACTGCGGTAGCACCTTAGTCAACCGATCAATCGTATGCATATCGCCATCAACGCTCATCTGCTTGCGCACACCCACTCGTTTCGGCGGGCCGGTGTTTCTCACTATATCGAACAGATCTTACTCCACCTGGCCCACATTGACCGCGAGAATCGCTACACCGTCTACACTACCCGCGGCCTCGATCAGGCGGCCCTCGGCTTACCGGCCAACTTTGTGGTCAAACCATCACGCTTACCAACCATCAACCCGCGCGTCCGGATTCCGTGGGAACAAATGATTGCCCCACTCATGTTGCGCGGTAAGGCAGACCTTTATCATGGCTGCCTTAACGTGGCGCCATTGCTCAGTCCGGTGCCAACGGTGATCACTATTCACGATCTGGCCTTCGTCCGCTTTCCACAAACGTTTCGGGCCTACAATCGCATCTATCTCGATTTCGCCACCCGGCTCAGCGCCCGGCGGGCCAGTCGGATTCTCGTTGTTTCCGAGCATACAAAACGCGAAGTAGTGGGATTGCTAGGGGCCGATCCGGACCGGGTTGTCGTGACGCCGAATGCCGTGCGCCATCACTTCCGTCCGCCTGCGCCAGATCAACTTGAACAGTTCCGTGTCCGCCGTAGCCTACCGGAGCACTTCATTTTATACGTCGGAACACTTGAACCGCGTAAGAATCTGACGACGCTACTCGAAGCGTTTGCGCTCCTGAGCCGGCATGTGCCGACCGTTCCTCTCCTCATTGGCGGTGGAAAGGGCTGGATGTACGAACCGATCTTTGCCCGTCTCGAACAGTTGCAGTTGCGTGACCGGGTAAAGTTCATTGGTTACATTCCCGAAGAGGAGTTGCCCCTATGGTACGCAGCGGCTACCGTCTTTGTCTTTCCGTCGATGTATGAAGGCTTTGGAATGCCACCACTCGAAGCAATGGCCTGCGGGACACCTGTCATCACTTCAAACACATCCAGCTTGCCGGAGGTAGTCGGTGATGCCGGGTTGATGGTTTCACCCACCGATACCACTGCGCTTGCTGAAGCAATGCAGCGTATTCTGACCAATCCTGATTTACGAGTAGATCTGCGTACCCGTGGCCTGAAGCGCGCTCAACAATTTTCTTGGACGCAGACAGCAATCAAGACCCTGGAAGCCTACCGAGCAGCGTTGACACACCCCTCTGGTGAGGTATAATGAATGAGCATAGTCATGGGTAGCGCTGGTGCAATAACCAGGAAGGAGTACAGTATGATTGGTGGTCTCGGCTGGGGTGAGCTGTTAATCATCTTGATTATTGTGATTGCGATCTTTGGTGCCGGGAAGCTGGCGGGTCTGGGTGGAGCACTCGGCAGCAGTATTCGCGAATTCCGCAAAGCGGTAAAAGGTGATGATGAGCCACGCAGCGATGCGAAGACCGAGGGCGAAACCAAAGTCTAGTCTCACACGTTGGGTCTTCACCGGTGAAATGCGCTGCTGCTCTTTCAGATAGCTTGCTCTTCGTTAGAAGAGATTGTCTCGCGCACCTGAAAATGTCTGGCCTGAAGCAGGAAGGGTAAAGCAACCTCGTTTCAGGCTTGGAAATCTTTTGCCCCATTGACCAGTTCCAAAGTTGTGATACCTGCGACGTCAACCCTAACCAACATGTGCAGGTACACACTCTCTCTGTCCTGTGGAGACGTATCCTATTGTCCTGGTAGAGTGATGTCCGCTCTGCATACCTCACTCGGACGTATAATGAAAGCTGACCGTTAAAAATAAACGCAATTTGGGGGCGTCAGCAGACCCCTATGTTGATACGCTTATGAAAACTGAAACCGATTTCTTTGATCAAGCAACAATTGTAGTACGTGCCGGTAACGGTGGCAACGGTGCGGCCACATTCCGGCGTGAAAAATACGTTCCGCGTGGCGGTCCCAACGGCGGTGATGGTGGTCGCGGTGGTCATGTCTACCTAATCGCCGATTCTGAATACAACACGCTGCTCCATTTTCGCTATCAGCGCAAGTTCGTTGCCGAAAACGGTGGGCACGGTGGCAAAAATGCAATGCACGGGCGCAACGGCACCGATGTCTATGTGCCGGTACCACCGGGCACAGTAGTGCGGGCAACTATCGACGGCGTTACGTACAGTGTCGATCTGGCCCGCCCCGGTCAACGCCTGCTCGCTGCCCGCGGGGGACGTGGTGGGTTGGGCAACATCCACTTCGCAACCTCGACTCGTCAGACGCCGCGGCTTGCCGAATTGGGAGAACCGGGACAGGAGTTGACCCTTGAGCTTGAGCTAAAGATGTTAGCCGATGTGGGGCTGGTCGGTTTTCCGAACGCCGGGAAGTCTACGCTGCTGTCGGTCATCAGCGCCGCCCGCCCGAAGATTGCCGCCTATCCCTTTACCACACTTACCCCGAACCTGGGTATTGTCGAAGTTGGCCTGCAACGCTTTGTGGTAGCCGACATTCCCGGTTTGATCGAGGGCGCTCACGCCGGCGTCGGTCTCGGTCACGATTTTCTGCGCCATGTCGAACGTACCCGGCTGTTGATCCATATTATCGATGCCGCCGGCGTCGATGGTCGCAATCCCTGGGATGACTATGAGCAGATCAATACCGAGCTGCGCCTCTATCAGCCTGAACTTGCCCAGCGCAAGCAGGTCGTGGCTCTTAATAAAGCCGATCTACCTGCTGCCCAGGAAAATCTGCCGATCTTACGTGAACGATTGCCGGTGGCTCCTGAAGACCTCTTCGTGATCTCTGCGGCCACCGGTGCGGGGATCGAATCTCTCCTGCGCCGGGTTGCCGACCTTCTGCGGGTCGATCCTCCACCACAGCGTGATCCGGTCGATCCCGATGAACCACCATTGCAATGGCCTCTACCAGAGGTCGATGAGAATGCCTTTACCATCGAACGTGAAGGTGAGGCTTTCCGGGTACGTGGGATCAAGATTGAACGCTTGATCGCGATGAGCAATCTCGATCAAGATGAAGCGCTCGACCGGATTCAGCGCGTCCTTGAGGCGAGTGGGATTAACGAAGCCCTGATTGCAGCCGGCGTGCAAGACGGTGATCTGGTACGCATCGGACGAGCTGAACTAGTTTGGGATGATAGCGGACAGCATGTTTTATGACAACAACGAACCAACCCACAAACCCATCACCGGCGCCGGCGACACCGCTGACCGATCAGATCGTTCAAACCCGTCATTCGGTGACGATTAACGGGGTGGAAATTGGCTACACCGCGACTACCGGCATCATCATTATGAAGGAGGAGGCCGAGAAAGACGGTGTCAGTACCGGTGAACAGGCGCGAGCTGGTATCTTCTTCGTCGCCTACACCCGTGATGATGTCACCGACCTGAGTAGGCGTCCAATCACATTTGCCTTTAATGGTGGACCAGGTTCATCATCGGTGTGGCTACACCTCGGCTTGCTCGGCCCCCACCGCGTCTTGATGCAAGAGGAGGGCTGGCCCTTACCACCACCCGGACGGCTTACCCCCAATCAATACTCATTGCTCGATGTCAGTGACCTGGTCTTCATCGATCCAGTCAGCACCGGCTATAGCCGACCGGTGGCAGGTGAGTCGGCGAAGCAGTTCCACGATTTTCGCAAAGATATCGAGTCGGTCGGTGATTTCATCCGTCTCTACGTGAGCCGCTATGGACGCTGGCTGTCGCCAAAATACCTGGCCGGTGAGAGCTACGGTACCACGCGGGCGGCCGGTCTGGCCGGCTATCTACAAGAGCGGCACGGTCTCTATCTGAATGGGCTTATCCTGATTTCAGCCGTGCTGCATTTTCAGACCCTCTCGTTCGATCACGGGAACGACTTGCCATACATGCTCTTCCTGCCGGCCTACACAGCGACTGCCTTCTACCATCGCCGTCTTGAACCAGAGCTACAACGCGATCTGATCACAACCTTACGTGCGGCTGAGGCTTTTGCTCTCGGCGACTATGCGCTAGCCCTGTTGCAAGGTGACCAGCTTGATCCATCCGCTACCGAGCGCATCATCACCCAACTGGTGCGCTATACCGGCCTGAGCCGAGAGTACATTGAGCGTTCACGATTACGTATTCGCGATGATCGGTTTGTTAAGGAATTATTGCGCGATCAGCAACGCACAGTTGGCCGGCTTGATAGCCGGTTTACCGGTAGCGACCGTGACGCGGTAGGCGAAACGGTCGAGTTCGATCCGAGCCTGACGGCCATTCTTGGCCCGTACACGGCAGCTCTAAACGACTACGTGCGTCAGCAGTTGGGCTTTAGCAGTGACCTGCCTTATGAAATCCTCACCGAGCGGGTCTGGCCCTGGAGCTTCAACGACCATCAGAACCGCTATGTGGATGTCGCCGAGACCTTGCGCCGCGCAATTCATCGGAATCCGGCTCTGCGGGTACATGTGGCAAGTGGATACTACGATCTGGCAACCCCCTACTTTGCCACCCGCTATACGCTGAGTCATCTGGCACTCGATCCGGCCCTGCGCAGCCAGATCAGCGAGAGTTTCTATCCTGCTGGTCATATGATGTACATTCATGAACCGTCACTCGCTGCGTTAAAAGCCGTCCTCTCTGACTTTGTAAGCATTGGAGCCGTACTCTAGTATTGACTTTTATGCGCAATATTGTAGTATTGTCCTCATGGAAAGCACTATTTAGTATAGGCAAGGCGGCGAAGCTGCTGGGGGTATCGGTTAAGACACTGCAACGCTGAGGTCGCGAAGGCCGTT
>NZ_DAOUBI010000220.1:0-19690 GCF_034432675.1 Chloroflexus sp. | reverse complement strand
CCCTACCCCATTACCCGACATTGTGCGCCAATGCAAAACATGTTCGGCGCGAGGTGTCAATCAATGGCGTGGCATGGTGGGGCAACCAGTTTGGCAACAGAATATTACACAATGGAGGCTTCCATGACCATCTTCGACCTGCACAGCGCCGTCCTGAACGACTATCGCGCCTTCGTGCGCTCCTTCCTCCACATCGCTGATGACGGCATCCGCGCTTTCGTGGATCAGGCCCTGGAAGAAGAGTCCCACCTCTGGCCCGATTTTCTGCTCCAGGTCAGCCCCTCGTATGAGCGCGGTCCCAACGTGGACGAACTGGTGCAGCAAGGACGCCTGCATCCCGAAACGGCGCGTATCTTCCGCACCAGCGCCGGCGCACCGTTCACCCTCTACCGCCATCAAATCGCAGCCCTCGAAAAGGCTCGCGCCGGCCATAGTTACATTGTCACCAGCGGTACCGGCTCCAGCAAAAGCATGACCTACTTCATCCCCATCGTGGACGTACTGCTGCGGCAAGGTCTTCCCCGCGACCGCACCGCGGCGCTGCTCGTCTACCCGATGAACGCACTGGTCAACTCGCAGATGCTGGCGCTGGAAACCCTACGGGACGAGTACCAGCGACGCTACGGTAGGCCCTTCCCGGTCACCTTTGCCCGCTACACCGGCGAAACGCGCGACGACGCCCGCCAGGCCCTGCGCCAGCACCCGCCGCACATCCTGCTCAACAACTACATGATGCTCGAACTGATGCTCGTCCGCCCCGAAGACCGGCGCTTTCTCGACCGTGCCAGCGGCATCGTGTTCCTGGTCTTCGACGAACTGCACACCTACCGCGGGCGCCAGGGTGCTGATGTGGCCATGCTCATCCGCCGCTTGAAAGAGGCCGCCGCCGACAACCTCCTCCACATCGGCACCTCCGCCACCATGATCGCCGAGCGCAGCGTCACGCCCGCACAACGCCGCCAGGTCGTGGCCGACTTTGCCATGCGCCTCTTCAGTCACCCGTTCACTGCAAGCGACATCATCAAAGAGACCCTGACCCCCTTTACCGAGGGCGATCCTCCTCCCGACGAACTGGGCGCTGCGTTGCGGACACTGCCCGCCCCGCCACCCGACCTGGAAACGTATCGCCAGCATCCTCTGTCGCGCTGGATCGAACACACCTTCGGCCTGGAGCCTGAAGCCGAGGGCGCTTACCGACGCCGTGTCCCCATCACGCTCAGCGCGGCTGCGGCGAAACTGGCCGCCGAAACCAACCTCCCCGTTGCAGCGTGTCAGCAGCTCCTGCAACGCTGGCTGGCTCTGGGCGGTCACTGGTGCGCGAGGATCAGGGCCGTGCCTTCGCCTTCAAACTGCACCAGTTCATCAGCCAGGGACGGGCGCTCTTCGCCACCCTGGAGCCGCCGGAGCGGCGTGCCTTGAGCCTGGCGGGTCAGCCCCGCGCTGATGAGACACGGCTCTTCTTCCCCCTCAAGTTCTGCCGCCAATGTGGGCAGGAGTATTACCACGTCCTGGAGGCTGACGACGTCTTCCTCCCCCACCCGCTGGGCTTCTTTGAACTGGGCGAATCCTATCGGCCTGGCTACCTGATGCCGGCCTCGCCGCAGAACGACTGGGATGAGTCGTTACTGCCGGAGGAATGGCGTGACTCCGGCGGTCGGCTCAAACACGACTACCGCGACCGCGTCCCCCGCCCGCTCTGGGTGCGGACGGATAGAACGGCACGGTGCACGATGAACCGGAGCAGCACCGTCGCGATGAGGAGCTGCGCACCGAGCTGACCCGTCACGGCTACCGCGTTATCACCATCCGTTACGACCGCGACCTGACGGCGCAAATCCACGAGGCGCAGGAGATCTTCGGGTGAGCGCATAGCGTTGTGCAACCTGTAAAAACGCAAACAGGGGTGAAGAACCGATGTTCAATGGGATCAGGGAACGCGATGAACAACGGAGGCAGAAGGGACAAATGGGATAGCCAGGTTCAATCCAGACGATGCAGAGGCATAGTACCCCCCTCCACCAAAACATGGCTAATAAAAGCGGCCTCCTAAGTTGGGCCTTCTCCCCCTTACGTGTTGAGCGGTTGAGGGGCACCAACGGTCGAAAGCAACTCCTTGATGGTCCAGCGGTGGTCCGTCAAGCCAGCCTTCATCGCCGGGGTCTGCCGCTGCCAGCAACGACGTCCCTGCTCGTCCCGGTCAGGAATGGAGTGGGTGTCGACCGTGCGGGTGAGGTTGGAGACCTATTCCTAGGAGCGTCGCTGCTCCTCCACCAACGGTCGCGCCAGGACGAGGTGATTATGCACCAGGCTGACCAGAACCGTCCAGTGCTCAAACTGCTTCGGACTTCGCACTCGTGGCGCGGTCCAGAGCAGATCTTGCTTGAGGAAGCGGTAGCCATGCTCTTGCCCAAAGCGCCGTCCATACAGCGACGGGATCTCGCTTAAGGGTGGCAACGCCTCGCCCAGCTACCAGCACCAGGACATCCGTGGGTCGCGTTTGGTGTCTCGGGCATGGGCACGGATCACGCGCACGACGGTGATCGAGGTATGGCGGGCTTGGGCCAGATGCAGGTTCCGCCAGGCTGTCACCTGGACGGGCTGACCACGGGCATTTTTACCCTCCCAGTCCGCATCGGGGATGCCATGGGTGGTCGGATCGCTGCCCTTGAAGCGGGAACCATCCAGGGGTGGGCGGCCCCAGCTAGGCTTGGCAGGGCGTGGCGGTGGAGGACGATACAATACCTGGTCGCAGTGCGCACGAGTGGTTGATGCTCAGGGGCTGCGTGCTCATCATCCAAGGTGCGTTGCTGTAGGCACGCTCCAAGACCAGCAGCGGCCGGAGGTGGCGCAGGTGTGCCAGTACCTCGCTGAGCTGGGCCGTGCTGCTGCGGACCGTCTTGCTGCTCGGCACGCGGCGGTTATCGAGGATGGAGAGCCAACTACTGACCGGGTCGGGCAAGACAACCAGGGTCAAGAACTGCCAGCCGGCGCCGACAGGGGTGGCGTCAGGAGAAAGCCCGCTGCGAGGCACCAATGTACGGTTGGGGGCGGTGTGGGGCTCGGGGCGCAGGATGCTGCTGCTATCCAAGCCCAACACCAGGCGCACGCAGTAGGCGGGTGGGCATCAGGGTGAGGAACTCGCGCAGCAGTGCGCTACGGTCGATCCGCCCATCCTCCAGGGCTTCGTCGAGGCTCGACCAGGCCCGCCGAACGCTGGGGGCTTGCGCCAACTCGACGAAGCTGTGCGCACTCGGGTCAGTCAAGAGCGCGTCGGCCACGTCGAAGAGCGCGTCCCTACCATGGCTAAAACAGCAGTGGTAAACGTTGTGACGCAAGACCTCCAAAATGGTACACTGCACGGGCATACCTCCTTGTCGTTTGAGCAACCAAGAGGGTGCGCCGAAGGGCGATCTGACGCAAAGTCAGATCGCCCTTTCGCACGCCGTTTCAGAGGCTGATTGTCGCCTGATTTAGTCTAAACTTCAAATACCATGCGAACACATGTATCACCACAGGCAAGGGGAGCGCTGATCGGGCCGATGTGCTATCACGTGCTTCAACACGGTGAGGTGATCCAAGTTATCCAAGGTTATCCAACTTTCCGGGTTCTTCTCGGAATCACACCGACGCTTTGTCAGCTACAAGCAAGCTGCGCAGCGCCTTTCCTGGTTTAAGAATAAGGCACACGGGCCTTGTATCGAGTGATCAACAACCCTGAAGAAACCTACGCCGCCACTTCTTCATGCGTACACGGGTCGTGTCTAAAATATCACACGCGCTCTCGTATGATTGATTGTAACGAGCTTCATATAGCCGTACCTCAATGTGAACGTCTCCGCACAGCATCCAATCAGGCTACCGGATACTCGTCTACCAGCTGGCTCTCAGCTCACGCCGGCTGGGATCCTCAGCGCTATCGTCCTGGACGAGCTGACGCTACCCTTCTCGCCACCGAACACTGCTGAGACAGCTAACCGGCCGGACTTCCGCCGGCCATCGTCGTCCACTTCGTCGTGCCGAGATCTCCATTGCGAGGATGCCGGGGATTACCGAGACGATTGTCAACCTCCATTGGCGCAACATCAATGCCCTGTGTGGCATGATCCACAAGCATGCACGGGACGAGGTGAGGAGGTTGCGGGGAGAAGTGTTACGTTAGCATGCCTTTACTTTGGCCTGCTACGCTGCTAGCGGGTACGGACGATCTGAGCCAAGCCCAGCTTTCGGCTGGCGAACCTGGCGAATGTGCTTTTTGGCAGCGCATTCATGGCGATATTCTTTAGCTCGATCCTGTTCCTGACTCGCGTTTGGGATTACAGTCTGCTCTAGGCTGGGCTGGCAATCACCCCTGATCCACTGATGGTGGTGCTCGGCGCACCTTCCTCTCTCCTAATCTCCTATTTCCCAATTATCACACATTATCCCTTATCCGCATCATTGGTCGTGAGCCGATTGGCAGCAGCCACAATTTGCTGGAGGTAATGCTGCCAGTGTTGTTGATTGGCTCTTGTCAGGCGTCGTACTGCGGCCAGATCACCTGCCTCGCCAGCTTCAACTGCTGAGGCGAGCGATTCTTGAAATGCGCGAGCCAGATCGGCAACTGCCCGGCGCAATTCGGCATTGAGCGCCCGTTGTCGCTCAAGCTGCTCGTAGAGCCACTCGTTCAGGCGAATCTGTTCCTCTAACTGTTCGCGCAGCCGTTGCTCGATCGGTGTCATACATCACCTTAAGAATCGTGCGCCCAACCTGGGAACAGGTCGGGCGCTGGTATGTTGGCGGGGAGAGTGAGATTCGAACTCACGAGGGCTTATGAGGCCCTACCCGTTTTCGAGACGGGCACGTTCAACCACTCCGTCATCTCCCCGTGCCGCGTCATGTCATCGCTTATTATAATGGGCTGTTCGGATCTGTGCAAGTCAGGCAGGACTGGCAGGTAATCACACGCGCTTGATTACGACCATAGTCATATCATCGGTTTGGGGCGTATCGCCGGCAAATTCACGCACTGCGGCAAGTACAGCATCAACGATGTTGCCTGGTGCATACTGATGAGAGGCGCGCAAGACTGTTGCTAACCGTTCATCGCCGAAAAGGTCGCGTTGTGGGTTCATTGCCTCGGTGATGCCATCGGTGTAGAACAGCAAAATATCGCCGGGGTCAAGCATGATTTCGCCCGGTACAAAGTGCGGATCCGGGATAATCCCCAGGACAATGCCCTGGGCGGCGAGGGGGATGACCTGACCGGTTGCCTGACGGTAGAGGAGTGGATAGTTATGACCGCCGTTGGCGTAGGTAACGCGACCGGTAGCCGGATCGATGAGCGCATAAAAGCAGGTGACGAACAATCCTGCGCGCGAGTCGGCCAGGATCAGGCGATTGGCTCGCTCCAGGACAGCAACCGGCGAACGTCCATCAATGGCGCTGGCGCGCAAGAGCGTGCGTGAGAGGGCCATGAAGAGGGCAGCCGGCACGCCTTTATCGGTTACATCAGCGATGACAACACCAAACCGGGACTGACCATCAGGTGTGGCAGCCGGTATCTCAATAAAATCGTAGAAGTCGCCACCAACCTGACGGGCCGCTTGGTAAAACGCCTCAATCTGGAGGCCGGGTACAAATGGACAACCATCGGGCAAGAAACTGGCCTGGATTTCACTTGCCAGATCGAGTTCCCGTTCAAGACGCTGACGGGCCAATGCTTCTTGAGACAGGCGTTCACGATCAATCATCTGAGCCAGCTGGCTGGCGAGCAGCCCAAGCAGCTCGGCTTCGCTGTCGAGAAAACTGCGCGGATTGATGGTATTCACCATGAGTAATCCAATTTGCACACCACCAAGTTCGACCGGTGCCAGCAGGTGACCGTGAAAACTCTGACGTCGCAGCAAAACGGGCAAGCGCATCAGTGCATCTGCAGCTAGCTGTGAGCTTCGCTCCGGGAGATACCACAGATGCGGGTGGTTCTCATCAAGGATCAGCGGCCAGGCGCTAACGGTGGGCAATTCCCAGCCGTGACACGCTCGCAGAAGTGCCCGTCCACCTGCCTCATCGGCTTCGATAAACGCACAGGCATCAGCGTCCAATAGGCGTGCGCCGATCCGTACCAGCCGTTGAATTGTCGGCTCGAGATCATCCGTGACCAGCAGCTCCTGGGAAAGAGAAAGCAGAGCGCGCCGTTCCTGCACACGGCGCACGCTGAACTCTTCGTAGAGGTGAGCACGGGCAATAGCTGTACCTAACAGATCACCGATGGCTGCGATGAGCTGCTGATCAACAGCTTCCAGTTTTGCCCATTGCGTCGTTGCCAGATTAAGAATGCCAACCGAGTGGGAGCCATCACGCAACTCCACCGAAATATGGTGGGTCAGACCCCGCTTGTCGCCTGTAGCACCACGCAATCTTGAGCACGGCATGAGCATCGGTTCCTGGCGGATCTGGCCGGTACGACAGGCTTCCTGGCATACACATTCACCTTGCCAGATCGTTCCGGGATAGGTCAAGGCCGGTGGCAATCGCTGGCGCGCTGCCAGCATAAACTGATCGCCCTCATCACGGAGATAGATCCAGCCTGCTTCCTGGCCGGTCAACTCAAGAATATGGATAAGTGCTGCGTCAAGCGCCGAGCGCAGGTTCAGCGTTTGGTTCAGCGTTTGGGCCAGTAATCGCAACGCAGACCATTCTGCGATACGGTGTTGTCGTTCCGAAGACGGCATAAAAACCCACCGGAAGTTATGTATCCGCACAGATCAGCAAGCACGTTTCATTGAAGAGGTGTGAATGTAACAGCGATTGATGGCTATTCGGAAAACAATGACTACTGACGGTGAAGAAAGAAAAAAGTGATTACCAATCGTTGTTGGTATACCTGGCTGTGCGCCAGGTCAGATCGAACACACTCTTTCCTTAGCCAACAACAACGACCGGTAATCGGTTAGTGAATTAAGCAGCGCATGGGTCAATCATTACTTCCTCTTGCGACTAATCGACACACCGTCGCGCAATGGAATAATCACCGACTCCAACAGCGGGTGTTCCATAATTGCGCGGTTGAAACGTTGAATGCCACGTACCAGCGGAGAGGCGTCTTCTTCGAGCACCTGAGCGCTGCACAAGACATTGTCTGCGATCAAGACACCACCTGGACTAAGCAATGATACACACAACTCAAGCGCCTGCAGGGCCTGTTCATCGTTCGACGAATTGCGGAGAATGTCGAGGAAAATGAGATCGAACTCTTGACGGAGCGACGGCAACAGCTCGCGCCATTCGCCAAGATGAATGGTAATCAAATCGCGCATACCGGCGGCTTCGATCACCTCACTAGCCAGTTTAACCCGCTCAGGATTCCGTTCGATAGCGGTCATCTTGCCACCGGTCTGACGAAGTGCCTTCATAATGTAAATGGCGGCGTACCCGGTGGTAATACCAACCTCCAGCGCATGACGGGCGTTCATCATCAGCGCTTGCAGGTAAAGAAATTGCCCCTGTACCGGCCCAACCAGCGATAAACCTTGCTGTCTGGCACGTGCTTCAAGATTAGCCAACACCTCATCGCGTGGCGGCATCAGGTCGTGCAGATAGTCTTCGATTGCAATATTCGTGATATCGTAGCGCATCACGCTCTCCTCACCCTGCTCACGTTGGCGGTGTGTACGGCTGCCGCTCCTGTAGCGTCAGTTGCATACGCAAACACTTCGTCGTTCGCTTAAATTGTATCACACCATCGGGCATGTTGTGGTATGATCTTAGTCATCACTTTTGGATAGCTTGCAGCGGGAGGCAGCCGTGGCCGCGATTCGCATCCTGATTGCCGAGGATAATGATCTCGTGTCGCTCACGTTGGAAGACCAACTGAAGGGGTTGGGGTACGAGGTAGTTGGGATTGCCCGGACTGGCACCGAGGCAGTGATGCTGGCATCACGCCTGAAACCAGACCTGGTGATTATGGACATTCGGATGCCGGAGATGGACGGCACCGAGGCAACTGCCCGGATCCGGGATCAAACCGGTATTCCGGTGGTGATGTTAACGGCGTTCGCCGACAAAGAGACCATCCGGCGGGCAGAGGCGGCGGGGGCGCTGGCATACCTGGTGAAGCCGGTGAACGAGCAGGAATTGCCACCGGCCATCACGATTGCGCTGGCCCGTCATCGTGAAATCCAGAATCTGCGGAACGAAAATCTCGAACTGCAAGAGGCACTTGAAGCACGTAAACTGATCGAGCGGGCAAAAGGTATCTTAATGCAACGTCTCGGTCTGAGCGAACGCGATGCGTATGAACGTTTACGTCAGCGTGCCCGTGATAAACGCACGAAGATGAAGGATATTGCGCAGGCGATTATCGAAGCGGAAGAGCTGCTCGGTTCATGAACGTGCTTGACGGAACATTGCGGCTGTGGTATAGTTGCCTCGTCGAAGCGAGTAGATAGTCAAGGAAGCGATCTCATGGTCGGTTCGCGCTTTTATACCTACTTTTTCTACTTTACCAGCCGAAAACCGGACTGGTCGCTTCGCATTTCCTGGAGATAGACGATAGCATAGAGCAATCACAAAGGGGCGCGAGGCGAAAAACCTCGCGCCCCTTCTGTTGTTGCCCAGGGAGGAGAGCCGATGGACGTTCGTTGTCGTGGAGTACGAGGGGCGACGACCTGTAGCGAGAACACACGCGAAGCTATTCTGTCCGCAACGCACGAATTGCTCACATTGTTGATCGAAGCCAACGACATTAAGCCGGAAGACATCGCCAGTGCCATTTTTACGACGACTCCCGACCTGAATGCCGAATTTCCCGCTGTGGCAGCCCGCGCAATTGGCTGGGTAGATACTGCCCTTCTCTGTGGTCACGAAATGGCTGTGCCAGGTAGTTTGCCCCGTTGTATTCGTGTCTTAATCCACTGGAATACCACCAAACGCGCCGACGAAGTCGTCCATGTGTACATTCGCGGTGCCCGTGGTCTGCGACCCGAACGGGCTGCTGCGATGAACGCCTTTCGCGTGGTGACACCACTTTCACCGGAGGAGTTGCTATGAGTCGTCGTCAAGACCCTGCCGGACACGCAGCGTTGCGTGTTGTGCCCGTTTTGTCTACCGATGCTTGTTCTTGTATGCCTGAGGAGGATCGTTCCATGATTGTCGTCATGCAAACCGACTCAACCCCTGGACAGATTGAAGCGGTGTTAAACCGGCTGCGCGAACACAATTTGCGCGGCCACCTGACCGTTGGCGAGGAGCGCACGGTGATCGCGGTGGTGGGGGCAGCGATCCCGCCAACCTTGCGGGAAGAGCTAGAACACTTTGCCGGTGTGAAGGAGACCCTGCGCATCACGCAACCCTACAAGCTGGTATCCCGTGAGGTAAAGCCCAGCGATACGGTGGTAACGGTTGGTGATGTAAAGGTTGGCGGTGGGCACCTGGCGATTATTGCCGGCCCGTGCTCGGTTGAGAGTGACGAGCAGATTATGGCGACCGCCCGTGCGGTACGCGAGGCTGGGGCGAACATGTTACGCGGTGGTGCGTTCAAGCCTCGCTCATCGCCTTACAGTTTCCGTGGCCTGGGTGAGGTTGGTTTACAGTTGCTGGCGCAGGCACGTGCCGAGACGGGATTGCCGATTGTGACCGAAGTAATGACTCCGGCTGACGTTGATCTGGTTGTCCGATATGCCGATGTCTTGCAGATCGGCGCCCGCAACATGCAGAATTACCAGTTGCTGGAAGAGGTCGGGCGTACCGGCATGCCGGTGCTGCTCAAGCGCGGTTTATCGGCTACGATTGAAGAGTGGTTGTTGTCGGCTGAGTACATTATTGCCCAGGGTAATCCAAATGTGATTCTGTGTGAGCGCGGAATCCGCACGTTCGAGACGGCGACTCGCAATACGCTCGATCTGAATGCAGTAGCTGTGGCCCGGAAGCGCTCACATCTACCGGTAATTGTTGATCCGAGTCACGGTACCGGGAAGTGGTATCTGGTTCCACCATTAACCCTGGCTGCAATTGCCGCCGGTGCTGATGGCGTGATCATTGAAGTTCACCCCGATCCTGATCGGGCAAAGTCGGATGGCGGCCAGTCATTGAACCCAGAGAACTTCATGGGCCTGGTGCCCCAAATGCGAGCCATCGCGAAAGTTGTTGGCAAGACCTGGTAATTACGCGCGTCAGGAGCGCACAACGAGGTGCTCTCCTCCCCGGCATAGCTGCCCGAACTCCGCACAATGACTGTGCTCCTCGTCGGATACGGTGATCTGTAGCCGTCTCGTGATCTGGTTGACGTTGCTTGTGGTCGCGGATGATTGGCCTGCTGATGCGCTATCCTGCGTTCCGCCTTGCGATGCATTGCCCTCACCGGTACAGCGTGGTACAATATTATGACGAGATTTACCAGCGTCACCTGATATTTTAGAGCGAGGCAATATGGAAAAATCGACATGGACGACGAAAGTTGGGCTGGCGCAGATGCTGAAAGGTGGCGTCATCATGGATGTTGTCACTCCAGAGCAGGCGCGAATTGCTGAAGAGGCCGGGGCAGTGGCAGTGATGGCGCTGGAACGGGTACCGGCTGACATTCGCGCTCAGGGTGGCGTGGCCCGTATGAGCGATCCAGAGCTGATCCTGGCGATCAAGCAGGCGGTAACCATTCCGGTGATGGCAAAAGCACGGATTGGTCACTTCGTTGAAGCGCAGGTATTGGAAGCGATTGGCGTTGATTATATTGACGAAAGCGAAGTATTGACTCCTGCCGACGAAGAGCATCACATTAATAAACATAAGTTCCGTGTGCCGTTTGTCTGCGGTTGTCGTAATCTTGGTGAAGCGCTGCGCCGTGTCGCCGAGGGTGCGGCAATGCTGCGCACGAAAGGTGAAGCCGGTACCGGTAATGTGGTCGAGGCTGTGCGGCACGCCCGTGCGGTGTACAGCGAGATTCGGCGCTTGCAGTCGATGAATGAAGATGAATTGTTCACCTACGCCAAGCAGATCCAGGCTCCCTATGAGCTGGTAAAGCAGGTGGCGACTGAAGGTAAATTGCCGGTCGTCAACTTTGCCGCCGGTGGTATTGCTACCCCGGCTGATGCTGCGCTCCTGATGCAGCTTGGCGTTGATGGAATCTTCGTTGGTTCGGGTATCTTCAAGAGTGGCGATCCGGTCAAGCGGGCACGGGCCATTGTTGAGGCAACAACCCACTACAATGACCCGGAGATTATTGCCGAGGTGAGCAAGGGCCTTGGTGAGGCAATGGTTGGTATCAACATCGATCAGATTCCAGCCGATCAGTTGATGGCTCGCCGCGGCTGGTAATGAGGGGGCGGACGGGGTCACCCTCGTCCGCATAGAATGAGGTATGACAGTTGGTGTGTTAGCCCTACAGGGCGATTTTCGTGAACATTGTGCAGTGCTACGCCGAATCGGGGTTGAACCGATTGAGGTGCGTCTGCCACGTCAGCTTGAACAGGTCGAACGGTTGATTATTCCCGGTGGCGAAAGCACAACGATAGGTCGGCTGCTGACGATCTATCAGATGCTGGAACTAATACGGGCACGTGCCGGTCGTGATCTGGCGATCTGGGGAACATGCGCTGGAGCAATTTTGCTTGCCAGTGTCGTTACCGATCAGAAACAGGGCGGTCAGCCTACGTTGAGCCTGATGAATCTGACCATTCAGCGAAATGCTTACGGTAGTCAGCTCGACAGCTTCGAGGCACCGATTACAATGCCGATTATCGGTGAGAATCCATTGCAAGGTGTCTTCATTCGGGCACCGCGTATTATCAGCGTGGAGTCGGGGTGCGAGGCGGTTGGCTGGCTGGAGGACGGCAGCGTGGTGGCTGCCCGGCAGGGTCGCTTGCTGGCGACTACGTTCCATCCCGAGCTGACCGATGATGATCGGGTTCACCGGCTCTTTCTGGAATTATGATTCGAACTGTAACGCCGGGTGATCTCTGGTTGCTGCGGCGTAAACCTCGCTATCAACAGGTGCTCTACACCGAACGACTGCTGGCGTATAGCCATCGGCCGCTCTGGTTTGCTCTGCAAAGCATGCTGGCCGGCAATCATCGGGAACGAACAACCCTGGTGCTGGCTGAAAGTGGTGGGTTTGCCCTGGCACAGGCGATGGGCCGTCGTGGCCGGCCAGAACAAGATGTGATCTATCTGGCGACCAACGGAACCCGGAGCGAACATACTCCCAGTGATTACGAGCTTTGGTTCCATCTGCTGCACCAGTTGTGCGCGAATGCTGCGCACCACTCGGTGCAGCGCCTCTACGCAGCGCTACCCTGTCAGCACAACGAATTGCGGGAAATCTTCCGTCAGGTTGGCTTCCAGGCCTACACCCATCGTCATCTCTTTCATCTCTCTGGCCCGGATTGGGATCAGGGTACGCGCCTGGCTCCTATGCGTATGCAGGCACGTCGAGACCACTGGGCGATACATAAACTCTACGGTATGGCAACACCGCATCTCGTCCAGCAGGCGGAAGTGTACAATGCCCGTCACTGGACGCTGCATGAGGCCTATTCCCTGGTACGTCGTCAGGCATGGGTGCTCGGCCCTGATGATGATCTGGTGGCTTATTTGTGTCTGCTTAGTGGGCCGAATGGCCACGTCTTTTCGTTGATCATCCGGCCTGATGAACGTGAGCAGGCAGTAGATGTCTTGCGGTTTGGACTGGCGCAGCTCAGCGATAGCCGTCCGGTCTATCTCTTGCTGCGCGAGTATCAACAAGAATTGTTTGAACCGGCAATGCGCCTCGGCTTTCAACCGGTTGGCGAGCAGACCTTACTGGTGAAACATATGGTGATGCCAATCCGTCGAGCGGTACTGGCACCATCGCTAGAGGTTGGGTTGGAGCCGAGAGTGTCAGTGCGTCGGTATGTGTTGCCACCAACTGCACGGGAGGAGTGCTAAGTAGGTATGGCTGTAACGGATACGAGCAATGATATTCAGCTCTTGTTAGCAACGCTGCCGCCGGCGATTAGCGAGGCAATTCGGAAGGCAAATGATCAGGATAATTTGCTCGAAATCGTGATGGATTTGGGACGCTTGCCAGAAGCCCGGTATCGCGGTCACGAGCTGTTCCTGAGTGATCGTGAAGTGACGTCTGAAGACATCCAATATGTGATCGAGCGTATTGGTGAGTTTGGTGAAGATAATCGCGCAGGTATTCCGCGTACTCTGCACCGCATCTCTGGGATTCGCAACCGCCGTGGGGTGGTGATTGGTCTAACCTGCCGCGTTGGGCGGGCGGTGTATGGAACGGTTGATATTATTCGTGATCTGGTCGAGACTGGTCAGAGTATTCTGCTGTTAGGGAAACCAGGTACCGGCAAGACAACCCTGTTACGCGAGACGGCGCGTGCCCTGGGTGATGAACTGCGGAAGCGGGTAGTGATTGTGGACACCTCAAATGAGATTGCCGGTGATGGTGATATTCCCCATCCCGGTATTGGGCGCGCCCGCCGTATGCAGGTACCACGACCTGCCGAGCAGCATAACGTGATGATCGAGGCGGTCGAAAATCACATGCCGGAAGTGATTGTGATTGATGAGATTGGTACTGAGCTGGAAGCGGCAGCGGCCCGTACTATCGCTGAGCGCGGCGTTCAGTTGGTCGGGACAGCGCACGGGAATACACTTGATAATCTTATGGTCAATCCAACGCTGTCCGACCTGGTCGGTGGTATTCAAGCAGTGACCCTGGGTGATGAAGAGGCTCGGCGCCGTGGCACGCAGAAGACGGTGTTAGAGCGGAAGGCTCCACCGACCTTCAGCATTCTGGTTGAGATTCAGTCCTGGGATAGGGTGATGGTCTATCCCGATGTTGCGGCAGCCGTCGATGCGATTTTGCGCGGTGAAGACCCTCCCTGCGAACAGCGCTTCCGTGATGCAAACGGTGTGGTTCACCGGGAACCGGTGCGACGGGCACCGATTGATGCCCCGGCGTTTGGTCTGCGGCGCAGTCGTGGTGGCCGTGAACAAGGCCAGATGGGTGGTAGTGGCCCCCGCTTACGTGATCGCAATGGCTCCAATTCATCCACTCTCACAATGCCACCACAGCGCATCTTTCCATTCGGCGTCAGTCGTAACCGGTTGCAGAGTGCGATTGAACGTCTGCGGGTGCCGGCGGTGATTGTGCGTGATTTGAAAGAGGCTACCCTGGTCATGACGTTGAAAAACTACTACCGGCAAAGCTCGCAGCAGTTGCGGCAGGCGGAAGAGCAGGGTGTGCCGGTCTATGTGTTGCGTAACAATACGATTACCCAGATGGAACGACAGCTCGCCCAGGTCTTCCAGTTACGCGAGCTGGTTGACGATGAACCGGCGCCCTTGGGCAACGATTCGGTGGTTGAAGAGGCGTTGCTGGAAACTGAGCAGGCGATTACGCAGGTGATAAATGGTGAGCGGAACGCCGTAGAGTTAACGCCGCGCAGCAGCTATATTCGCCGCTTGCAACATCAGATGGCTGATCGGTATAATCTGCGCTCGGAGAGTCGGGGTGATGATCCTAACCGACGGGTGAAGATCTTCCGGTAGCAGATCGACAGATTGCTGAAGATCGGCTATCCTTAACGAAGGTTAAACCGTCATTGCTGGTAGCGATTTCATGAAACAAGGGTTCTTTATCACATTTGAAGGGCCGGAAGGAGCCGGGAAAAGCACACAGGCTCGTCGATTGTATGAGCGATTGCAGTCTATCGGCTACCCTACCATTTTGACTCGTGAGCCGGGTGGGACTCGCATCAGTGAATTGATTCGGCGCATTCTGGTGGATCTCCGCCATACCGAGATGGCACCAACAACCGAGATACTGCTGTTCTCGGCAGCCCGGGCCCAATTGGTGAGCGAGTTGATCCGGCCATACCTGGCAACCGGTGGTATCGTGGTGTGTGATCGCTACGCTGACTCGACGTTTGCCTATCAGGGGTACGGTCTGGGTCGCGATCTTGAAGAGTTACGGACGATTACCGATATTGCTACCGGTGGTTTGAAACCCGACCTGACTCTATATTTGCGAATTGATGTTGAAGTCGGTTTGCAGCGTAAACGCGCCAATCGTGAACGAATTGAACCTGGCAGTGTGCAACCACCGGAATGGAATCGACTCGATGCCCGTGATCTGGCGTACTACCAACGGGTAGCCCAGGGCTTCAACGAGTTGATGGCGCAAGAGCCTGTGCGCTGGTATGCGTTGGATGCCGAACAACCGGTAGATGAGTTGGCCGAACAGATCTGGCAGGTTGTGATGGCCCGGTTAGCGCAGGTGATGCCGCTTGCTGCGCAATGATGCGTGTATTGCATAGCATATAAGGGTGAAGATCATGCGCCTCATTCTTGCTGTTGTTCAGTCTCAAGACGCAACAAATCTGGTAGAAGCGCTAACCGAGCACGGCTATCGGGTAACACGCCTGAGCAGCCAGGGTGGATTTTTGCGCGAGGGCAATGTGACGCTGTTACTTAGTGTAGAAGATCAGCAGGTAAACCCGGTAATCAGTATTATTCGGGAGTACTGTTCGACCCGTACCCGCTATGTTTCACCCATGCCACCAATTGCGGAATCGGGTGAATTTTATCCACCGGCACCGCTTGAAGTGCAGGTCGGTGGGGCGACGGTGTTTGTGTTACGCGCCGAGACACGTAAACTATAATGGCGATATTATGGAAGCAATACAAGAGTTTTTAGCCAATATCTTACCGCTTATTCGCCTGGGAGCAATTTTTCTAGGCGCATATGCGGTTTTACTATGGGCAGCATCGGTCCTGTGGGCCTATCGCGATATTCGTCGGCGTACCGAAGATGTCTCGGTGCAAGTGCTGGCGGTTGGGATCGTGTTGTTGTTGCCTTTTTTGGGCATCCCGTTGCATTTGATCCTGCGCCCTCCGCAAACGCTGGCCGAGAAATATGAGCGGACGTTGGAAGAAGAATTTCTGCGCCGCGATCTCGAAGAACAGTTTGTTTGTCCGGAGTGTCAACGGCCTATTGAGCCAGATTATCTGTTTTGCCCGCACTGCCATACGCAGTTGCGCCGACGCTGCGGTGCATGTCAGAAAGTTATTGACCTGACGTGGCGAATTTGTCCGTACTGTGGTCACTCTCAGACGGGAAGTGCGCCGACGGTACGGGCTGAGGCTTATACGGTTGCACCGCCAGTAGAGGTGACTCAACGATGATTATTCCAGCAATCACGGCTGTTCAAGGTGTCCTGGTTGGTCAGGTTGCCGACCAGGATGCGCTTACTGGGGTGACAGTTGTACTCACGCCTGATGGAGCGACCGCTAGCGTTGATGTACGCGGTGGTGCACCGGGAACTCGCGAGACCGATTTGCTCAATCCGGTGAATCTGGTGCAACAGGTGCACGCCGTGGTTTTAACAGGTGGGAGTGCATTTGGTCTCGCGGCGGCAACAGGTGTTGTATCGTGGCTCCACGAACGCGGCTACGGTTTTGATGTTGGCCTGACGAAGGTGCCGATTGTGCCGGCGGCAGTTATCTTTGACCTGGGCATTGGTCGGTCTGACGTCTGGCCGGACGCTACGATGGGTTATGCGGCCTGTATGGCAGCGGAAGCCGCTGTTGCAGAGGGGAGTGTGGGTGCCGGTATTGGCGCGACCGTCGGTAAGGTTGGTGGCATGGCAACCGCAATGCGAGGCGGCGTTGGTAGCTGGAGCGAAACACTGGCTGATGGCGTAACGGTAGGCGCACTGGCAGTGGTGAATGCATTTGGTGATGTCGTAGATGACCAGGGACGGATCATTGCTGGTGCGCGTGCTCCCGATCAATCGCTGGTCGGTACCGGTGCGCTACTACGCAGTGGATTGAGTCGCCGCTCGTTTGCTGATACCACCGGACAGAATACAACGATTGCGGTTGTGGCAACCGATGCCCGGCTTGACAAGGCGGCCGCAACCAGACTGGCAATAATGGCCCAGGATGGTCTGGCACGGGCGATTCGACCGGCGCATTCACCTTTCGATGGTGATACCGTTTTTGCGCTGGCGACGGGTGTCTATGAAGCACCGCCGCTGGTGACGTTGGGCGCGGTTGCGGCTGATGTGCTGGCAACTGCAATTATGCGAGCCGTCCAGGCTGCCACAGCAGCGGCTGGCGTTCCGGCAGCACGCGATCGGTAAATCGCTGGTTTGCGTGTTGAGCCACCCGGCTTCATTTCTCTGTTTCCCTGATAAACAGATAGTGGTATCATCGAAATACAGGTTATAACGTTAGCAGTGGCTATCTGCCCGTCAGGTCTTGCACTCTTTCCCCGGTTAATGTGCAGTCGTATCCATCCGGCAACGTTGCATTCGTTCATCAAGAACGTACCCACGTGTGGTAAGGCAGGTAGTTACTCGGTACGATAGAAAAGATTACGCCATGAAGCGTTTTATAATATCATTGATCGCCATGTTTGCGTTGATGGTGCTGGTGAGCTGCACGATTGTTATCGACGTGCCGACACCCACTCCGCTTGTGAGTACGGCGCTTCCAGAATCAACACCAACGGTAGTAAGAGAACAGGTGTTACGCATCGGGATGGTGACCGAACCATCCGATCTGCTGCCGTATCACAGTAATCCCACCGATGAGCGTTTAACATCGCCACTGACTGAGTTGATCTTCCCATCACCTATGCTGGCAGTTGATTTCAAACTGCAATCAACCGGCGTGTTAACCCGCCTGCCCGACTTCGCAAATGGTGATGTAATGACAGCAACTGTGACGGTCTTTCGTGATGCGTTGGGACAAATCTCGGAAACACCCACCGAAACGACCGATAATGTCACTCAGGTGAGCGTGACGTTTCACTGGAACCCCAATCTGCGCTGGGCTGATGGGACACCGGTGACCGCAGCCGATTCGGTATTTGCCTACGAACTGGCACAACAGATCGATCTCGGTCAGGCGGCGAATAGTCGTCTAGCTATGACAGAACGCTACGAGCAGATCGACGAATACACCACGCGAGCGGTGTTGCGCCCTGATGTTACCGATCCGGCGTATATCACCAGTTTTTGGACGCCATTGCCGCGCCATCTGTTGGCCGATCTGGATGCACAGCAGATTGGTCAGAGTGAATTTGTCCGCCGTCCGCTGGGGTATGGACCATACACGATTAAAAGCTTTGAGGGGGGAACGCTCGAATTAGTTCGTAATCCGTTCTATTGGGGCGAGGCAGCGCCGTTCGATATCATTGTTATTGCTTTTCGCAATGAACCCGGTCAGTTGGTAGACCTGGTGCGTGGTGGCGGGTTAGATCTGGCATTCATTGAGCAGCCAACACCGGCTCTGCTCGAGCAATTGCTGGCCCGTGCCGATCAACAAGAACTTCAGCTCAGTACCTCGCCGAACACGATCTGGGAGCACCTCGATTTCAATCTTGATGTGCCATTACTGCAAGATATTCGGGTTCGCCGGGCCATTGCCCATGCCATCAATCGCCCGGCACTCGTTGAACAGCTCCTCGGCGGGCGGAGTAATGTGTTGGAGAGCTGGATTCTGCCGGGACAGCTCGGTGAACCGTCCCTCGACCAGATTACGCGCTATGCTTACAATCCCGACGAGTCACGGCGTCTACTCGATGAAGCGGGGTTGTTTGATACCGATGGTGATAGCTGGCGTGAATATGAAGGTTTGCCAATTGTGCTGTCGTTGGTGACCACGGCCAATTCGCCATTACGCGAAGCGGTGGCAAGCCAGATTGCGAATGATCTGGCTCAAGTTGGTTTGAATATTGAGGTCGTACCATTGCCGCCGGGCGAGTTGTACAGCACTGAAGGGCCGTTGTACCAGCGAACGTTCCAGTTAGCGTTGTTTGGCTGGATTGCCGGCGCACATCCGCGGGGTTGGGAGTTGTGGAGTTGCAGCGGAGTGCCGGGTGAAGCAAACAACTGGACGGGAAATAATTTTGCCGGTTGGTGCTTCTTTGAAGCGAATGAGGCCATTAATGCGGCGACGACGGCGCTTGATCCCAATGAGCAGATTGCTGCCTACCTCCGCCAGCAACAGCTCTTCACGCAGGAGGTACCGGTGTTGCCACTCTTTCAGCGGATTGATGCGCTGATTGCCCGTCCTGGTTTGAGCGGCTGGCGGCTCAATCCAACGGCACCGTTCACGTGGAATGTCCAGGAGTGGCGGGTTACCGGTGGGTAAGATCACATCTTGATGGATAACCCGGGTTGCTCCCTTTGTCACCACAGAGACATGGAGGACACAAAGAATGCGGATAACCCGGGTGGCTAGCGTGAGGCGTGATGGAGCGCGTCCATAGGAATTGGCTACTCCCCACATCGTTATACGGTTACGCCACACGGTGTTGCGGGCAACGTCGTGCTGTGCATCCTGGCAGTCAGCCGCCATAACCTGCTCACAGCATAGATGGCAACTTGCGTTATGAGATACGTTCCACACCTTGCTCTTGCCCGCCTGACGGCGCGTGCTTCAGCGGCACGAGTGGAGCTATCCGTTGTAGCCAGTGTTGGGTGACTACCCAACCTTCGCCATTGTTGTCGCCCAGCGTTCTGCCATTCGCTTCATCTCATCCGCATACGTCGGCCACTCATGCAACGTCTCTGGGTCAACATCTACCCCATTTGGCCACACCAATGTGTGTACCTCTGCGTCTATGCTCACTTGTTTGAACAATTCTTCGTCCTGCAACGCGCCATACACCGGCCCTGCCAGCACCGGCTTGAAATTGATCTCTCGAACT
>NZ_DAOUBI010000219.1:0-7281 GCF_034432675.1 Chloroflexus sp. | reverse complement strand
CGCAGCGTCGTGCTGTTCATCATCGCAGGTAGTCTTTCGTGGCCTGCTCACAGCGTAGGTGGCAACTTGGGTTATGCTATCTTGCCGGAGGCAAGCACGGTGGGTTGGTGCAGGTGGCGAGCGCACCGGAGGCGTGCGCTCCCAGGTGAGACACCCTCACCCGCACCCGCCTGCGCTGGGGGTGGGAACTACCAATGCCGGATGGGCGCCGCTGTCGTGAGTTGAGCGGGGTCAAACAGACTCTGCCCCGGTTAGCGATAGATGCGGGTATCGGGGCGAAATGCCGCCCAGGAGAACCAGAAATGATCAATCGCCGGGACCGGGGTTAGTGTCGCTCCTGCCAGGGGGCTGTCTATTGCCCGCCCGAAGAGATCCCACCTGGTGCCAGTTTCACTGTCTACCAGATGATCGCCAGCAATGGTGAATTGTACAGTTTGACCGTTGACGACCCGTTGATAGGCTCTCGCCATCCCTACATCACGGCCCTCAGCGATTTGCGCACTGTCGAGCGCCGAAGCAGCACCGGTGCGCCACACGACGACAATTGGCAATCCACCCACCTCATCGTGGATGACCTGCATCGTAGCGAGTGTATCGTAGGGGTACGCAACCGCCTCACCGTTGTGATCGACGGTCAGAACCCGAGCCATAGCCGGTAAGGCATCCGGGGTAGGCGGGCCGTCGTACAGAAAGGGTGAGCGGTCAATATCGTCGTAGCCGAGATAGGGGTTGCGACCATAGTCGCGAATATAGCCTGTTTCACGGGAGAGCACTCTCCCATCAGGGTAGCCGGCGGCGAAGGTCTCCCAGGCCACTATAGCGGCAGGAATGAAAGCGAGCCGATGACCTGTCAATTCACCAACAATCGCCTCACCAGTTGCCTGCTGCCACCAGCTCTCGGTCTGACGGTCGTACATCACCAGGTTGCTATAACGCAGCAGACCGGTGGTACCGAAATCCAGTATCTGCAAATCAAGGCGGCGCTCGAAGACGATGGCAGTGTTGCAGAGTGGGCAGAAGGTGACTGTTACCGGTATCTCATTGACCGTATCGTTAACAATTTCGTGCCACATTAGAATCTGGATCGGGTAGGCACGGGCATCATTGCCGAGCACCAATGCGATTACCGGCTCGCGTGGTCGGAGCCACTCGTTCGCTGCTGTTACCGAGACGAAGCGTGGATTGTCTATCGCAGGGATGCCATCTTTTGGTGGGCCACCAGAGCGAATTTCGGCAAAGGACACGCTGTGGCGACTGAAGTCGGTGCGAAACTGACCAGCCCCGGCTGGCAGGTCTGCCGACAATGACGCCGGCGCAGTTGGATTGGCAGGGGGCGGTGTTGGTATCACCTGGCCGGTACTTGTGCTGCAAGCTACCAGGACGAATGCCAGGAATGTCGTGAGAAGGAGTGGGCGTCTCATGGCAGTACCCTTCATTTTCGAGAAGAAGTGGGGTGGCAGGAGGATGAGACAGGCAAAGTTGCCACCTTTGTCACCACAGAGGCACGGAGGACACAGAGGATGGAAATAACCCAGGTTGCCACTTTGAGGCGTGAAAGCCCGTCGAAGGGAACTGGCTGCAATCCAAATTAATCCTCACTTTATTCTCTGCCGACTCTGTACCCAACCATAGTGCAGAAAGTTTGACATTCCCGCCACAGGTACTCTAAAACCCGATCACGCTGTCTTCTACTATATCTGTGGCTCCCGTTCAAATTCTGTAAGCCGGCTTACAGAATGCAGACAATCTGTTTCAGATCAACATCTATACTATGCTAGTAATACGAGCATGTTGGAGAGAGCGATGACAACTGAACCCCTCTTACTCATAATCGGTCTCCTGCTGGCGATTAGCGTTGCTGCGACCCGTGCCTCAAACCGGTTTGGGGTGCCGGCACTGATCCTGTTTATGGCGGTCGGTATGCTGGCCGGTTCTGATGGGCCGGGCGGTATCGCGTTTACCGATGCCGGTGTAGCCCAACTAATCGGGGTGATTGCGCTGATCTACATCCTCTTTTCAGGAGGATTGGACACCGACTGGCAGATTATCAAACCAGTCCTGATCGAGGGTTTGATCCTGGCGAATGTTGGCGTGCTGGTCAGCACCGTGATTGTTGCGGTTGGTGCCCGCTTGATACTCGGCTTTGACTGGCCTCTTGCCCTGCTCCTCGGCGCAATTGTCTCGTCCACCGACGCAGCGGCAGTCTTCAGCGTTATGCGCACGCGAGGGATACATCTCAAGCATCGGCTTGAACCACTCATCGAGCTGGAGTCGGGAAGTAATGATCCGATTGCGGTCTTTCTCACCATCGGCTTAACCAACCTGGTGATCAACCCACAGGCATCACTGTTGACCCTTATTCCGCCGTTTATCATACAGATGATTCTCGGTGCTGCCGGTGGGTACGCCTTTGGCCGGTTGATGATCTGGGTAGTCAACCGCATCCGGCTGCAACAGGAAGGGCTGTACGTGGTACTGACGATGGCCCTGACCTTGCTGACCTACGGCTTCACCGCGATCATCGGTGGCAATGGCTTTCTGGCGGTTTATCTATCCGGTATCATTCTGGGCAATGCCAACATTGTTCACAAACGGTCTATTCTCCGTTTCCACGATGGTGTAGCGTGGCTCAGCCAGATTGCCATGTTCTTGGTTTTGGGACTGCTGGTCTTTCCATCGCAGCTCCCGGCAGTGGCCGGGCAAGGGCTGGCCATGGCGCTCTGGCTCGTCTTCGTTGCCCGACCGGTCTCGGTCATTATCGCCCTGGGCTGGCGACGCCGTTCGCTGCCGCAACTCCTGATAGTGGCGTGGGCCGGATTGCGGGGAGCAGTCCCGATTGTGCTGGCAACCTTCCCGCTGCTGGCCGGCGTGCCCGATGCCCCGCTCCTGTTCAACCTGGTCTTCTTCATTGTTCTGATCTCAGTCCTCGGGCAAGGCATCTCTATCGGCTGGGTTGCCCGTCGCCTGGGTGTGATGACTGATCAGGCCGAAGTGGTAGACAGCCACCTCTTCGTGCCAGAAGTCAGTGGTGCCAGTCAAATCCTGGAAGCGCAAATTCCGCCGGACTCAGCACTGGTCGGTAAATCGCTGATCGATGCCGATCTGCCGCGAGGCTTGCTGGTCGTACAGATTCAGCGTGCAGACGGCTACATCATCCCGAACGGAAGTACTGTCTTCGCACCCAATGATCGGCTGGTATTACTGGTGGCACCCACCGCAATGCCGGCGGTGACTGAACTATGCGCAAGTTGTAGTCTGAATCCCATCGGTTCACTGTTGAAGTAGAGAAGAGGAGATAAGCGTGACCGGCACGGCTGCGTGAATGGACGAAATAACTGTTATGCAGCAGCGATCACCGTGGGGTAAGCAGCGGGCAAGCGCATATTCTGCCCCTGTCACACACCCGACGCAGGCAAAAAAAGCGAGGAGGGCATTGAATGTAACCCTCCCCGATAGATCGGGATTAATCATTCAATTCCACTTGATTACCACTACTAACAAAAATCATCTTTTCGGCCATATTCAGTGCCCGATCTGAAACGCGCTCGAAATTATGGGCAATGAACAACAGATCGGCGATCTCTGGCGGCGTCAGTTGGGACACCAGCGCACGCTTCAAACGCTTATACTCGTGATCAATCTCATCCTCGTTGAGAATGATCTCCTTAATCGCATCGGGATTACCATTCCCCAGCGCTGCCAGGGTGCGTTCAAGATTAGCGCGGGCCACCCGACCAAGAGCAACCAGATCAGGCGGCGCATGCAATGAACCGCGGTTCGGGTCTGGGCTACCGGCCACCATCTTTGCCGTACTCTTCGCATAATCGGCGATCCGTTCCAACTCATAACTGATCGCCATAGCGGCAACAATCCGGCGCAAATCACGGGCCACCGGCTGCTGGGTCGCGATCAGATTCACCGCATGCTGTTCAATCGCATCCCTTGCCTCATTGAACGCAACATCACTGGCAACAACCGCTTGCGCCAACTCCACATCACCCTTTTCCAACGCTGTAATAGCCCGATCCAGCGCTCCGACAACCGCATTCCCAAAATCAAGCACCTGCTTACGCAAGGCTTCCAATTCCTGATCGAAATGTTCTCGCGGTCGCATGAAGGTTACTCCCTTGTGGTAAACTGCTCCCGTCTCTTTCAGGATACACGTTTCAGTGGTTTTTGACTAGTAGGTATCTGCTTGAAATTTCGTTACATGTCGTGGTCATGGTGACAACCGGCCAGGAACATGCAGGACAAGCCAAATTGCCACCTTTTTTCACCACAGAGACACAGAGGACACAGAGAATAGGTATAATCCAGGTTGCTATCGTGAGGCGTGATGTAGCACGTTCATGGAAACTCCACATTGCGCATGCAATGACACCATACGGTGTTGCGAGAAACGTTGTGCTGTTCATCCTGATAGGCAGCCTCTATGGGCTGCCCACAGCACAGATAGCAACTTGAGTTACGATACCACCGGAGCAGATGATAGCATTGGAGGAATCGACTGTGGTACGGCGGATCTTCACCATCTTCTTGATACAGATCATCTTCTTCATCAGTGGATGCAGCCGGCTGGCGCCAACAGAGCAGGTCAGCCTTACCGACTACCCACCCCTTCCCGACAACCTAACGCACGCCCAAGTCGTCCGCGTTGTCGATGGCGACACCATCATCGTGCGGATCGGGTGGGATGAAGAGCGGGTACGGCTAATTGGCATCAACACCCCAGAGTCGGTCGATCCACGGCGACCGGTCGAGTGTTTCGGGAAAGAAGCAGCGAGCAATGCGCGCAAACTCGTGGACAGACAAACCGTCTTCTTGGAAGACGACCCCTCGCAAGACTCACGAGATCGGTTTGGTCGCCTCCTGCGCTACGTCTGGCTCGAAGACGGGCGCATGGTCAATCTGGAACAGATCCGGCAAGGATATGCCTACGAATACACCTACAACGTTCCATACCGCTATCAAGCAATCTTCCGAGCCGCCGAAACCGAAGCCCGTAACGCTCAACGCGGGCTATGGGCACCGGAGACGTGCAATGGTCAGCGGTGAGGGGCATGGCGAAGCCACTGCGCTGGAGGGGCGAGATACGACACGTATACCCTGTGCGGTGACGGATTATTCGACATGAAACTGAGACGGGGCAGGTCTTGTGCCTGCCCCGTCTGCGATCTTGTGGAGGAGTGTTGCACGATTAGATGGATTTCGCGCCCTAATTATCCCCTGGCGAGGATTGTGACGACTCTCCCCACTAAAGCGGGGAGCTTCTCAGGCTACGCACGCTGTAACCGGCCACGTTCGCGCCTGACGGCCCCGTCCGGACCGACTCACATGCTAACGCACGCGCAAGGATGTTCCGGGCAGCATGCTCATCCCGGTCCAACCGTACGTGACCGTGAGGACAATCGTGTATCCGCTCCGACAGCGACGTTTGCACCATCTCACCACCGCCAGCGCAGACCTGCGAGGTGGACTGCGGGTTCACGGCGACCACTACCGTACCAGCGCTTTCAGCCGTGTCCGTCAGCAGCTCGCGGAACAGCCCCAGTGCGGCATCGTGGGCGCTCAGGGAGCGGCGCGGATGGTGCGTCATGACGTCCAGGGTCAGGGTTTCGCTTGCCACCAGTCCGTCGGTAGCGACCAGCCAGCGCGTGGTCGTGTGCCAGCCATCGCGGCGCTGCTTGCTAATGTGGTCGTGGAGACAAGCCACATCCTGCGCGGTCGTGCGGTAGCGGTACTTGCCCGTGACGCGGCGACACAGGCGGCGCTGGGCGACGCGCAGGGCGGCCAGCACTTCGCGCAGCCAGCGCAGGGTGTCGATCTGGGTACCGTTCGAGCGCGTCAGCAGATGCAGCAACCCGACAGCACGACCAACGGGGTTGCGGGCACGCGGTGCGGGCTGCGGCGCGGCGAACTCGACCTGAACGCAGACGTACCACGTGCGGCTGCGGCGGTTGATGACACCATGCGTGATCGCTGCACCTGCGGGCAGCGGGCGGTGGAAGTTGATCGTGATCTCACCCACGTTCTGCACGTCCACCAACGCCCGGCTCGCGTCGTCGAAGCGCAGTTTACCGCCATCGCCGTGTTTAACGATCACTTATTGCCCCTTTTGATTATCAATGTACCGCTTGATCGTTGCGGCACGCACGTGGCCCGCTGTGCCAACAGCGTACCTTCGCGTCCACAACGACGGCAACCGACGGTTCACGTGCGGAAATGCTTTCCGCAGGTGGGAACTCGATTGCCTGTTCAATCGGTGCATGATCTGGTTCATTGCCAGCGTCGGGGGGAAAGACGCGACCACATGACCATGATCGGGCATACCAACCAGGTCATGCACGTCACCGCCACGCTGCTGAACATCATCTGGCAGCAATGCAGACAGGCGCAACCCGACATCGCCAGCCAAAACCGGACGTCGGTATGTGGGACACCAACCCAGGTGGTAGGTGATGGTGGAGACTGTGTGTCGCGTTTGTTTAGTCATAGTAAACTAACCATACCACAACCACGAAAAGAGACAAGGCGCATTCCCCACCCGGCCAAAGCCGGGGGTCCCATGCTCTAATTTCTATGGGGATAGCACCAATCATGGTGCGTTGTATGCACGTCATTTCAGCACGAGCGGTACGTAGACGGAGAATGGTTCCTCGGATGACCCGCCACCCGATGGGTCGGTTGGCGATGACCCGCCACCCGGTGGGTCGGTCGGCGATGACCCGCATCCCGATAGGTCGGTTGTCATACATGCAAGATAGTCGGCATATGGATGACCGCCGGCGTTGATGAAGTCTCCGCCGATGTAGAGACTCCCATCGGTGCCAAAGGCAAGGGCGTAGACGGGGGCGTCCACGCTTTGAGGTCCAGTTCCTAGATGCTGCCACGCTCCCGATTGAGATGCCACCCCGACCATCGGTTGGCGGGTGGCCGGCGCTGTCATGGCAGATACATCTCGTACCCCGGCACCAGTAGCGGTGAGCACATGGAGAGGCAACCATTTCGGTGCCTAGCACCACAGGATGAGCACAAGCAACCAGGTTACAAAGAGACTATTGCGGTTCACATTCGACTCCTTCGTTGTTGTTGTCCGAACAGTGCGTGTGTATGATCGACGACGATCACGTCATTTATCATTTTGATAGAATTATAGCATAATGGTCAGTTTCAATCCCCTCGCGGGGATTTTGGTTTTTTGAAGACGCGATGCAGATCAAGCACAAGGACGTCCGGACCCTCCAGTTTCAATCCCCTCGCGGGGATTTTGGTTTTTTGAAG
>NZ_DAOUBI010000218.1:0-18837 GCF_034432675.1 Chloroflexus sp. | reverse complement strand
CAATGACCATCGTTGGCGAAGTCTGAGTCATGAGCATAGCTTACCCGATTTCTGCTAAAATGGGTAGGTAGTTACGAGGAATGTATATAATGCAGCAATCTATTCTGGATCGTATAGGAGAAACTATGCACATATTGGCTACTTGGTTATTCCAGATACGAACCACCAACGAGGACGATCTCCGCCGTGGCCGTACAAGTATTGTGGCCGCACTTATCATGATCGGGCTGGCAATACTAGCACTACCAATTAGTGCTATCTCTACTAATCCGATCAGCAGTATCGCTACTCTTGCCATCGGTATTATTGCTTATCTCATCTCTATCATCACGATAAGAGCCGGTTTTATTAATGCAGGTGGTCTTATCTTAATCAACTTCGTTACTCTTCCAATATTGGTACCTATTGCTCTCAATACGCTATCAAACGGTTCCGTTACTTTACCCTTCTACCTTGCTCTGTCTCTCTTAGTTGCCGGCATCATCTTACGCCCACCCTTCATCTGGATAGTGCTGACGGTTAATCTGGTTGGGCTATTCATTGTCTGGAATATTGCCGGGTATAACCCTTTTGCCAATATGCAAACATTATCGCTTAGTACTGCTGCCCTCTTCCTCCAAGTTAGCACGGCCGTATTCACCTTTGTCGGTGGGCAGATTACCGCTACCATCTTGAGAGAGGCGCGGCAACTTCGTGAGGAAGCGCGGCAGAGTGCAGCACAACTGGCAACGCTCAACGCCACGTTGGAGGCGCAAGTGACCGAACGCACCGCAGCTTTACAACAGGCCCTGCACGAGCTTGAGCAGCGAGCTACCGAACAGGCCCGCTTGCTGGCCGAAAACGAGCAACAACGGCAGGCCATCCGTGAATTAAGTGTTCCGGTACTCCCCGTCCGTGAGACGACGCTGGTGATGCCGCTGGTCGGTGCTCTCGATACCGCTCGTCTGGCCGATATGCAACAGCAGGCCCTCGAACAGATTGCGCGTACCAATGCCCGTGACCTGTTCATCGATGTGACCGGGGTACCGGTGATTGATACGCAGGTAGCCAGGGGGCTGATCCAGGTGGTCGAAGCTGCCCGTCTGATGGGCACACGGGTCACCCTGGTCGGCATTCGCCCGGAAGTTGCCCAAACGCTGGTTACGCTGGGGATTGACCTGCGCTCAATTCGTACTTTTAGTACCTTGCAGACTGCGTTAGGAGAGGGAGGGAGAAGGTAGGAAATAGATACAGTGGAAAACAGACGTCATCCTTCACCCCTTACTTCACGTACCCGCTTCTATCTCCTCTCTCCAACCTCCTCTCTTACCTCTTTATTTATCTTCTCTATTCTCATCCGCTGGCGGAGCAAGTTGCGGCAATACGCCACTCTCACCGAGGAGACCGGTGCGCAGGTAGACCATGAGCTTCTTGCGCGTATCGGCAATGTCGTTGTTGCGCATGTGCAACTGCCCAATTCGATCCTGGGGTGTGAAGCTGGCTTCCCCCTTCTCCATCGTCAGCCGGGCCGGGTCGTAGGTTAAATTGGGTGAGGTCGTATCCAGGATCGAATAATCGTTCCCCCGCCGCAGACCAATCGTCACCTCACCGGTGATCAGGCGGGCAACCCAACGCTGCAACGACTCACGGATCATCATCGCCTGTGGATCGAACCAGCGCCCGGCGTAGAGCAGCCGCCCCAGCTTTCGCCCGTACTCACGGTATTGATCAATCGTATCTTCGTTGTGAATGCCGGTTACCAGCCGCTCGTAGGCAATGTAGAGCAGCGCCATGCCAGGGGCTTCGTAGATACCCCGACTCTTGGCTTCGATAATCCGATTCTCGATTTGATCACTCATACCGAGGCCGTGTCGTCCACCAATGCGGTTGGCTTCGGCCATGAGGGCGACGTGGTCGGGGAAGGTCATGCCATTAATTGCAACCGGGAAGCCCTCTTCAAAGGTGATGCGTACCTCTTCGTATTCGATATGCACATCCGGCTGCCAGAAGGCCACACCCATAATTGGCTTGACAATCGTGATGTTGCGGTCGAGAAACTCCAGGTCTTTCGCTTCGTGAGTGGCACCCAGCATGTTGGAATCGGTTGAATAGGCTTTTTCTGCCGGCATGCGATACTCAAAACCGGCCCGACTCAGGTAGGCAGACATCTCGGCCCGACCACCCAATTCGTCGATAAACGCCTGATCCAGCCACGGTTTATAGATGCGCAGATCGGGGTTGACCAGCAAGCCATAGCGATAAAACCGCTCGATATCGTTCCCTTTGTAGGTACTGCCGTCCCCCCAGATATGAACCCCATCTTCGCGCATGGCCGCGACCAGCATGGTACCGGTTACTGCACGTCCGAGTGGGGTGGTATTGAAGTAGGGCAAACCGGCGGTTGAGATGTGAAATGCACCGCACTGCAAGGCAGCCAGTCCCTCGGCAACCAACTGCTGGCGACAATCGATCAGACGGGCTGCTTCGGCGCCGTACATCAATGCCCGGCGGGGAATATCCTCATAATCGGGTTCATCGGGCTGACCGAGATTGGCGGTGTATGCATAGGGAATAGCACCTTTGGTGCGCATCCAGTGGATTGCAGCACTGGTGTCCAATCCGCCGGAAAATGCGATCCCGATCTTTTCGCCAACCGGCAGGTGTTGCAGAATTTTAGCCATAGTACTCCTCTTCAGTAAGGAAGGGTATATTTCGCCGTTGTATTATACGATGAGTAGTGACGAACAGCGCAGAAACGCTTCATTCGCCAATCTGCGAGTTATGCGGTAATATGTAATTAGGAACGTAGCAGATTACTCACAAACAAATACGTCTATGGATTTGCGAACTCGTCTCATTCTTGCACTCTCACCACTGATTGTTGCACTCCTACTTTTCGGGCTGCTAGCTTTCTTCACCCAACAGCGTGTATCCCAGACAATTGATCGGATTGATCGGGTAGCCCAAGATCTGATAGAGGTTGCCCAAACCGAGTCGCTCATCTTGCTTGAGCAGTATTATGTAAGCGAAATCATTGCCGGTCGGCAGCGTGATCGGAGCATGATAGAAACACAACGGGAAACCATCCGTTCTTTTCTGTCTGAGTATACCGATCAAGGAAACGGAAGTTTTGTTGAACTTGAGCTGGCTGCACGTTTTGAGGTGATGGTTGCCCAGCATGATACGGCACTGACCGTGTTTGATCGTGGTAATCGCGAAGAAGCGCTGGCAATGATTAGTAGCAATGATTATCACCGTAATATCCGGGCGATTCATAGCCTGGTTATCGGTGCGCAACGCGAGTATGAGGTACAATATCTACAAGAAATTAGTCATCTCGAGCGGATCGTTAATGAGGGGTTTTGGATTGGTGCAACGGTGGCCGGAGTGGCAGCGATACTCGCGATCACCCTTGCCGTCACACTCATCTGGCAGGTCGGCAAGCATGTTGACCGCCTGACGGCAGATGCGGAACGATTGATCCAAACTGAGCCGACCGGTCAACTTAGCCCGATCGGCTCGATCAACCAATTGCAGCGGTTACGTGATGCGTTCCAGCATTTGCTTGACACTATCAACCAACGGCAACAACAGCTTACTGCTGCTATGCAAGCACAACAGGTACAACTGGCGCGAGAGCTGGAATTGCAGGCAACGATTAGAGCATTGAGTCTGCCGGTGACACCGTTAGGTGCAAACACGATCTTTCTGCCCCTGGTCGGACATCTTGACGCTGAACGTGGTAAACAGCTTGAACAGACCCTGCTCGATGCCATTCAGCAACGACGCGCACGCAAGGTGGTCATTGATGTCAGCGGTCTGGCTACCTTTGAAGAGGAGACCCTGCAAACCATGATCCGGGTTGGTCAGGGTGCCCGTCTGCTCGGTGCCCAGAGCATTCTGGTCGGCGTGCGCGCCGATCAAGCGTTGCACTTCACGCAGCTACCCTCTGGTTTGTTCACCTATGCGCGCGATATTCCGGCGGCCCTCACAATGAACACATGAGCACGAACAGTCTGTTATAATGCAGTGCGTTACCGCTTTGTGGTACGAAGGAGGCCATATGCACATTGTTGTGTGTCTGAAGCAAGTCCCTCGCGATAATTCGGTCAAGATTCGACCGGATTTGACGATTGACGCCGAGGGCATTGAGCGGATTATTAACCTCTTCGATGAGTATGCCCTTGAAGAGGGTATTCGCTGGAATGAGCAACACGGCGGGAAGGTGACGGCGCTTTCTATCGGTACGTCAGAGTGGGTCGAGCAACTGCGCCGGGCACTGGCAATGGGTGCAACGGATGCTTTGTTGCTGAGTGATCCGGCATTTGCGCAGCTCGATACAATTGCCGCAGCGCGAGTAGCGGCAGCGGCGATCCGCAAGCTCGGCGATGTTGATTTGGTAATTACCGGCCGTAACAGCACCGACGATGAAACCGGGGCATTTGCACCGGCTCTGGCTCGCCTGCTCAGTTGGCCCCAGGTGACCTACGTCGGGAAGGTGCTGGAACTGCAACCCGGTGGAACGCTGCGGGTGGAGCGCCACCTCGAAAGTGTGATTGAGACGGTCGCGTGCCGCTTACCGGCAGTGATGTCGGTGATTAAGGATATTAACGAGCCACGCTATCCATCCCTCTTGAAGATCAAGCGGGTTGCCAAAGTGGAGCCGCCGGTCTGGACGGCTGCCGATTTGGGGTTGAATGCCGCAGATTTGACTCCCACCGCTCAACTGGCCGAACGGGTACCACCACCGCCCCGGCCAAAGGGCGAGATGATCGATGGCCCGGATGCAGCCACAAAAGTTCGCAAACTGGTTGATAAGCTGATGGAGTATCAGGTGATTTAAGCGCGGAAAGGAGCAGATCATGAACGGCATACTGGTTATTCTGGAAGCAGTTGGTGATGATCTGGCTGCTATTTCGCGCGAATTGCTCGGTAAGGGGCGGCAGTTGGCCGACGCACTGGGCGGCTCTCTGGCTGCACTGGCTATCGGGCCGACCACAGCCGTGGCTGCCCGCGCCGCTCATTTTGGAGCCGACCAGATTTTTACGGTCGAGGCACCAGCGTTAAGCCAGTATACGACCGATGGGTATGTGGCAGCAGCGATGGCGGCTGTCAAGACGTTCAACCCGGCTCTGATCATGGCCGGTACGAGCTTCCAGATGCGCGATTTTGGGGCGGCACTGGCAACCGATCTCAATGCCGGGCTGGCGGTTGACGTGACCGATCTTAAGGTGGTTGATGGCGCGATTCAGGCGACCCGGCCATCGCATGGTGGGAATGTTATCAATACCTATCGCTTTGCCGCCGGGAAGCCGGTTGTCACGTTGGTACGCAAGCAGAGCTTCCCCGAAGCAGCAGCGCAGCCGGATCGCAGTACCCTGGTGACGGCGTTATCGGTAGCTGAACTCAATCTACGCATCACCGTGGAAGAGGTAAAACCGAAGGCGGGAGCTGTCAATCTGACCGATGCCGCTATTATTGTGACCGGTGGCCGTGGGTTGGGGAACAAGGATAACTATTACCGGCTCATTCCACCGCTGGCCGAGGCGCTCGGTGGCGCATATGGCGCTTCACGGGCGATTGTTGATGATGGTTGGGTGCCCTACGAGCATCAGGTCGGGCAGACCGGGAAGACGGTTAGCCCGAAGCTGTATATTGCCGCCGGGGTGAGTGGCGCTATCCAGCACCTGGCCGGTATGCGCACCAGCCGCACAATCGTCGCCATTAATAAAGACCCGGAAGCACCTATTTTCCGTATCGCGACCCTCGGTGTGGTTGGTGATGTGAACGAAATTTTGCCGCTGCTTACCGAAGAGATCAAAGCTCGTCTCAACCGGTAGGCTATCAAGAACGTGCACGGGGAGGGAGCAACCGGCTTTGCTCTCCCCCGGACCGCTCATCACAAAGCTCGTGATTGCGCATGGTTTGTAAACTCCCCCTGCGACTGAGCCGTTCCCGCATCCTTGCCCCACTCGATCATTCGCAGTCGCTGTACTAAACTCACGGCATCATCATGAACAAACGTATCTTGTTTCTGGCTCTGATGACTCTTGTCATTGCCTCTATTGGGTTCGCTCAGGTTGCCTATCGCTTGTTCCTGCCAGTTGTCCAGCAGGGACTGACTATTCCGCCGGACGACCAGGTCAGTGCTCGTTTGCACGTTGCGGCAGGCTACACGGTGCGTCTTTACGCAAGTGGTCTCAACCGACCACGTCTCATGGCAATCGGCCCCGATGGTATCCTTTACGTGGCAGAGCGTGGGGCCAACCGAATTGTTCGTTTACCCGATCTGGATGGTGATGGGAAGGCCGATCAGGTGATCGCTGTCGCCACCAACCTGCCCGGTGTACATAGCCTAGAATGGCACGGCACCGATCTCTACGCCGCCGGCAATGCCACGGTCTGGCGGCTGCGTGATAGCGATGACGATGGTCAGTTCAGCGGTTCTGAAATAGCGATTGTCGTTGATGGGCTACCGAATGACGGCGGTCATTCAACCCGCACCGCCCGCATTGGCCCTGATGGGATGCTCTACATTGCCGTTGGCTCTAAATGCAATATCACTGTTGGCTGTAGCGAAGGCGATCCGCGACGGGCAGCGATTCTCCGTTACACGTTAGACGGCGGCATTCCAGCCGACAATCCCTTCGCCGGCGATCCCGATCTACGCCGGCGTGCTGTCTGGGCTGAAGGCTTACGCAACAGCGTTGATTTCATCTTTTTACCCGATGGCCGACTGTGGGCAACGCACAACGGCAGCGACGGGCTGGGGAACGATCTCCCACCCGAAGAGGTGATTATCGAGGTTGAGCCGGGCAGACATTACGGCTGGCCCTATTGCTATACGGCAGAGATAGGTGCAGTGCCCGCCGGTGCGCAGGAGGTTCGCGATGAACGGGTACCGCTCGACGCAACCTTCTCCAGTTGTGCCCAGGCTACACCGGCACGCTTTACCGACCTGGCCCATTACGCACCACTCGGTGTCGCCCGATTGGCCGATGGTGATGTGTTGATCGCCTACCACGGCTCGTGGAATGCCGACGAGACACCACGCGACTGTCGGGTACAGCGTATTCATGTCAGTGACGGTAACCCAATCGATGCCCAGCCATTTTTAACCGGATTCCGCGACAATCCCCAGCAGGAGTGTGGCGGTGCCTGGGGCCGACCGGCAGGAGTCACCGTAGCCGCCAATGGCACTATCTTCGTTTCGGACGACCGCAACGGAAACATCTACCGCATTGTGCCATCGTCGAGATAGACAGGCGATCTCTCACAAAAGAAGAGCGTACCTGCGGTGATGCAGACCGGTACAGCGAGAAGATTAAGGAACGGCACACTCACCAGTCCCAGACAGATCAAACCAAAACCGGCACTGGCTGGGAGATGGTGGCGAATATAGCCGAGTTTCGCGCGAAACGACAGTCGGCGTCGCTCGAGCGGTGGATCGAAAAAGTCGAGACATGAAATGGTGACGCCAATGGCTATCCCGGCTGCCATTCCCAGCATCGTGCCGACGCCAGGCAGCACATTGAGCAACAGCGCGGGTATCCCAAACGCCAGCAAGAAGATCAACTTCTTCAGCTCGAACAGCAAGGCACGTAAGAGATCGTATGCGATGGAAGCTGGGGAAGTCGGCGACGTTGTTCTGGCGACACCGCGCAACTGTTCTTCGATCAGTTCCGATAGACGGCTGTAAAAAGGCGAACCGATGACAACGCCAAAGCGTACCAGCATGTAGCCAAGTCCAATGAAGAGGGCAATGATCAGTAAAACTCGGACAAACCATGCGATCCACTTCGGCCAATCGACGAGCAGCACCTCAATTGCCTGAAAGCCGACCCATAACAGGGTGGTGTAGAGTACGAATCCTATCAGTATATTCAGCGCAATCGGGATGACGATGTAGCGCCAGAGCATCGGCTGGCTACCGATGAACCGTATGGCGCGTAGTGGAAAACTTAAGCCGTCCAGAAATGCGTGCATACCGTTGAAGATTTCTGCTTGTGCAGATGTCTACATTTGGATAGCTGCTTCCAGCCGAGGTGCGATTTGTGACCAATCGTACCCGGCACAGACGAATAGACGTCCGTTACGACCCAGGTGTTGCGCCAGCGTCCTATCGGCGACCAGGCGCGAGACAGCGTGGGCAAACGCGGACGGGGTATCGGCCAGCAAGAGATGTTCCTCGTTGCGCAGACCAGGAATCCCTTCCGCCCCCAGTGAAGTACTGACAATTGGGGCAGCCATTGCCAGTGCTTCCAGGAGTTTCAGCCGCGAGCCACCGCCGATCCGCATCGGAATCGCAACCGCCGCCGCTTCCGCCAGCACCGGACGAGTATCGGCAACTTCACCGGTTACCACGATATGCCGATCGTCGTGCAGGGAGAGCAGACTCCGATGAGGGCGCCGCCCGATGAGACGCAGGCGTAGAGCGGGATGCATCCGCTTGACAAGCGGAAATACCTCGTACACAAACCAGAGCACTGCATCAACGTTGGGCCGATAGTCAAGTGTCCCCACAAAGACCAGATCATTGGTTGGGTGCGGCGCTTCAACAGGCGGCGCGAAATACGTACAATCTACCCCGTTTGGGACGAGATGCAGACAGGCACGAGGCGCCAACCGACGCAGTGCAGCTTCATCTTCTGCCGAGACAACTAACACGCGATCCACGGTCTGGAGGATGTGCCGCTCAAAAGCTGCCAGTTTCAGCCACTGAATGAGTGAGTAGACGCCACCAACGAGCGCTTTGGGGCGGAAGGCGTGTTGCAAATCATTGATGGCAGCACGCCGTTGCAGCAGGTATTCGGCGTTAAACTCGTCGAGGATTGTGCGTAGACCATGCCGCTGCGCCTGTATCAGATATGGCGCCATCTCGATACTTTCGGCCAGCACGACATCGAACTGCCCACTGACTAACAGGTTTTTCAGGGTGGTGACATACGCCGGGCTGGCGTTCCGCAGGGCCATATCGGGGAGTGGACTAACCAGCGTCGTGAATGCACGCTGACGCAGCGAACGGTGTGGCGGCCCCATGACAATGTGCAGCTCCAGCCAATCTCGCAGTGGCGATAGCGCCTGAGCTGCGGCAGCATCAGGAGCAAAGGTAAGAAGCGTCACCCGATGATGTTGGGCCAGGATGCGCAGCAGATGGAAGATACGCAGTGCGCCGCCACCCCGTGGCGGATAGGGCGGGTATGGAGCCAGGGCAAGTATCTGCATCTCACACCCATGCATCAGCCGAGCCGGGTTCGGGCCGAGGCCAATCAGGCGGGTAGATCAGATACACGGTACCGACGGAATTGGCCTGCCACGCTGTTGCCAGTTGGGATTGCGGATATGCGCGCAGTATCCGTTCGCGTCCGGCTGGTTCGGCGATCAGCGCGTGGGTGTCGGTAAAACCGCGGACAATCGTCAGATGGCCGCTGGTGCGACCGGGGGCATCATCAACCTGACCATGCTCCCAGGCCACGCTTATAATCACCGGCACACCGGTAGCCGTCCAACGGCTGACCTGTTCCAGGGTGTCGAAACGAGTCACGTATGCCCGCAAACCGAATTGAGCTGCAAACGCCGTATTGAATGACCAGTTGCCGGTGCCATCCCAGCCTGGATCGAAGATACCGGCCACCGTCAGATCGGGTAATGTCGTGCGTTCGGCAAACGGTGCGAGACGCGAATCGGCCACCTGAGCATGCCAGTATGCCAGCACCATATGTACGGCTGTAGGACTGCACCATCCCTCGCCGCCAGGATAATCGTACTGACACAGCAGCAGTGGCAGACTAATTGCCGACAGGGATGGCTGCGTAGAAGCAGTCTCCGGCTGCGCAGTCGTGGTAATGCAAAGAAACAGCTCACTCATTGCCGGCATATCAGCACCGGGGAGACCGCAGAGCAACACACGCACCTGAACAGCCTGTGCTGGTGTGTGCAATTGCAGCGTATCGGTAGCAACAGTGCCGGCCTCATGTCGTTGGTCGGCAAAACTGGTACGGTGAGTGCCGTCGCTATCCCAGGCAGCCAACCGAAACCAGGTGCTCCAGGTGCCATGCTGTTGCACGCGAAGCTGAAGCTCAATCCAGCTTGCCGAAGGCGTATCGGCAATCCAGCTCGGAATGATCGAGAGCGCATCGTACGTCACGAGTGGAGGGCTAACCATTGCAATGCGGGCGTGCGGATCATCAGCCGATACAGGTGCTGCCCGTTCCCAGGTGTCAATGGCCGCCTCGTCCCAATGGTACAGGAGATGGTAGGGTGTCATGAAGCTATCCTTCAACGCAATCGAGAACCCATTCAGCGGGGCCGAGTAATTCAAGATTGGGGTGAGCTGTAACCTCCGGCAAGAGTGCTTCACTGACCAACAACTCTTCCAGATGAAGCGTGTCGGGAATGCGTACCAGCCGCACTGCCGCCAGATCAGGCTGACCACACGTCTTGATCGCCATCGCCACTGCATCACGTTCGGTAGGCAGGGTTATCGGCAATCCACCTTTGCACAGACCAACCAAACCAGCCGTCAACACATTCACATAGGTGGCGTGAAAATCGATCTTCGCAGCCAGACGCGCCGTCGTAATGTCGGCAAGGCCAATCCCATTCGCATTCCCGTGTGTTTCGGGGGTAAGATCAAGCACCACAATCACATTAATCACCGGCCGATCAGGTGGCGGCTCACCGGGAATAGGCAAACGCCCGATCACGTTCGTATCCATGCCGGTGCCACTGATGTTCTTACCGATGCGATCAACCACCAGCACATCCAGACGGTCGAAGGGCAAGCGGGCCATCATCTCTTTGCTGCGCAGCAACAACTCAGCTTCACCGGCGCCACCAATCTCTGCCGGTGGCAGAGCCACAATTGCCGCCGTCTGATCGCGGGCATCTTCCAGGATTGCCAGCCCGGCCAGCACTCTCCCCCGCTCAACCACCATCCGCGCCATCGGCACCAACTGCTCTTTCAGGCCGTAGACCGCAGTACGATGCACAATTTCGGCACCCTGGCGTTTTCCCAGACCGACGGCACACATTTTCGCCAGACCACTCTCAATCGGGGCTTTAAACGATGTATGGGTCTTGATGCGGTTAATGACCAACACTCCATCGGCTTCAGCGGCGAACCGATCCATATACACCGGCGTACCATCGGCGATCCGCCCCAGTTCGACTACATCCATCGTTGCCCGAATCGGGCAACCAACCGACTGTTCGGTGATGCCAAGCGATGCAAGGAGGGCCACCTGACCTTCCGCCGTCGCTCCACCGTGACTCCCCATCGCCGGAACGATAAAGGGTTCGGCACCGTGGGCACGCAGCCAGGCCACTGCCGCTGCCGTAATCGTCACGATATTGCTAATCCCGCGACTGCCGGCAGTCACGGCAATCCGCATACCAGGCTGGATGTGGCCGGCCAGCCCGATTTTGTCGAGTTCAGCATGGACGACTGCTGCGACATCGGCTATGGGCGATGTCTGCCAGCGCTGACGAACACGAAAGAGCGGAGGAAGTGGCGTATCGGCCCGAATGTGCTCAATGTTGAGCGTGATTTGCATCGTCTAGCCTCGCTGTGAAGTATCCTATCACGGCATGCTGGATTGTACCATAAGCCGGTAGTGGGTTGTCATACCAAATCTGGTGTCATACCCCAGGTTGCTACCTTTGTCACCACAGAGACACGGAGGACACAGAGGGTGAGCATAACCTGAGTTCGGATTTGATATTAGCCTGTATACCTGCCAACTGAGTGCGAGTTACAATTAGAGTTTCTCGCTCGCCGATGACCACCACGCCTCAGCTATGGTACACTATGCGCAGTAAGGGTGAGGAATACAGAGCAACCTATGCTGGCAATCATCATTGTATCCTGGAATGTGCGCGATCTGCTGCGACGCTGCCTGAGCGCTGTTCAGGCAGCGCTAGCCGCAGGCAATCTCGCTGCTGAGATCATTGTGGTTGACAATGACAGCCGTGATGGCACAGCGGCAATGATCCGTCAGGAATTTCCCGCTGTACATTTGATCGAAGCCGGTGCCAATCTCGGTTTTACCGCCGCTAACAATCTGGCCCTGCGCACGCTGCTGGCGCGACCGGATGGCGGGCCGGAGTTTATCTTGTTCCTCAACCCGGATACCGAACCCCAGGCTGACGCGATTCCACGCCTGGTCGGTTTTCTGCAAGAGCATCCGGCAGCTATCGCCGTTGGCCCTCGTTTGCTGTACAGCGATGGAAGTCAACAATCCTCGCGCCGTCGCTTTCCAACGCCGCTGACCATGATCTGGGAAAGTACGCCGTGGGAGCGCCTCTGGCCGCGTAATCCATGGGCCCGTGCCTACCACTGCGCCGACCGGTCTGCCGACCGGGTGCAACGGGTGGGCTGGCTGGTTGGGGCCGCGCTGCTGGTACGGACAACGGCAATCCGTCAGGCAGGCTTGCTCGACGAGCGGTTTTTTATGTACAGCGAGGAACTCGAATGGCAGTGGCGTTTGCAGTGGCAAAACCCGGTAGCGCCGGCACCGGATCGCTCCCGGCGCGAGCATGTGGAAGTGTGCAGTCAAATCTGGTACCTGCCTGATGCTGTGGTTATCCATCATGAAGGAAAGAGCAGCGAACAGGTGCCACTCGTTCGCCATCGCTACTTTCAGCAGAGCCGTCTCCTGCTGGCTCGCATGTGGTACGGTTGGGCCACCGCAGCCCTCTTGCGTCGCCTGATCTGTCTGGGGTACCAGTATGAATTGATCATCGAGGCACTCAAGCTGGCGCTCGGTCATCGGCCAGAGCTGCGGCGGCAGCGGATTGCGCTCTATCAGCAGGTGTTGTATACCCTGAATAATACCTGGTAGTCATTGCCGAATCAGCATATGTATCTCGTTACCCTGCAGGATAACTGGCAGATTCGCCCGCTGAACGAATTTTCGCACGGCATCTACCCGCGCCACGATAGCGAATGGCTACCGGCCATCGTTCCCACTCACTGGCAACAATTACCAGGGCTGGAAACCCACAGTGGCAAGGTGGTTTACCGCTGTCGCTTTCCCAATCCGTCTCATGCGACTCGTGTCCCTGATGAACGGCGCTGGTTGCGCATTAACGGCGCGTTCTACTATCGGCACACCTATCTCAACGGGGTCGATCTGGGTGCTCACGAAGGCTACTTCGAGCCGACTGAGCACGACATCACTACCTTGCTGCGTGCCCAGAACACCTTAATCATCGAACTCGATTGTCCCGATGAACACAACAAAATCGGCAAACGGATGATCACGGGGGTCTTTTCACATTGGGATTGTTTCGATCCCCAGGCTAATCCGGGGGGTATCTGGTTGCCGGTCGAGATACACTACAGTGGCCCTGTGCGCCTCCACCAGGCTCGCCTGCGCACCGAACATTGCGATGCTCGGCTGGCGCAGTTGCGTTTTGCCCTTGACCTCGACGCTACCCAGGCCGTGACCATCCGTAGCGAGTTGATCTTTGCGCCGCTGACATTTCACGGCGAAACGCAGGTCTTCACCGTCCAGCGTCACTTACGTGGCGGCAAACAAACCGTGCACGGTCTTTTGAAATTGCGCGAACCACGTCGTTGGTGGACGCATGATCTGGGCCGTCCCGATCTCTACCAGGTAACCGTGCGTATCTGGCTTGATGACTGCCTGAGTGATGAGCAATCATTTTCGTATGGTGTGCGCACCTTTGCATTACGTGACTGGATTCCCCATCTGAACGGTGAGCGGTTTCTGGCCAAAGGAAACAACTACCCGCCCGGCGATATGCGGATTGCGACGATGAATCGCGAGCGTGCCGAGCGCGATCTGGCCCTGGCACGTGATTGCCACATGAACATGCTCCGCGTTCATGCCCACATCGACCATCCGGCCTTCTACGATGCGGCTGATGCCGCCGGGATACTGCTCTGGCAAGATTTTCCGCTTCAGTGGCTGTATCGACCAGACGTGCTACCGGCAGCCCGTCACCAGGCCCGGGCTATGGTACGCTTGCTCGGCAATCATCCCAGTATTGCGATCTGGTGCATGCACAACGAAGCGATCCACCTCGAAGATACTGCCGATGAATCACTACCGGCACGGCTGCGTACCTATCAATCGGCATTTGTCTTTAGCTGGAACCGTGATGTGATGGATGTGCAGTTAAAGCAGATCGTGGAAGAAGAAGACCCAACCCGACCGGTAGTACGTTCGTCGGGTGAGCCAGATGTTCCCTACGTGCGCACCGGCACCGACGCCCATGCCTACTTCGGCTGGTATCGCACCTACGGTTCGCTGGCCGATGGAGAAGCGGTACGGGCGCGTTTTCCGGGCAACCTGCGCTTCGTGACCGAGTTCGGTGCGCAGAGTTTTCCCAACCTTGAGAGCAGTCTGCGCTTTATGCCTGATCCGCTCGACGATGCTGCGATCAATCGCCTGAGAGAACGGCATGGCCTACAGGCAGAGATCATGTCGGCCTGGTATCCCTGGCGGCAGGCAACCTCACTGGCCGAAGTAATCGAGATGTCACAGAACTATCAGGCCGAACTGAATCGTTTCTACATTGATCGCCTTCGCTACCATAAATATCGTCCAACCGGTGGTATCATCGCCTTTCTCTTCGTCGATCCGTACCCCGCTGTTTTGTGGAGCGTGATCGACTACTGGCGTGTGCCCAAACGTTCGTACTACGCGCTGCGCGACTGTTTTCGCCCACAATATGTCTTTACCCTGATTGAGCCGCGCACATTTATCATTGGCGAAGCAATTGATCTTCCTATCTACGCCGTCAACGATGCCCGCGAGCCGCTGGTTGGTGCGCAACTGACTATCAGCCTGTACGACCCCACCGATACCGAACTGGCTACCGTTGTTCGCTACCTCGATCTCCCTGCCGACTCACTGGCAACCGAAGTTGATCGCCTGCGCCTCACACCAATCCGTGCCGGCGAGTACACCATTGTGCTTCGCCTGATCGGAGCCGGGCCGGAGTTTATCAATCGCTATCGGTTAACTGCGGAAGAGAAGACACCCTAAACGTGGTCTGGACGTTGAAGTCTACACGCCCTTGCAGCTCCATATGCGGGGACACGGATAGACGCGGATTGGGCGGATGAACGCGGATCGGTTGTTGGCTGAGCGGGCTGAAGGATGGGCAATTCGCCCATCCACCAGCAGCCGTGGGCATCATATGCGGGGACACGGATAGACGCGGATTGGGCGGATGAACGCGGATCGGTTGTTAGCTGAGCGGGCTGAAGGATGGAAAATGGATTATGTGCCATGCATTGCATACTATCAGAATTGCGCCCGGCCAGGCTTGATCACGAAGATAATATTCTGTGTTATAATTATTACGCAGTGCGTCATACACGTATTATCTCAGGAGGCGAACAATGACGATCGCAAGCGAGCGCGGTATCGATCTCTTCCATTTCGACGAACTACTCACCCCGCGCGAGCGCGCACTTCGCGATAAGGTGCGCACATTTTGTAACGAGCACGTGTTGCCGATCATCAACGATTACTGGGAGCGAGCCGAATTTCCCTTCGAGCTGATTCCCCGGATCGCCGAGTTAGGGATCGTCGGTGGCACCATCCAGGGCTACGGTTGTCCGGGATTCTCCAGTGTTGAAGTTGGGCTGATCGCTGCCGAGCTGGCCCGCGGTGATGGCAGTGTCGGCACATTTGTCGGCGTAACCAGTGGTCTGGCAATGGGTGCCATCGCTGCCTGCGGTTCAGAGGAGCAGAAGCAACGCTGGCTACCGGCGATGGCCCGGCTGGAGAAGATTGGTGCGTTTGCCCTCACCGAGCCTTACGTCGGTTCCGACGCGGCCCACATTCGCACCACTGCCAAACGTGTGAGTGGTGGCTACCTGCTCAACGGCGCCAAGCGTTGGATCGGGAACGCTACCTTTGCCGACGTGATCGTGGTGTGGGCTCAGGATGAAGAGACCGGTCGGATTGGCGGATTTTTGGTCGAGAAGGGCACCCCCGGCTATCGGGCAACCAAGATCGAAGGCAAGATTGCCAAGCGTTCGGTCATCAATGCCGACATTACCCTGGAGAATGTCTTCGTGCCGGAAGAGAATCGCCTGCCGTTGGCCCGCTCGTTCCGCGATACGGCGAATATCTTGAAGAACACTCGCTATGGGGTCGCCTGGGAAGCAGTTGGTCACGCTCAGGCTGCCTACGAACTGGCACTTGAGTACACCCTCCAGCGCGAGCAGTTTGGCCGTCCGATTGCCGGCTTCCAGTTGGTGCAGCAGAAGCTGGTTCACATGCTCGGTGATCTCACTGCGATCCAGTTGATGGCCTGGCGGCTGAGCAAGCTCCGCGACGAGGACGAAAGCCAGATCACCGAAGGTATGGCGTCGCTTGCCAAGCAATACTGTGCAGCTAAAGCACGCCAGATTGTTGCCCTGGGCCGTGAAGTACTCGGCGGCAACGGGATTCTGCTCGACCGGCATATTGCACGCCACTTTGCCGATATTGAAGCTGTCTATACCTACGAAGGCACCAACGAGATTAATACCCTGGTTGTCGGGCGCGAGATTACCGGGATTGCCGCATTTGTATAACGTCCTCTAACGAACCCTCAACCTCGCTCCTCGTGTTTGAAGAGAGGAGCGAGGTGGCACTCGCTACCACCGGAACGTTACATCAAATCTGGTTTCATAGCGGTCATAGCACACTATCTGGTGTCACCTGAGCGCCACGCTGCGGTGCGCAAGCGCCGGTAGACCTGGGAGCGCGCGCCTCCCACTCGCGCTTACCTCGCTCGCTCACCTGGGAGCGTGCGCCTCCGGTGCGCTTACTACCTGCAACAACCTGCTGGGACTTCGTCCAGCGCGGCATCGCAAGCCATAACCAGCTCGCAACAGCGCGAGCCATCCGGCACCGCACCACGACACGCCCGTTACCCATTACACTGGCGCTGTGTCTGAGCGTGACAGGTCACGATGTGATATGAGCGCTTATTCTATGTCCGTCACCGCTGGAGCCACAGCTCGAACGGCCAAAGCGTCTCTCGCAACCCTGCGCGTAGAGTGGGCAACGGCCCACCTATGCGTACAGGATGTTGGGAGTGGAAGGTATGCTTCCGCCCTTACCATTTGACAGACGTTTGCATTGAGATGAAACGTATGTCGCTCCTACCCATGTCATGGTGTCCATAGTTGACACAGATTCTCCTCAAAACGAGAACAGAGCTATCAGAAACACCAGTGATCCGCTTAACAACGAGATAACCAAAACTACTCCAACCACTACTGCCACAATCGTGCCGGCGGTGACTGTGCGCTTGGGGCGCAATGACTCACCGGCCAGCACCTGACGTACAGCATCTGCCAGTTGACGAGCAATCTCAGTCCCCGTCATCGGCTCCACTCCCACCCACATCCAGTTCGTATCGGCCAGCGGCACCAGCAATTTACGTGCCGGATACCGATTCAGCCACTGTGGATTCTCAGTCTGGCGCCACGTGCCAACGATCAGGTTAGCGTTCGCTAATTGCTGTTCGGCTTCGGCAGACTGATCCCTGATGTAGATGACCAGTTGTGGAAATTGTGTGCGCAATTCAGTGGCAATCTGATTGGCCAGACCATCATCGGCGACAACAGCGACCCGCGTCTGGGCCTGTTTCGCCAGCGCTGCTTCCTCACGCACCCGCGTATCAGATCGTAACGCAAGCCCGTGCGTTGCCAGCACACCACCGGCAATCAGCGCGAAGGCCAACGCCTGGGCAATGTCGGCCAGCAGCGAACCGGCAAACGGCTTACCGAGTGCGATACTGATGATGCGGAAGAGGATGTACATCATCGCCAGCAAAAGTGTCAATGAGGCGACGAACAAGAAGCCGAAGAGGTAGATACGGCGTGTGAGTGAGCTACGCTCGGCCACACCAGCCTCACCCGTAACGCTGGATATGCGCTGTATCCGACGCCAGCACACTGCCCAGACTGCCAGGCCGACAATCAGCATCGCCCCAAACCAGGACAGTGGCTCGCGGAGATCGGACGTTGTCTCGGCTCCGGCCACACCTCGAATGATCACACTCAACATTCCACCCAGACCACCAACCAGAGCCAGTTGCCCGACGGCTGCCACCAGGTACCATGCCACCCGCCGCACCCCGGCCTGACGGGGAGCTTCGGGAATGACCGCTGCATCGGCCCGCAAGACCTGACTGTGATACAGGGCGATGACAAGGAAGACAACTGATGAGATCAGCACATCTAGCGGGCTACCGGTTACCGTCAATCCCACCATTTGGCGGAATACGCCGGCCAGCAGGATGGTTGCATTTGTCACTGCTGCCAGACTGCTCACCACAATCACCAGGTAGAGGTAAAACTTGCGCAACACCGATGCCCGTTCATCTTCTTCCGCACTGGCAAAGAGCTGTTGCGCACGCCACCAGTGACCGAGCCAGACGACCAGGCCGATGATTGTGGATGCGATGAGTTCGGGCAAGATCGGCAGCGAAAGAGAACCGCCGAAGGCATTGGCTATTTGCTGAGCCAACGTCGTAATACTACTTGCCCAGACAGCCAGACCAACCCCGGCGGCAAACAACAGGTAGAGACGTCTCACCAATGCGCCACCACCGGTCAACGGCGCCTGATGGAGATCATTGCGAGCAACGACACTGTGATAGGCGAAGAGCACACCAGGGATCAATGACGCAATAATCCCGTATTCAAACTGTCCAACGCGGTCGCTGCCTGGAATGCGCAAGATAAACCGCAGTATTGCTGTCAGCAGATCGAAAACACTTCCAATCAGTGTAATCAAAAACAGGGTCAGATTGCCGTAGAGATAGAGTTTTCGTATCGCCGAAGCTCGCTCGTCCCGATCACGTCGCGCCAGGCGTTCC
>NZ_DAOUBI010000217.1:0-10884 GCF_034432675.1 Chloroflexus sp. | reverse complement strand
CGCTCTCTATCATTATACCTGTACTGATGGCAACCTGACTGGCTAGAGCGCTAACGATCTATCGCCTGGAGGATTGCGTCTACAACCATAGCAGCAACCGCATGGTGACGGTACGGCGGCGGTGTCCGTTTGGGGTAGGTGCGGTTGCACAGCAGGGCGATGGCCAGTCTCCGCTGGGGAATGCCGATCAGGAGGGGGCCAGTAAAACCACTATGGCCGAAGCCGTGGTGAATGGCGCTCCCCATGTATGGACGGTGTAGCATCCAACCCAAACCGCTCACCAATCGACCGGTATCAGAGACCGGCTGTGGCCTTAGTGCAGCCAGCGCTGTCTCGGTACGCAGGAGCTGCTGGTCTTGCCAGGCACCTTTCTGAAGGAAGAGCTGAACTAGCCGCAACGATTCAGCCGCTGGACCAAAAAGGCCGGCATGACCGGCAACTCCACCTAGCGCATATGTGCTTTCGTCATGCACCACGCCGTGAACAAGACCACCACGCCACTCCCAGTCCCATTCGGTGGGGGCAATGGTTGCACGCCACTCCGTCGGTGGGTTAAAGCGCGTCTTGTGCAGACCGAGCGGTACACAGACCAGTTCGGTCAGAGCGTCGGCCAGTGAACCGCCGTAGATCGCGGCCACGACATCACCCAACAACAGGGTGTTGAGGTTGGCATACTCGACGATGCGACCGGGTGGATGGCGGGGAGTGGCTGTGTAGACCGTTGTTCTGATCGTTGCTGCGCCGGCGCGGGCTAAGGGCGCCAGTTGGACGGCCAGACCACTGGAATGACTCAGAAGATGGCGAACGGTGATGTGGGGTGCATACAGTGCCGGTAGCCAGTGCTGGATGGGTTGGTCGAGTGGTAGCATGCCGGCGTCGTGCAGACGGAGTGCGGCAGTAGCGGTGAAGACTTTGGTTAACGACGCCAGATCGTAGATGGTATCAAGCGTCACCGGCATGGTGCCGGGATCATCGTACATCGTTGTACCGTAAGCTGCCGCATGCAGGAGGTTAGTGTCCTGCGCCACCAGGATGATGGCGCCTGGAAAGATACGCTCGTGAATCGCGGTGGTGATGATGTGGTCAATCTCAGGTATCATATCGTTGTGGTGTACGAAGGTTGTTCTCTCATCTGCTGACGCTTTCCTGAAAGTATATGCCCGTTGTGAGGTGTGAGGAATCGGTGCGGCTCAGGCCGATACCAGTAGCCTTCAGGTTGGTCTACCGTGCTGTGTACCAGCCGCACTACACCAGCAGGCGATTTCTGCGCAGGGCAATCTCGACCAGCCAGAGCAGGAGTGCCAGTCCGGCCAGGTATGGCCAGAGCGCTACTACTTCGCCGCTTGCGCGAGCCGCCGGTGTGGTCGCAGAGAGATCAACCTCCATACTCCCACCGGTCATCGTAGCGATCTGTTCTAACCGACTCGCCCCTTGTGATGTTTGTGGTGGCGGAAACGCATACTCCGCCGGGGGCGGTTGGACATACCCGATGCTGCGTTGTAACGTCTGCCCGTTGGCGAAGAGGACCACCGTGATCGCATAGGGGCCAACGCTTGTAAACGAGAGATCGCGAGCGTATTGCCCCGGCGCAACCTGGATCAGATTAATGTTCTGCTCGTTTCCGTTGGGCAGAGTTGTTCGGGCAGTGACCTGGGCCAGGTCTATCGGCTTCCCTCCGGCTGAGCGAGCGTCAACGACCAGGCGGGTATGGCCATTCGCCGTTTCAACCCACACTTGCAACGGGCCGCTATCAGAGGTTGGTAGCGTGTACTGCACGATCTGCGCCCAGAATTGCTCGTAGCCTGACCAAGCCGGCCATGAACTTGCCCATGGCGAGGTTACACTCGCCGCCCAGGCAACGCTACGTCCCAGTCCATACTGCCAGACCGCCAGCAACGGATCTTCCACAGGACTTTTCAGCACCAGCGAGGCTTCAGGACGTGGCTGGAGGGCGATGTATCCGTCAAGTGTAGGGAGTTCGCGCGGATTGAGGTTACGTACTAAGGGGTGAGGCTGATGCAAGATCACCGGTACCGGTTGTTCGACGGTGAGTTCAGCGGTTGCGATCTCGCTCTCTTGAAACGTGATCCGCGGGAGATCGCTCGCGTCGGCGACATAGTAGTAACGGCCATTCCCCCAAGCAGCCAACTGATTAAGGAGTTCGGTGTCGGAGTCGCTGCCAATGGCGATTGTCGAGAGCGTTATCTGGGCAGCGCGCGCACTCTCTACCAGTTGCTGGTAGCGCTGGTAGTTGTTACTGTAACTACGACCATCGGTCAGTAATATGGCATGGCGTGTGCTGTACGGTTCATTTGCCAGTGCCGGTAACCCAACCGAAAGGGCGCGTTCGATATTCGTTCCACCACCGAGCGACATTGTCGCAATCTGGTCTTGCAACTCGGCAAGCAAAACGCCCTCGCCAACCGTGCGGAATGGCACCGTCCAGACGGTCTCGGTATCGAAGGCCAACACACCAACCCGGTCACCTGGTTGGAGCATCGCCAGTGAGAGGATAGCTGCCTCTTTGGCCATGTCAAATTTGCTGATCCCAAAGGTAGCACTCATACTGGCCGAACGATCAATAATGAACAGGAGCGATACCGGCGCTCGTTGTGGTCGTGGTGGTGGTGTCATCAACAGTGGCAGTGCATCGGCGAGAGGGGTTTCGGCATACCCGCCCAGGGTGAACGACTGATTACCACCGATGACGGTCAAGCCTTTGCCTTCGCTGCGTACCACCTCGCGCAGGGCAACCATCTGCTCTAATGAGAGCTGGAAGGCCGAGACATCGACCAGCACGAAGCCGTCGAAGCGGGTAAGCAGATCGAGATTTGCCGGTAGTTCAGAGGCGCTGCTGCGTTCGATCACCATGCCAGATCGACGTAAAGCATCGGCGAGGACAGCACCTTCATCACCGCTATCTTCAATCAACAGGATATTTGGTGGCGGCATGACCAGCGTGGTCGCACCCGCTACATTGTTGGCCGCAAACGTGTCATTCCCATCGAGCACAAGCTCGGTACGCAGACGGACAATACCCGGTTCGGTGGCGGTGTGTGTCGCTACAAACTCGTAGGAACCGGAAGGAATAAAAATCGGTTCTTCACCGAGTAGTTGATCGTCTGCCCATATCCGTAACCGCGCCGCCAGTGCGTCACTACTGACCGGTGACCGGTAAAACGTAGCGATGCGTAGTTCAAAGGTTTCCCCGCTGCGCACAAACGCAGGTACATCGAAGCGCGTCACTGCTACTTCGGAAACCGCTGGTGGCGAGACAAGACGCACATCGATCCGAATACCGGCCTGCGCAGCCTGTTGTGCGGCAATCAGAGCATCACCCCCCGTCGTTTGACCATCGCTGATCAAAATGACTCTCCCACCACCGGGGAGCAGGTGGCGAACGGTGGTGATGGCGGCGGCCAGATCACTACCGGCGCCATCGGGGAGCCGATCACCACCCGCCACCACATCAGCCCCGAACGCGAGCAGCCGGGTCTTTGGGCCGGCGGCAGCGGCAATCGCTTCGGCTTCGGCGCGAATAGCCGCCTGCCCGGCAGGTGTCAGGCTATCGGATTGATCGTAGAGTACGATCAGCGGGCCGGTGAGTGGCACACCAGCTAACGGTCGGATGGGATCGGCCAGGGCACCAACCAACAACGCGACGATTGCCAGGCGCATCCCAACCACGCTCCAGGGCAGACGATTACCGGCACGACGCCAGATAAGCAGCAGCGCCGGCAGAACCAGGAGCAGCCAGAACATATGCGGTGCCTGCCAGATCATCGTCCCTCCTGGATTGGTCTGCGCTGAATGTAGAGCCATTCTGCGACTAGGATGCCGATAGCCGCGATCACCAGCCACGACCACACAGGCTGTGGCGCAGGAGTACGCACGGCTGTCGGCACGAGTGTAGAGCCAACGGTAGTATTATCAATCCGTGGCGTCACATCAGATTCGAGCAGAGAACCGGCATTCACTGGAATCTGCGCTTCACGCAGCAACTGCCTGCCGGCCAGCTCACGAACCTGGTAAAGACCGGCTTGCGACGGTTCCAACACGACGGGTAACGCCGGTTGGATGGTCATCACGTCACGGGTACCGTCTGGATGGCGCACTTCCAGATCAGTCGTCCGTAGATCGGTCGCATAGATGATGGGTGTGCCAAACATTACTGCCGTCGGCAACAGCGGCGGCGACAGATCACGAATGGTACGGGCCACCAGCAACGGAAACGCCAGGCGTCTGGTGATGGGATGATCGGTCAGATCAAAGTTCCAGACCGCGACATCACTGCGCTCAAAACGGCCCCGCAGGATAAGCGGATGATTGCCACTAAAGGCCAGCGGCGTTAACCAATCGGGCGGATTACCGAGCACTACTGCCCCCCAGTTCACACCGCTCAGATTAATATCGCGTAGCAGCGTTTCACCGGCAGGGGTCAGCGTAACGGTTGCTTCAGCCGGCGCCCGCCCCTGAACCGCCAGCAGTGACCCAGCAGGCGGATTGATGACCAGCACCCCACCCTCCGGCCAGCGCGGCGGCAACGTGTTCACCAAAACGGTAACATCGGCCAGTGGAGCCTGATCGGGATTATAGGTTGCTGACGATATTGTCGTCAGGGTTACATCCGGCATCGCTTGCAGCGCACGCGTAAGCGCCTCAACGCCACTGCCAACCAAGAGGACTCGAACCGGTTGTTGATTATTCATCACCACCATGGCAGTATCGTCGAGTGGTAAGCCATCGTTACCGGCAATCTCTAGCCGCACCTGACGGGCCGGGCCGGGAAATGTCCAGGTTAATTCGAGCGTAGCACCTGCCTGCATTGTCACGGTTTCGGTCAGGCTGTTCTGATCGTCGATCCAGAGCCGAACCGGGCCACGGAAGAAGCGATCACCGGCGTTCAGCAAACGAGCGTAGATATGAACTTCGTTCGCCGGCCCCGGTTGCGCAGCCAGAGTCACGACCGCACGATTTGCCTGCACGGTACCCAACACCTCGACCCGAATGGGTAGTTGTCGTGCGGTGAGATCAGGTGGTGGTAAAGCCCCATCAGTCAACAGAACAACCCCGGCACCCGGTTGATCGATCAGAAACGTCTCGGCGATAGTCAGTGCGCCGGTAACGTCACTCCCGGCACCTTCAATACGCAATGCAGCAAGGACAGCGAGTAATCGCTCTCTATCAACAACCTGCCCCCGGTCGATCAGACGCGCCTGCGGGCCGGCACTGATCAATATCACCTGATCGGAACCTCGCATCTGCCCAATCAACGTCGCTGCCTGTTGACGAGCCTGATCCAGCCGACTCCTGCCATCTTCAACCAGCGCCATACTGGTCGACGTATCAATAATGATGGCGAGATTGCGTGGCGAACCGAGCCACGGCCAGGTTATTTGGGGTTGGGCAATGGCCATGCCGATCAGAAATGCGGCCAACAGATGCAAGAAGAGCAAGAAAGTCAGGCGTAGCCGGCGCCGACGACGAGCTATGGGCTGTAGTGGCAGTTGTTGCCAGAGGATCAGGGAAGGCACTTCTACCCGCCGCCGCCGTGATTGAATCAGATGCAATATCACAATCACCGGCAACGCTAGCAGTGCGAGTAAGCCCAATGGCGCAAGTAGTGTCATGGGTCTCCTACATTGACAGACTCAGAGCCTGGCACATGTGATACGTCGTTATCACGAACATCCGCGCAGAGAGCAAATGCCCTGAACGGAATTACAACCGGCAATGCCCAATACCGGATTTGCACAACAGCAAACGCGCCTGACCGACGTCAGGTCAGAAAGCGGCGGATGCGCAAAAACGGGATCACTTGCCGTTCCAGCACCCAATCGGTCAATACCGGCGCATAATGCAAACCACGGGCAGAGCAGTGCTGAGCGATTGATGTACGCCAATGCTGTACCGCAGCACGATAAGCCGCCAATGTCGCCTCATCAAGATCAACAACCAACTGATCACCGGTTTCGCTATCAACCAACTCCAGCGGCCCATACAGATTCGGGTTCAGATCGGCGTTACTCAGCAGATGCAGCACCATAACCTGCCAGCGCGGTGCAGGCAAAATCTGGTTCAGCCGCTCAACCGGCATCGGGGTGAGCAGGTCGGAGAGCAACAACACCAGACCGCCCCTGGGATGATGTTGCGCTATCTGGCGAGCTGCCTGCTCTAAATCGATGCGGCGGGTCGGTGTCAGGTCACGCAGCGCCTTGAAGAGTTCAACCTCACGCATTTTGCCACGTGCCGGGCCAAAGAGAGGCTGCGGTTGATCACCGGTCAAGACGGTCACTCGATCACCGTGGGCCAACGCCAGATAGCCCATAGCACCGGTCAACTGAATTGCCCGGCGCAACCGTTCCGGATCGCCGGTCACCATACTACGCGAGGTGTCAAGGATCAGACTAACCGCCACATCCTGTTCGGTTTCGCCCAAACGCACCAGCAGATGTTCCTGGCGAGCGTAGACATGCCAGTCAAGATACCTGGGATCATCACCGGGCGTGTAGGGGCGATGATCGCTAAAAATGGTTGCCGGCATCGGTTGCCGACCGGGATAACGACCAACAATTGGCGTACCGCGCAGAGTCCGCTGCGCTTGCAGACTCAGTCGTTCAAGCCGACGCAGAAAAGCTTCGTCGAACAAAGGTGGTGGCGGATTATCTGATTTACGGCGAAAAATAGTTGCGAACCACATCGCGAACATCCGTAGGAATTTGAAGCGGATCGGCGGCTGTTTGTACCGGGCCACCGGCATTGACGCTGCCGGGACGAATCACCAGTTCACCCGCTGAAGCACCGATTGATTGTTCAGCAGACGTGCCGGTTGTCTGCACCTGACCACTACCATCAGTCGTTAGCTCTAACGGCGTACCATCAACCCTAGATGGGTTAAACGACTGCTCACGGCGCTGGCTCCCCGGCGTGTTCCCGGCCCCACCTCCACCGCCGGCTACTGGTGCCGTCGGCTGACGCTCAAGCGCATCGGCCAGCGCATCCATACCGGTCGCACCGGCAACACTATCGCCGTACTGAAGTGCATCAGCAGTGGCTCGCAACTGATCGGTGAGATCAGGACGGGTCTGGTCGATTGCACGGGCTACCTCGCGCAACGACTCAGCCAATGCTTCACGAGCTGCCGGTGAAATCTCACCCATCTGATCGGCCAGTTCGCGTAGGGCATCAGCCGCCCCGGCAAGATCGCCCTGATCGAGAGCTTCTGCTGCGGGGCGCGTCAATGCCTGATCGCGCAGGGCATCGGCCAGCGCTGAAATCACGTCCAGATCACTCCCTGATACCGGCGAGAGAACGGATTCGGTGGGAACAGGATCGGGTTGGGTGGTGACCGGATCGGGTTGGAGAAGATCGGGCAACGGTTCCGCTTCACCGACGGCTGGGATTGGCGGGGTGACGATCATCAGCAAGCCAGCGAGCATCAACAGTAACGCGACCGGCATGAGTGCTTCTGACCAGATCGGCTGACGGGATCGGCTGAGATAGCTTTGCACGCGCTGTACACTCTCTTGCGCCTGTTCCTGCAACCTGCCGGCAACCCCCACCTGAGCGCCTTGTAGTTCCAGAGCCGTGCTCAATTGCTCTTGCAGCCCAAACCGCCGATCCAGGCGACGAGCGGCTGTCGTTGGCGTCAGCCAGAACTTCAGCGCCCGTAGACAGCCAACCATCGTACTACCGACAATGATCCAGCCAAACAGCGACCGTGGCAATGGGGCAAAGCCAAACACAGGCAGCATGGCGCCAATACAAGCGACAAGCAGCCCGATACTGAGCGAACGTATCAGTTGTTCAATTGTATACTGCCGCCAGCGTTGCGCACTCAGGCGACGAAGTTGTCTGATTAATTGTTCCTGCATACTGGCAGTGTACCACAATCTATCGAGTAAAATATGATGTATCGATGAATGTCTGGCAAAAGATACCGGCTGAGTAGCAGATTGAGGAGAATATGAACGATCTACACGCGCTCCTGGCCCGTCGTGTTGCGGAAGGGCGACCGTTACGGGTAGGTCTGATTGGCGCCGGCAAATTTGGCACCATGTTTCTGGCCCAGGCGCGACGGGTGAAGGGACTACACGTCGTCGGCGTCGCAGACCTGGCGCCGGAACGGGCGCGGCTGGCATTAGAGCGCGCCGGTTGGTCAAAGGAGCAGTATACCGCTCCATCGCTTGCCGCCGCTCTGCAACAGGGCACGACCTTCATCGGCGATGATGCACCTGCTCTGATTGCGGCTGATGGGATTGAGGTTATTGTTGAAGCAACCGGCGCACCGGCAGCCGGTGTGGCCCATTGTCTGATGGCAATTGAGCACCACTGCCACATCGTTATGGTCAATGTTGAAGCCGATGCCCTCCTGGGGCCATTCCTTGCCCGCCGCGCTGCCGAGGCAGGCGTGGTCTACTCACTGGCCTACGGCGATCAGCCGGCATTGATTGCTGAACAGGTCGAATGGGCACGAGCGTGTGGATTCGAGGTGATCTGCGCCGGCAAGGGAACCCGTTATCTGCCACACTATCATCAGAGCACGCCGGAAACGGTCTGGCAGTACTACGGCCTCAGTGCCGAACAGGCTGCCGCAGGTGGGATGAACCCCCAGATGTTCAACTCATTCCTCGACGGCACCAAATCGGCAATTGAGATGGCGGCTGTCGCTAATGCCTGCCTGCTGCGTCCACAACCGCACGGCCTGGCATTTCCACCGTGTGGCGTGGACGATCTCCCACACGTCTTACGTCCACGTGAAGCGGGCGGACAACTCGCACATGCAGGAACGGTCGAGGTTGTCTCGTCGTTAGAGCGTGATGGACGGCCGGTATTTCGTGACCTGCGCTGGGGCGTTTACGTCGTCTTCGCTGCCCCTGACGACTACGTGCGGCGCTGTTTTGCCGAATACGGTCTGGTGACCGACGCCAGCGGCACGTACAGTGCCCTGTATCGGCCATCCCACCTCATTGGACTGGAATTACCGATCTCCGTATTGCGGGTCGGCTTACGGCAGGAACCAACCGGATACCCACAGGCATTCCTCGGCGACGTGGTTGCGGTTGCCAAACGCGATCTGATCGAAGGCGAGACCCTTGATGGCGAAGGTGGCTACACCGTCTACGGCAAACTGATGCCGGCAGCCGACTCGGTTGCGCTGGGCGCACTCCCGATTGGCCTGGCGCACAACATTCGCACCCTTCGCCCCATTCCTGCCGGTGCAGTCGTGCGCTGGGACGATGTTGCCTACGAGACCAATCATCCAACAGTACGACTACGCCGCCTCATGGAGCGTACCATGCTGACGGAGACAAGCCAATGAAGATTGTATTAATCGGTCTGGGTTTAATGGGGCGGCCAATGGCGCGTACATTGTTGAAGGCAGGATTCAGCGTTACCGGCTGGAATCGTTCACCACTCGACCCAGCGCTCACTGAAGGGATACCACTGGCCGCAACACTGGTTGAAGCGGCTCAGGCCGAGACCCTCATCCTGATGCTCAGCGACTCAGCGGCAGTCACTGAACTTTTAAGCCGGCTTGATCCTCTCTTGCGCGAGGGGCAGTTAATCATCGACATGGGCAGCTCCGATCCACGTCACTCCCAGACCTATGCCGCAACCCTGGCAAATCGCGGCATCGGCTGGGTTGATGCACCCGTTTCAGGCGGGCCAGAGGGTGCGGCTGCCGGAACGCTGGCTATCATGGTTGGCGGCACGACCAGCGATGTCGAACGGGCAGAACCGATCCTTCGTGCATTGGGGCGCCCAACACACGTCGGCCCGCCGGGTGCCGGACATACAGTAAAAGTCATCAACCAGCTTATTGTCGGCCTGACAATCCAGGCCATCGCCGAGGCGACGGTTCTGGCCGAAGCCTACGGAATCGACCCGGCACTGTTACGAACAGCATTAGCCGGCGGTTTTGCCGACTCAAAAGTGCTCCAGATCCACGGCCAGCGCATGGCGGCGCGGCGCTACACCCCTGGCGGTAAGGTAACCACCCAGCTCAAAGATCTGCGCATGGCCGCAGCAATGGCATCGGCAGCAGGCATTGCTTTACCACATCTGAACGACACCATTGCACGCTACGAAACACTCGTAGAGCGCGGCCTGGGTGAACTGGATCATTCCGCCTTGCATATCCTGTTAGATGAGAGGTGCGCAGGAGGGGAAAAGGACAACGCTTAAGGTATTTTCCGACACCGGTAGAGGAGCCTGTGAAACGAGAACTGACAACGCTCCGACAGGGGTCGGGCATATTACCATACCAAGTCTTCGACCTCAGTAGCAGACCTCTACCGGCAAACTACAAGACGATAGTTACTTTACCAGCGCACTGAGCGCTACTGCCGTCGATGGCAAGTACACGTCGCCACCGTGCTGCCTGTCGTCCCCGGTGGTGCGGGCACGCTGATCCTGGGCGCAGCCCACGCCGACACCATCGCCGGTGCCCTGCACGCCATAGCCCACGTCGATGAGGCGGCGGGTGTAGAACACGGATGGCAATCCACACTGATGATGCCACCAGCGCGGCACGGGTGGTGAGCTATCATGCACATTCAATAACTTCAGCGAGGGGAAAGACCTTCGTTTCGGCTTCTTCCGGCACAATTGTTGTAGTCCGGCAAAGGAGAGCTGCCCGACTGACGAACGTTAAACTTTACCTTCTGTAATTGACAGAAAGGCAATTGGATGTTTGCGCGAAGACACAGATTAAAAGTGTTGACTCTCAACACGTGTTAGAACTTATTTCATAAAAAGTTGTACTGTTGCGCTCTCATAACCATCTCCGGTGCCATCACGTGCTGGATTGGTTGCCTTGCTCGCTCATCATCCGCGTGTGGCGTCGTTTAGAGTGCGGCAGCCATGCTGCCGCGCCAGCCG
>NZ_DAOUBI010000216.1:0-8639 GCF_034432675.1 Chloroflexus sp. | reverse complement strand
GCGCAAGCGCAGCCTGCAGCGGCGGGAGCCGATCAGCAACGGAGTGGTCTCCACCATCCATCGGTGCCTGCGTCTCGATATATCCAATCGTTGCAACAGAGCAATTGGGTGTACATATAAGTGGTATACTTGAGTAAACAAAACCGGTGTAAAGATTATCCTCGATTCTGCCTGTACAGAACCGCTGCGACATTGAACAACCGCGTGTTGCCGTGCACGCATTGTGCCATGAGGTCTGCAATGACTACCTCTCACCTGCCGCTTGACACTGTGTGCGCTACAATCGCATTTCTATCAGCCCGCCTGATCACTGACGCGCAACGCTTGCTCGTCAGCCTGTAGTCGATCAAAGGCGAACCTGCCGTGGGTCTGATGGCCCTCTTTTACCAGCACCTGATGCAAGCGCAGTCGTCGGCAATAGCTCTGCGCCAGACCCAACGCGATCTGTTCCACGACCCGGCGCCGGCCCACCCAGCGATCTGGTCAGCGTTTGCGGTGATGAGGCGGTAGATGCGTAGTGCAAAATATCATTCGTTTTATGTCAATATAACTACCTATGCCAACCCTCCACTCACCTCACCCACCTCCGAACTCACCGCCTCCCCTGCTGGCTACACGAGCAGTGCGGGGGAGTCTATGGGTTGTGGCCAGTTCCTACTGGACGATTGGATTTGGGTTTCTGGCCAATATGCTGCTGATGCGCCTGCTCAGCCCTGATGTGTACGGCGAGTTTGCGCTGGCGATGTTCTTTTTTTCACTCTTCCAGGTACGCAGCAAGATTGCGCTCAACTACGCTTTCGCTCAGAAGCGGGCTATCACCGGCGAGACGGTAGGAACGCTGTTTGTGCTGGATATGCTGGCTGGGTGGGGTGGGGTGCTGTTGGCATTCAGTGTGGCACCACTGTTACACTGGTTGGGCTATCCGGTAGCAGTGATCGAGATCATGCTGGTGTTGATGATCCTGTCTGGTATCGAAAGCCTGTTGGGAGTGTTTCAGATCGTTTTGGAGAGCGATCTGCGTTTTAAGCCGATAAGCATCATCAACGGAATTGCCATGCCGCTATCATATATCCCGGCGTTTGTGTGCGCTTTTACCGATCTGAAGCGGTATAGCATCCTGGCCCAGGCCACGTCATTTACGCTGTTGTCGTTGATTGGCATTGGGCTGTACGCGCTGTATACACAGCGCCATCTGTTACGGCTACGCTGGCGTTATCAGCCGACACTGGCGGTAGCCTACCTCCGTTTTGGGATGACATCCGGTTTGGGACAGGCGATTGCCGGCCTGACCACGCAAGTAGACAATATGATCCTGGGCACTATCGCTGGAACAGTTCAGCTGGGTCATTATGATCGTGCCTATCGGGTCGCTCAATGGCCGGCCCTGCTACTGAGTGCAGTGCTTGGACGGGCAGCCATCTTCACGTACAGTCAGTTGCGCGATGATGTGATCCGGTTGCAACGGGCAGCAACACGGGTGTTGTGGGGATCACTGCATCTGGCAGTGCCGATAGCACTGGCAGTAATGTTGAGCGCCGATGAACTGGTGCCGCTGCTGTTCGGCGCTCAATGGCAGCCGGCAATACCGCTCTTGCGCATCCTGATCTTGCTGGCAGTCATCCGCCCAGTTTGGGACAATCTCAGTGCCTGGTTTATCGGCAGCGGTGAACCGCAGCGGGTCGTGACATTGTCGGCGATTCAATTGTCGTTACTCGTGCTGATTGGAACACCGCTGACACTGATAGCTGGTGGTTTCGGGATGGCAATTGGCGCTGTCATTGCTGCCGGGTTCAGTTTGTTGATCGCATACTGGCAGGTGCGGCGGCAGCTTGTTGTTGACCTACGCCAGGTGTTAGAAACCCCACTGTTGGCAGCGCTGGGGACACTCCTGGTCTTCTGGTTGCTGGATCGTCTGGTCGGTAGTGTGCAACCGCTCTGGCTAGCCGTCGGCTGGAAGGCAGGTGTAGCGTTTGGTGGGTTTTTCTGTTGGGCATATGTGCTACAACCAGCATTGTTTCGGAGCCAGATCGGTGAGGTGTGGCGAGCGATCAGGGGCAGGGGTGAGAGAGACTCCTGAGAACCTGTTTAAGATACTGTGGGCTGAGCAGAAAGCAAAACAAACGTTTGATATAATACCGTCTGGTAGGAAATCAAACTGACAATACATGTTCAGCAAAAATACCCTTCCGAATTGATTCTTTTATAGATACGGAGACACAAGTGAAGTATCAGCGGACACCATCGCCAATCCTGCAGCGGAGAACGAGAAGACTCATTGCATTCGGCTGGTACGGAGGGAAATATTCACACCTCGACTGGCTTCTCCCGTTACTTCCTCCGTGTCACCATTATTGTGAACCCTTCGGAGGATCGGCTGCTGTATTGCTGAACCGAGATCCAGCCCCTGTTGAAACGTACAATGATATTGACGGCGAAGTCACCAATTTTTTTCGCGTGTTACGCGATGAACCGGATCAATTAACACGAGCGATTGCACTCACTCCTTTCTCGCGGGAAGAGTTTGCTCTGGCCTGCGAAATAGACCCCTCACTTGAACCAATTGAACGTGCGAGACGATTTTATGTTCGCGCTCGTCAGGTACGAACAGGGCTGGCTCAATCTGCTTCACTTGGCCGATGGGCAAATTGCAAACAAACTAGTCGGTCAGGAATGGCGGGTGCAATCTCGCGCTGGTTTGGCGCAATCGAAGATCTCCCTGACATTGCCATACGCCTGTTACGTGTACAGATTGAGAATCGACCTGCGCTTGAGGTCATCCGGCTGTACGACTCACCTGACACGCTTTTCTACTGTGATCCCCCTTACGTCCATGAGACAAGAGGTGACAATAATGCATATGCCTATGAGATGAGCAATGAAGAACATCAACAACTTGCTGATGTGCTTAATTCAGTGCAGGGTTTCGTTGCTATCTCTGGCTACGATTGTGATTTAATGAATGAACTTTATTTGCCTCCCAAATGGATAAAGCATGTAGGACCAACAAGAACCATACACTCGACCAAAGACCAACGAACTGAAATTCTGTGGACGAATTACGATCCAATTCTCTATCAATCTCATACATTGTTTGGAGTAGAACTTGGAAAATCCTCATGAAATCCTAAAACGTATCCTGGAATACGTATCTGTTGATCTCTCCAGATCATCAATAACTGACCAAGAGATACGCACACGTATAGAATCTGTGTGTCGTCAGATCAGCAATCGGGCATGCACCCGCATGCTTATGGCTTGTTTACTTGCCAAAATTCATCGTCCAGAAATAGATTCTCGAAAACCTTATACTGAAATTGGTGGAGAAGACTCTTTTTCTGGACAAACCTATGATGAAAGGTATATTACACCCTTTATTAACACCTATCAACTACCGCTCAATCCTACCACTGCATTCCTCACACCAGCTTTTCGCAATTTAGACAAGCCGCTTACCACCGACTTAGAGCTAGTAGGCCGACCACGACGCACGTACAAAGACAATCTACAACTGCTCGACGATGTTTACAGAGGACGAGTAAGTGCTGAAGATATGTTAGCCGAGATCATCCGAATATCAGTGGTGATTCGTGAAGAGAACCGGGATCGTATAAGAACGTTACTCGCCGGTCTTGCATCTACTGAAGACCCCCTGCCATTATCGAGTGAAGATATTGTCAGTTTAATTGAACAACACCTGAAATGCAAAAATTCCAGTAGATTACCAGTCCTGATTATTGCAGCAGCCTATCTTTCAGTCAGCGAGAAGATCGGAGAGTACATACAACCGTTACAAAAACATAACGCTGCTGATGAACAAACCGGTTCGTTTGGAGACGTTGAAGTATGCCTTGCAAATGACGACCGGGTAGTCACAGTCTACGAGATGAAAATGAAGCAAGTTACTATTGATGACATTGATCGCGCATGCGAGAAGGTAGCACGCGCAAGAGATAAGATCCACAATTATATTTTTATCACTACTGATGTTATCACCGACGATGTCAAATCCTATGCAGTCAAATGTTATGAAGAAACTAATGGCACAGAAATTACAATACTGGACTGTATAGGGTTTTACGTCACTTCTTACACCTTTTTCATAGATCGCGGATACAATTCTTGAACCACTATCAACAATTGTTGCTGAATAAACCTGACAGTGCTGTAAATCAACCTTTGAAAGAAGCATTTTTGGCTCTCCGGCGAGCAGCAGAGATTGATAAGGGTTAATCTTATACAGATTTTTATCTTGAATTAGCCCTGTTGGAGTTGAGTGTTCTCCTTTTAATCAAAAATTACCTCTTCCACCATTGAAAAGTTATACCAAACGGCAAACCACGTTTGGCATCGGGTATACGAAGGAAACAACATCGTGGTTGGCGGTTGTATCAGCGGAACCTGCTGCTCATATCGTTGAGGAAAAAATTTCCAGGCTGTCTTGACCAATCTTTTCCCGACACCTATGAAAATCCTCTTTATCGCACGCTATCAATACCCTTCCATGCAACGTAAGGTAGAGTATCTGGCACAGGCACCAGATGTTGAGCTGTATCACATTGTGCCGGCGTACCGGTCCCAATCCACCGATCTACATCCAATCGATACGCAGCGTCGGTATCGACAACTCACCATCCCAATGGTGGGAAGTGTTACCGATCCGCACCGCGCACTGTACCGCACCGTAACATTTCATCTCCACCGCTTTCGTCCCGATATCATTCACGCCGAAGAAGAGCCAGACAGCCTGAGTGCGTTGCAGATCGCCTGGGTACGCCGCATATGGGCACCCCAGTCCCGGCTTCTACTCCACACCTGGCAGAATCAAGACCGTCGCAAGTCAATGGCAGTGCGCTGGGTGATCCGGCAAACGCTGAGTGCAGCTGATATGATCTTCTGTGCCAATAGCGAAGCAATCACGCTCTTGCGGCGATTTGGTTTTGATGGACCAGCACCACTGCTGCCGGCAATGGGTGTTGATACAACACTCTTTCGTCCGTGCGCTGAATATCATGGCTCGTCCGAGCAGCCTGCCGTGAAGTCTTCGTACACTATCGGCTACATTGGACGACTGGTTTGGGAGAAGGGAATTGATCTCTTGTTACAGGCGGTTGCCGCTTTGACCAGCGCGATGCCTGACAGGCAGATACAGGTATGGGTGACGGGGGCTGGGCCTCTACAAGCTGAATTACAGTCGCTGGCACGACAACTTGGCATAGAAGAGTGGGTGGTTTGGAAAGGCGCCCAACCTCCGCACGAAGTCGCCAAAATTTTATGTCACCTTGACGTACTTGTCTTACCTAGCCGCACCACGAACGTCTGGAAGGAGCAGCTCGGTCGCGTCTTGCTGGAAGCAATGGCGTGCGGTGTCCCGGTTATCGGCTCGAATTCGGGTGCCATTCCTGAGGTCATCGGAGATGCAGGATTGATCGTGCCCGAAGGCGATGTGCAGGCATTAACGCAAACACTGAAACATCTGCTCTCTGCGCCTGATCTGCGACAAGCGCTGGCGCAGCGTGGCCGCATACGCGTTGAAACACATTACACGCAACGTCATATCGCGGAACAAACGCTTTCTATCTATCGGGAGATCGTGGCTTGAGCAGAGGAACGTTTGGAAGCTGTTTTTGTCAATATGAGATTACTATCAGGTCGAACTACAAGGCTCTATTTCGGTGATAGATGATGGTGGCTGCGATTGAGATGGCTGTAAGTGCAATCATCTTAACGCTTGCTCACGGAGATAGTATAAGACACGCCCCCTCCCCGGCCCGCCCCGCTGGGGACGGGAGGACGCCCCCTCCCCGGCCCGCCCCCGCTGGGGACGGGAGGACGCCCCCTCCCCGGCCCGCCTCCGCTGGGGACGGGAGGACGCCCCCTCCCCGGCCCGCCCCCGCTGGGGGACGGTGTGAACGGTTCAGTATAGATGATGAGCCGGAGGCTCGCACTCCCAGGGGATACCAGTGCGCACACAGCGGTGCAGCGCTCAGATGTAGCGTCAAGGCGCCGTTGAATAGTGTGTTATGACTTCTATGACACTGGTATCAGAGACATATCGCTATCACAGGTTCTGGACCGTCACTTCTTCACGCAGGGAGTTGCTCACAGACCATGTGCTATACTATACACGAGTGATCTGGTTGGTTCTGCACACCCATTATGCCATTCATGATGGGTATTGAACGTTATATAACCGAAACACATGAATCACTAGGTACAAAAGGGGTATCATTCAGCGGAGTATTGACTTCAATGTATGTTGTGTAACTCCTGCGAGTCAACTTGTATTCTCCCAGTCGTCATACAAGCAACCGAATGGAGAACAACGCTATGACCTCAAAACCAACCAATACATTGCAGAAAAATCCGGTCGAAATGCTGCAAGAGCAGCTAACCCTTCTTGCTCACGTTAAACAGACCTAACAAGAGTAATTACAGGTGCTTCGTTCACTGAGCGAGCAACTTGCACGTCTCCAGGTCGAGGTGAATCAATTTGCACAATTGGCACATCGAGTCGAGGTTGAAAACTTTGATATGCCGTTCAAATCGATGGTTTCATTCTCATTCAAGATAGTGTTCGCATTATTTAGTGTTAACATTATCTTTGGTGTTATCGGTTTGTGCGCTTTCCTCGCGTTTATGAATTTCGCAAGCTCGTACTTCAGGTTATGAACGGAATTATCAAACGTTCGTATTTTCTACATTGCAACATGTGGTATTCGGTACGTCAATCGCTGAGCAAGATACAATCTCAGCCGATATCGTCGCTTTCAATAGCCACATAAATAAGCAGCACTGAACATATCATTCCCGTATACACCATTCTGATATGCACCAAAATACCTCTCTCCCACCACCCGCCTCGGTTATTGTACTGACGCACAATACCTGTGAGCTGACCATCACTTGTTTGAAACAGTTTTACCAACAGGCACTAGAGCATGGATGGCAGGTGATTGTGATTGATAACGGTTCAACCGATGGTACGTATCAACGACTAACCGACCTGTTCCCGTCGGTAGACGTGATCAGGAGCGAGCAGAATCGCGGTTTCGCAGCCGGTAATAATCTCGGTCTGCGCCGGGCAGCGGGTCAGGCGGTGATCCTGCTCAACAGTGATATACTAGCCTCTTTTACGACGCTGAGTCGTCTACCAGAGTTTCTCACCCAATATCCGCAGGTGGGTATCGTTTCACCACAATTGCGAACGGCAAGTGGCTTACCACAAGCCTTTGCCTACGGTTGTGATCCCACACTGCCCTATCTGTTGAAGCGTGGTCTGTCCAGGCTGATCTGGCGTAAGCCGTTGCACGATTGGAGGGTCGCCGCACCTATCGAAGTTGACTGGGTTTCCGGGGCATGTATGTGTGTGCAGCGTGCTGCCATCGAGCAGGTTGGGCTGCTTGATGAAGGCTTTTTTCTGTACTTTGAAGATAATGACTGGTGTCTACGTATGCGAAACGCCGGCTGGAAAGTGATGTACGTTCCCACTTACGCTGTAACGCATCTAGGTGGGCAGAGCTGGCCAACACCCCGGCTGGCCGGTCAGCACTATCGGCAAAGCCTGCGGTATTTCTATCAGAAGCATTACGGGCCGCTCGCGACTGGGGTACTGGGGTTGGGGTTGATGGGGTATCAGTTGTTGCTGAAACTTATGGCGTTCAGGTTGAGGAAAGAAGAAGATTGAATAATATTATATCAACTTTCAATAAGAGGTAAGCAAAAACCGTATCGGGCGATCAGGCTCTAACCCAAAATCCTGGCGTGAACCATTGATATAAAATCTTGAGTGATACTGAGCATTATTCAGGTTGTCAGATCCGTGCCGGAGCGCTGTCAGGCGTGTCACCGGCGAGCCACTGGGGTTTGTGGCAGACGCACCGACCGGTCTAGTGCATTTGCGCTCAAGTGCTGCGTCGGATGAGCGGTGGCGAGTACTTCATGTGTGCGCTGTGTCCAGCATTACGCTGCAACTTGATCTGATCACCATTGTCAGGACGATGAAGGACAATGGCACAGCAACTGGATGTCCTGCTACAAAACAGAGTACATTCTAGGGTCAAGGATGCAGTCACATGGATCGCACCCTGAATTGTTGGAAATGATAATCCATGCCCCATCTTAACCCAACCATACATCTAGCCGTTTTGCTGATTCTGACGTGTTTGGTGCGTTTGCTGGCAAGTATTTTCGCAAACGATATTATCGATGTACGTAATTATCAACAGGTCGCCGAAATTATTGATCGCTTTGGCGTATCTGGTCTGTACCGCCACACACCGGCCATCTATCCCTACCCACCATTGTGGGCAGGGTTTGAGGTAGCTGCGCACCGGCTTACCCAAAACAATATCCTGTCCTTTTCGCTGGCGATCCGACTGCCAATCATTGCCGCCGACGCAGGCATTGTGGCGGTGATCTGGCAATGGGTGTATCGCCGCAGTGGGTCATCATGGCAAGCTTTGCAGGCAGCAATGATCTACGCACTGAATCCGGTGTCGATCATTGTTTCGTGCTGGCACGGTCAGTTCGATGCTTTGCCACTGTTCTGGGCAGCGCTGGCAATGATGTGCACCGCCTGGCAGTGGCAGGCCATTGCACTTAGCGTTGGAATCGCCCTGAAATCGTTTCCCGTGTTGCTG
>NZ_DAOUBI010000215.1:0-16346 GCF_034432675.1 Chloroflexus sp. | reverse complement strand
GCGCAAGCGCAGCCTGCAGCGGCGGGAGCCGATCAGCAACGGAGTGGTCTCCACCATCCATCGGTGCCTGCGTCTTGATGTACCCGATCGTTGCAACAAAACGTTTTTCACCCATAATCATTACCAGCACGTGTTTTGCATTGACCACGGATGCCCATAGCTACAACGGATTCGGACGAATTTGCCGTCCGTGACTGTCTGTGGTTACCCTTCCTTTATTAGGGATACGTGCACATCATCAGCTCTTTATTGCCTCACTCGCCGTACGATCACAATGCACTACGTTCACAAGAGACCGGTATAACAAAACACGCCAGGTGCGGAAGCCATGCTCCCGCACCTCCAAACCGACGCTACATATCCGCTGTCTGTGCTTCCGCACTACGACGTGCTTTCCACCAGCGGCAACTGGCGCGCTTCACCGGCGAGGAGTGTCTGCGCGGCTGCCGCAACAAAGCCGCGGAAGAGTGGGTGCGGTTTGCCGGGCCGGGATTGAAATTCGGGATGGAACTGACTGGCAACGTACCAGGGATGGTCGCGAAGTTCGATGATCTCGACCAACCGCTTATCGGGTGAGATACCACTGATCACTAGACCGGCAGCTTCGAGCACGCTGCGATAGCGATTGTTAAACTCAAACCGATGGCGATGGCGTTCTTCTACCCGGTCGCAGCCATAAGCGGCATGCGCTCGCGTCCCCGGTACCAGATCACATGGGTACAAGCCCAACCGCATGGTGCCACCCTTTTCGGTAATGTCGCGCTGATCGGGTATCAGATCAATCACCGGATGGGCAGTCTGGGGGTTGAATTCGGTGCTGTTGACATCGTGGGTGCCGAGGACATGGCGGGCAAAGGCGATGGTGGCGCATTGCATCCCCAGACAAAGGCCCAGATAGGGGATGCCGTGAGTTCGGGCATAGTCAGCAGCCGCAATCTTGCCTTCGATCCCTCGTTCGCCGAAACCGCCCGGCACCAGTATTCCATACACGCCCGACAGCAAGTGCGCCGGCCCTTCCCGTTCCACTTCCTCGGCGGCAATCCAGCGAATGTCAATATCAATCGACTGTTCGAGACCGGCATGGTGCAGTGCCTCAACGACACTGATGTAGGCATCGTGCAGCTCGACATATTTGCCGACCAGTGCGATTGGCACTCGCCGCTTTTCCTGACGGATGCGGGCAACGAGTGTGCGCCACTCTTCGAGATCGGGCGGGGTAGCCGGTAACCCTAACCGTTCGACCAGATAATCGCCTAATCCCATATCTTCCAGCACCAGTGGTACTTCGTAGATCGAGTCGACCGTCGGCACCGGAATGACAGCCCGCACGTCCACGTCGGCGAAGAAGGCAATCTTCTCGCGAAGCTCATCGTCAATCGGACGGTCGGCCCGACAGAGGATGATGTCGGCGCTAATTCCAACGTTGCGCAGCGCCATCACTGAGTGTTGGGTCGGTTTTGTCTTAAGTTCGCCGGTGCTGATATGTGGCAGTAGCGTTACGTGAATGTAAAGGATATTGTCGCGCCCGACATCCTTACGCATTTGGCGGATGGCTTCCAGAAACGGCAGGCTTTCAATGTCGCCAACCGTACCACCAATTTCGACAATTACTACATCGGCCTGACTGCTCCTGGCCAGTGAACCAATCCGCGACTTGATCTCGTTGGTGATATGCGGAATAACCTGAATCGTTCCGCCAAGGTAATCACCCCGCCGCTCTTTCGCGATAACCGCCGAGTAGATCTGACCGGTGGTGACGTTGCTCAGCCGACTGAGATTGACATCGATGAATCGTTCATAGTGACCTAAATCGAGATCGGTTTCAGCTCCGTCAGCCGTGACAAAGACCTCACCATGCTGATACGGTGACATCGTACCCGGATCGACATTCAGGTACGGATCGAGCTTCATAACCGAAACTGAAAGGCCACGACTCTTCAGCAGGCGGCCAATGGACGCGACGCCAATGCCCTTCCCCACGGATGAAACCACACCACCTGTCACAAAAATGTACTTTGTCATAGAGCGGTACTCCCCGTCTTAAAGATTTGTGGGTCGGTCAACCTTCGGGTTGAACCGACCCACACCGGTACTCGTTTCACTTGTATCCAGGACGATTGCATGCTTCACAATCGTTACTTAGTGATGATACGAACGGTCAAATATGTCCTTGATCAAGACAGCGTTTTTCACCTCAATCACTTAGTATAACACAAATAAAAACCCGTTCGTTAGCCATTCACCGGTCGTAAAATGACAATCCGCGTCTGTTCTTCGTCAGCCGGTAGTGCGTTGGCATTGATGACAAACTTGTCTTCAGCCGTATACTCTTTCAATCCCATTTCACTGATGAACTTCTCCAAAGGCGCCAGGGGAGGATCGAAATTTGTTTGCCCCATCGCATAGTGCATCGGTATCACAAACCGCGGTTCAATCTGGCTGATCACATTACTGGCGAGTGATGGCCCAATCGTCTCACCACCCCCCACCGGCACAAACAAGACATCAACATTGGAGCCGATCTCTTCGAGCTGCCCGGTTGTCAATTCATGACCGAGATCACCCAAGTGGCAAAAGACTAGATCGTCCAGATGGATGATGTAGACCGTATTAAATCCACGTTCGGCACCTTTTACCTGATCGTGGAAGGTACGCACACCGGTAATCAGGACACCACTGATTTCGTATTCACCAGGACCATCAACCACGAACACGCGCTCGCGCAACGGGCGGATAGCGGCAGCATTATCGTGATCGGGATGGTGATGGCTGACGGTCACAACGGTTGCGGTGGGTCGGCCAATATCGAGGCCGATTGAGCGATGGTAGGGATCGCAGACGATAGTGCCATCACGACCGCGTAATCGAAAACAGGAATGACCGAGAAACTGTACTTCTGCCATAAAGATAAATCCTTACCGTCCTGGTATCCTTTTCACTCACAGTATTCTACTCAAACCGCGACCTTTGCTCAAATAACGTCATTGCAACTGCAAGCGAAGTAATCCTGCATGTTGCCCCTATGGTCAGGTTACACGGTACGCTGAAAGGTACGCTTATCAGAACCCCTGCCGGTCAAGGGGTACTCGCTCGCGCCGTGCGTGGAAGAGCATGTCAGGACAATCACGACCTGCTCAATAGTGTTCCTCATCATCGATGTCGTCAGCAGGATGTGCTTCTTGCCAGAGGCGCAAGAGCAGTGGACGCACCAGATCGCTCGCAAAACCCCGGCGCAGCAAATATCCACCCAGCCGACGTTGGAACGTCGGCCAGTCAGTATGCCTGAGGTAGCGCACTAACACAGCACGAGCTGCCTGCTCTGCCCGCAACGCTTCACCAAGTTCGTCTTTCTCGCCGGATAATGCATCCTCGATCAACTCCGGTGCGATCCCTTTCTGGCGTAGTTCTGCACGCAAAGCCCGTTCACCTCGATAGCGCAGTGTGCGCCGGTTTGCGACCCAACGCTCGGCAAAATCGGCATCATTGAGCAGGCCCAATTCCTGTAACCGGGCAACGACCTGTTGACAGATCGCTTCGCGAAAGCCTTTGCGTTGCAAATAGCGAGCGATTTCGCTGACGGATCGTGGACGTCGTTCAAGCTGGCGCAGTGCCTTTTGCATCGCCTGATCAGCCTCTTCGCAGGCAACGAGCTGTTGCCAGCCGTGATCGTCGAGATGCACGCCAACCGCCAGGCGCATACGGGTGAGAGTATTGAGGCTAATCCCAATCGCAAACTCACCGTCGATGAAGATATTCACACGCTGTGCGTCGTTCGTTTGTTGCCGAATTGCAGTAATTGTTCCAGCAGGCATACGATACAGTCAGAATTGGCGCACGAGACGGACACCGCCACTACGACGCAGAGGTTCGCCGGTTAGATGCTTCCCCTTGTGCGCCCGACACCGTCCATGTCGTGTCATTTGGCTAAAATACGTCAATCCCGTTTCACATGTTCTGCACAACGTCGGTTTCTACAAAAGAATGAACCTGTTACCGAACAAGTGTACTATATTTCAGGTGCAAATGCAAGCAGCGTATGGGTTGTTTAAGGACGTGCATAGATGCCAGGGGAGTCTCGTGTTAACCCGCCGGGCCAGGCGGGCTGAAGCCCTGCCTGACAGCGTGGGAGCCCCGTTGGGGCTGGATGCATTCCCCTTTCCGCCGGCAAGCCAGGCCTGCCGGCCTGCCACGACGTGAAGCGAGGTTTTTAATCTACTGGCCTCTTGAGACGCAACAGGTCTAGCCGGTTGCCTGGCGACGCTTTAATTCGTAACGAATGAGACCGGCTACGCTCATCTGTGTCCAACTGCGCGCCACTACGCCAGCCGGGCCGTCTGGAGGGTAAGGGACCCAACGGGCTGCCAGCGCTGCAACATCGGGATCGCCATCGGCAAGTGCCCGCTCAACCAGATCAACCAGTTCATCCAGCCGATGAGCTGCTCGGTGAAGCTGATAGGCAACGTCATCGTGTGGCCCGTAGTGTGTGAGATAGATCCGTGGCAGGTTGAGGGTTCGCAACACGGCAATTGTCGAGCGATGGGCTTCGAGATTGTAGGCAGGCACTGGCGTAACCGGAAACGCCAATCCCCAGCGATCCATTGCCAGACCAGCCGCATCACCAATGAACAGACCACCACTCTTGTGGTCAAGGTACGAGAGATGATCAGGTGAATGACCCGGCGTCGCAATAGCTGTAAGGGTAATGTCTCGCCCCAGATCAAGGTACAGGTGTTCGGCAGGCCGAATCCTTTCGGCAGCAATGGGCAACATCTCGCCGTGCAATGGCCACGCCTCTTCGCCAACAGCGCGGCGGACGCTGGCCATGAGTTTGGCGGGATTCGCCAGGTGTTCAGCCATACTGCTGTGGATGTAGACAACAGCGTTCGGTAATGCCTCGACCAGGTGTCCCGCACCACCGGCGTGATCCATATGAATGTGTGTGCAAAGGATGTGGCGGACAGCTTCCCGCTCGATACCGAGTGCTTCCAGACCAGCCAGCGTTTGCGGCACAGTAAGCGCCGTTCCGGTCTCGATCAGTGCAATCTCTTCTCCCCGCACCACATACGTCACGCCAACTCCGGGCAGGCCGAGCAGTCCGTGGTCAATAGCCCAGATGTGATGATCTACCGCAAAAACTTCCATCCCTCACCTTCGCTCGTTGCACGATAAAACGAACACCCCTCGCCCCCAGCAGGCGATTAGGAAACAGGACTACATGCAGAAAGCCAGATCGATATTGACCGACCCTGACTAATTCCGCCGCCGTCGGCGCCGCTTACCGGCACTGTTGCCGGCGGGTGGCGTCGCTTTTTCTGCTGCATCCCTAGCCGGTGTTGCTTTGGAAGCGATTGCCGGTTGCTGTGACGCGGACGTTTTGGCTGGTTTGGCAGCCGCTTCTGCTTTAGCTTTCATCGGCTGATCACTACGGCGGTTTAGCCGTGATTTGGGTGTTGGCTTCTGTTCTGTATCCCGCTTTGATTCTACCGGTGGCGGTAACACCGATGTAGGAGGTGGAGATGGCAGCACATCTTCATCTTCCAGCAGGCTGAGATCATCACTCCAGTCAAACGCATCAATCTCATCGCGCAGCATGCGGCGCTCGCCACGATCAGGTTTAGCGGGTGAGACCGGTGTAATTCCCTCGGCAGCCCGTGCGCGTGCCAGCGCTGCGACCTGCTCAGTTGCCAGCGTAATCTGGCTCAAATGGTAGGTCTCGATCATGCCACTGCTGGCCAGTTGTACCACAATCTGTTGCTTCAAGACGTTCTGACCAATCACCTCACCCGGCCCATCAGGGGTCATGACCCAACTCCCACGTTTGGGTAATTGCGCCCGCATCTCAAGATACTGTTCATGCTCGTAAGACAGACAACACAGCAGACGGCCACAAACGCCACTAATCTTACTGGGATTGAGTGGCAGGTCTTGATCCTTGGCCATCTTGATGGTCACGCGGGCATAATCAGGCAGAAACGAGGTGCAGCACAGGATACGACCGCACGGCCCGATGCCGCCGAGCATTTTTGCCTCATCGCGCGGCCCGATCTGTCGTAACTCAATGCGCGTCTTGAAGGTACGGGCCAGATCACGCACAAGCTGACGAAAATCGACGCGCTGGTCAGCAGTGAAGTAGAACGTCAAACGCGAGCCGTCGAATGAATATTCGGCTTTCACCAGCTTCATCGGTAAGCCATGCTCTTGCACCTTTTCGGCACAGCGAGCCAGCGCTTCGGCGTGATACTGCTGCAATTCAGCCATACGCATCAAATCGCTCGCCTCGGCACGCCGCACAACCGGCTTTAGCTCACCGACAATCTCATCATCACCAACTTCGCGCCGTTCAAAGGCAACTTTGGCCAGTTCAAAGCCACGTACCGTTTCAACAATGACCTGATCGCCAACGCGCAGCTCAAGGTCTCGTGGATCGAAATAGTAAATCTTGCCACTATCTTTGAAGCGAATGCCAACTACGACAGGCATAGGTTGTCTTTCTTACACGATATGCAATCCCTCAAGGGGATGATATTCCTTATGAACTGGTGTACGCTATTGTTTGCAATCCACCCGGCTTAGGTCGTGGCCCGAGCACCTTAAACGCGCGGACACGCTGTTGTTTGCCCTTCAACTGCAATTCTCCCATCTCTTGCAGTTCGAACTCGCTACTCACCAGACGGGCCGTGTCTTCGCCGATAAAGACCGTCCCCGGTTCGGCTGCCGACTCTAACCGCGATGCGGTATTTACCGTATCGCCGATGGCGGTATATTCCAGGCGGTGGCGAGTACCGAAAAAGCCGGTGAAGGCAGGGCCAGTGTTTACACCGATCCGAATGGTAAAGACTTTGTCGGAATCGAGCCGACTTACCAGCCGTTGTTGAGCTTGCTGCATCTCAACAGCGGCTGCCACTGCCCGCACGGCGTGCTGTTCATCGAGTGGGTCTTCCGGTAAGCGTGGTGCTCCGAACACGGCCATAATCCCATCACCAATGTATTTATCAACGGTGCCATTGTACCGGAAAATGACCTCGGTCATTTCATGCAGGTATTCATTGAGCAAGTCCTGTACCTCACGTGGTGAAAGCCGTTCGGAGAGCGAGGTGAAGCCCTTCACATCGGCAAACAACACGGTGACGATTTGTTCCTGCGCCTCCCAGAGTTTACCGTGCTGAGCCACATAACGCGCCAGCGCCTGAGCAACATTTGGTGACAGGAATCGCTCAAGATTTTGTCGAACCTGACCCTGGATGCGTAGCTCTTCTGTAAGGCGTGCCCGTTCAATCGCCACCGCAGCCAGATTGGCAATTGCCACCACAATATCCCGGTCGCGCACCGAAAATTGTTCTCGGCCCGGTGAGTCAAGCAGGATAACGCCAATCGCGCCGCCTTGCGTCATCAGCGGTGCGCAGATAGCCGAACGAATATTTGCGGCAATGATGCTCTTTGAACCGGCAAACTCGATACGGGCATCGTGAGTCAAGACAGCTTCGCCACGCTCGATGGCTTTACGAACGATGCTCCCGGCGATGGCTACATCACCCAAGCCGGGGGGATAGATGACGCGCGGAACCAGTTCATCACCTTTACGCAAGAGCAGAAAACCGCGTTGGGCAGGAACCAGACGGATAATCTCTTCCATCACCAGATCGAGCAGTTCGCGGTAGTCGAGCGCCTGGTTGACCCGCATACTGATCTGGTAGAACGCTTGCAGATCGGAGGGCAGTAACTGCAACTCATGGGCTTCGACAACCTGCGATTCTGAGGCAACCGGAAAATAACGATTGTCATCCAGGACAACACTTTGCGCTGCCCGATCTTCGTAGACCAGCTCGAACGGGCCGACACCAATCACATCGCCATCGTTGAGCTGTTCTTCTTTGACCCGTAGTCGGTTAACAGTTACACCGTTGCGGCTATTGAGATCGATGATCCATGCGCGCCGGCCCCGTAATTCAATTCGTGCATGCTTGCGCGAGACAATCGCGTGGTTGAGCACAATCTCGTTGTCAAGCTGGCGTCCAATCGTCAGACCACGCTCGGTAATCGGGAAGGTATGCTGTTCGCCATGAATGGTGACCGTAATCCGTGCCATGCTTCTACTCTCCTGTACCAATTACTTGCCAACTGTTGGCGGTCACCGTTCGTTCCTCGTTGCTCTCTGGCCTGCGCGCATTCTCCTCTTGCTACGAAGCCGGCTACCTGCTGTACGAGCGCACGTTCAAAAGCCTGAAAACAGCAACGAAAGCGACAGGATATACGCTGAGTAAAAATGGTTTACGGTTTGAGCTGAAACCGTCCCCAAGCCGAGAGGGCACTGCTGACAAAAGAGCGTTACATTATCGCCGATCTTTTGCTGCCTGATTGCGCATAGTTTTGTAGAGAAAGCGGCAATTGGTGAAGCACGGGTTTTCGCAAAGGTGCAGTACACCCCCTATTGCGCAGAGGTCTCAACATCACCCCAAATCATCTCAGCAATGTGCGCCGGAACAGTAATCGATAAACCCGGTCGCTGAAGGGTGACCCCGATTGCCGCCGTATTATCGGCAACGGTAAAGATAGCTCCCGGTACCAGCCCATTCGCCTCAAGGAAGGAGACAATCGGCGTTTCTTCTTCGGCCTCTTCTGCAATCCGCCGTATTCTGAACTGTTGCCCGGGTTGGACTGCATCCATGCGGGTATTCCCGGTATACACTTCATTTTGTCCTGGAATAGGGTTACCATGCGGACAGGTTGTTGCATGGCCGACCAGCGCCATAATCCGCTCTTCCATCACCGACGAGAGGGCATGTTCCAAACGAACGGCTTCCTCGTGAATCAGATGCCATGGCAACCCCATGACATCAACGAGGAAACGTTCCAGGATTCGGTGACGACGCACCATTGCTTCGGCCAACTGAAAACCCGTTGCGGTGAGTGTAATCTCGCCATGGGCGTTGCGTTCGATCAAACCCTTTTCAAGCAAACGAGAAACAATATGGGTTACGGTAGGTGGCTGTACCTTCATCCAACGCGCCAGACGGGCTGCAATAACCGGTTCGTTACGGGATGCCAGATAATAGATCACCTCAAGATATTCGCGCTCTTTGGCCGTCGGTTCACTACCGCTACTGGTGTGACGGCGGCGTAAGGTTGTGGTAGAATGCAAAGTGTTCACTCCTGCCTCCTTTTCGTCAGCAGTGTTGCTGGTGGATTGCAATAAAACCTATGCTAATCCTCATTATAGCAGACGGCAAGAGTGTGCGACAGAGGGTATACTGGTGAATGTTCGGCCGAACATACAGGTGAAGCTAAGGAGTACCAACGATGAGTTCAGGAAAGACACTGGTTGAGTTGATCCGCGAGAAGACAGGGATCAGTGCTGAACAGGCTCAACAAGCGGTTGATGTGGTGGTTGGTTTTCTCAAGGAGAAGTTGCCAGAACCGATTGCAGCGCAAGTTGATCAGCTGTTGAAGGGAGACGTCAGCGCTCTCACCGATCAGATCGATGCAGCCAAAACGATGTTGGGAAATCTGTTTGGGGGAAAGAAAGACGAATAACGCTCCAATCGTCTATTGTCGCCGGCAATACTAACTGCATATCGATCATGCCTTTGCCCATGTTACGATAAAGAACGTTGTTCGCTACCCAGCTCAGCCCCTTTGTAACCTCGTCTGAGCTATCCTTGAGGTGTACTCATGAGTGTCGGCGGTGTATTGTTACTTGTGCTGGCCGTCATCTTATTTTTTGTTGCGCGGGCCAATGACGGCAAGTTGCAAGCCCTGAATGCGGTTGAGACCTACGATACGGCCACCCTGTCGGCAATTCACCGCCGGATCACGACAGCGCTGGGGGCAAATGATTTTGCCCAACCCTGCGAAGTGATGGGAGTGATCGAATGTGCCGCGCCGCTCACTGGTCGCGTTTCAGAACAGATGTTGGTTGCATATTCGTGCACGACTCATCGGGAATATGAGGAACGGATCACAACCCAGGAGAATGGACGGAGCACAACCCGTATCGAACGCCGGAGTGAGCAGATCGAACAGAACGAGCGGCGCGTGCCGTTTACCATTCGTGACGACACCGGTCAGGTGCTGGTTGTACCCGATGGCGCTAAGATTGATCTGATTGAAACCGCGAACCGCTTTCTTGAAACACCCCAACCGTGGACAGGTGCAACCCGCACGCTCGGTCAACGTCAGTGTGAGCGTGGGTTGGAAGTAGGGGCACGTGTCTTCGTGTCGGGTACCGCCATTGATCAGAACGGTCAGGTAGTGATTGCCAGTCATCCAAACAATAGGAAGCACCCCTTTATCATCAGCCGCAAAAGTGAACAAGAACTGGCAAACTCTGCCGCGGCCTGGGCCCGAAATATGCGCTACGCTGCCATTGTCAGCGGAGTGATTGGATTGGCGCTTGTGGTCGGCGGTGTCTTGATGGGTGGGTAAGTGTGGGGTAGGGATCGTATTGTACCGAGAGGGCAGAACATTTGCTTCCACCCTCCCAGAAGTCGCACACGTGCAGTTCTGCCTATGCCACCATCCAGCTGCTAACCATCCAAATGAACCGTCGCCCGGGCAGTACCGGCGCGCTGGGAACGGGCAACTACCGTGACGCTGCTGCCCACCGGTGCGCGTACCGTCCAGATCAGGCGCCGCAGATGATCGGTTGGGAAACTCCCTCCCCACAACGCGCGCTTGTTCGCCCGCCCTTCCAGTTGACCGATCTCCTGGCGACGTTCACCGCTCACGATCTCACCGCCTTCAGGAAGCAACACTTCGACCTCAATTGGCTGCACTGCCTTAACTTCTAAAGCCTTGCGGCTGCCATACGTCGGCAGATAGCCGCTGTTGACCACAACTGCCTGCAAGCGGTAGAGATCGCCGCCTAGCGCTTCGGCCTGCACGTGGCGCAATTCGAGCCGTGGACCGGTCTGAGCGAAGGCCAGGACAAAGCGTGTATTGGGTTCCAGCGTTCGTAGCAGAAATTGTTCGGGCGGATTGCCAAACGTGCGGCGCTCGATCCATCCCCCAATTTCGACCGGGCCAAGCTGCGGATGATTGAACGGTCGCCAGTTGACAAAACCGGCGCCGCCAAGCTGTTCATCATTCCAGCGCAAGAGCTTGAGATCGTCCTCTTCGGGATGATCGCGGAACCATTCGATGAAATCACGATCCTTGATGCCGGCCTCGCCGATCATATCCCACAACTCAACGGTAAAGGCGAAGATGCCGAGCTGTTCGTAGGCCCAATCATCGAAAGCGCCGCGCATGACTTCACGCGGGTGATAGCGAAAGCCGTGGTAGACCGAGACGTGTTTGTAGCCGGTGATCTCCTGGCCGCGATTCCCCAGCTCTTTGTACGTCCAGAGATCATCAATCGGCATCTGATCGTCGGGTTTATCGGAATAGGGACGGAGAATAGCACCGGAATAGGTGTGGTACGAGATAGCACCACTGACATTTAGATGTGAGGTAAGAAACTCAACCGCCGCCCGAATCTCCGGCTCAGAGGTTGGATACGGGCCGGCACCACGCTGTACCCCTTCTGGTGCCCAGATGTAGGGAAAATTGCGATTAAAATCCAGTCCCTGGGCCGGTGGTGCAATCTTGACCTCGTAGCCGTCAAAATTGCGAATCAATCCCTCGGTATAGACCCGGTAGTACGTGCCACCGCGCTCGTCGGGAGCCCGCCGCCGCATCAGGCGCGGATCACGTTCGCTCACCTTCCAGCCACCATCGGGATCGACCACGCGCATCTGCAAGATCAGACCGTCGCCATCAATATCAGCCGGGTAGAGACCGTCTCGGTCGTCGGTGAATGGGTAACGCCGGGTACCTGAACGCACATAAACCGGTGAGGTAAGTGCCTGTTCCATACCGTCGGGATTGAGACACGGCACGATATAGAGCGCACGCTCATCAAGCAAAGCGGTCAGATTGGGATCGTGACCGTAGCCAGTCAGTACGGTCTGAATGACGTGCAGCGCCCCCATACAACCGGTCACTTCGGTGGCGTGGATGTTGGCATCAAGCCAGAAAGCCGGTTTTTCGTCATCGGCTCCGGTAGCTTGATTAGTCAATGTCAACAACCAGATCGAACGTCCCTCATAGCTGGTACCAATGCTACGCAGCGAACACAGGTGAGGATACTCTTCGGCCCAGGCTTTCAATGCGGCTTCAACTTCGTGTGGACGGTAATAGCGCGTGAAATCAATTGCGGGCATAAGACAATCCTTGCTTTATCAAACATTCTTCACCATAATAATACCACAAATGGCTCGTCATACATGACAGAAAGCATATGGTATACTGCTAGCAATCAGCATGGAGGCAACGGAGTCGCCAATGCGTGTGCGGTACAGTGCGCGAACGGATGTTGGGCAGCGACGGGAAGTAAATCAAGACGCATACGGCAGTGCCGAGATTGATCAGGGCACACTGCTCGTAGTCTGCGACGGGATGGGGGGGCACCTGGCCGGCGAGGTTGCCAGCAGGCTGGCTGTGGAAACGATCATTACTTCATTTCGGGCTGACAATGACCCCGCAGAAGGTCTGCGCCAGGCTCTCATCAGCGCCAACCAGCGCGTGTATCAAGAGGGCCGTGGCACGATGGGCACCACGGCGGTAGCCGCCTTTTTCTGGCATAACACGCTCTACGTTGCCAATGTCGGTGATAGCCGGGCCTATCTGGTGCGCGAAGGGCTTATCCGCCAACTGACCAACGATCACTCATTGATTGGCGATCAGGTTGCCGCCGGTTTACTCACACCTGAACAGGCACGCACATCAACCATCCGCAACATTATTACCCGCGCCATCGGTCATCAGTCCCACGTCGAGGTTGATATTTTCCGCGAGCCACTGTTGCCGGGTGATACGGTTGTTCTTTCCACCGATGGGATGCACGGTTTACTAACCGACGAAGAGATTGCGGCCATTGCCAGCATGCATCCGCTCGATGTCGCGAGTCGCCGTCTGGTCGATGAGGCGAATGCACGTGGTGGGCCGGATAACATTACCGTCGTCATTGCTCAGGTTGATGGCCTTGAACCAATCGGGTATGACACGCCGGCAGAGACGGTGACATCGCCATCGGCAACGGTTTCGCCGCCGATGGCCCGTCCGCTGTCGCAAACCGGTCTGATCACGAGCATCCTGATCCTCGTGTTGCTGGTCGGGCTGGCAGCGTCGCTACTGGTCACCAATGAACCTTCGCTCCCACCTCTGCTCAGTTCGCCAACGCTTGCCGCTACCGCTACCCTGCCACCGACGACAACAACACCCCTGCCACGGCCCACCGAGACACCCTGATGAATGGGAAGCGGACAGATCGTAGCCTTCGCATGCCATCCAACGCAATATGCACATACAGCGTATGGCAGGGAATCATCTCGCAGAGTGCTATAGACCTGGAATTGTTTTATTCAGGTGATTGCCCTGAAGGAACAGAGATGGTACAATAGCGTTGAACATTTGTTTGTATTATTAACCTGGCATTCAGCAACGACTCTTCATCAGACACCAGTAGAACTTTGGGAATACAGCTCAATGGTGTAATATGCCCATTCGTCTCCTCGATGAAACCATTGCCGCGCAAATTGCTGCCGGCGAAGTAGTTGAACGACCGGCGTCAGTCGTCAAAGAGTTGCTCGAAAATGCCATCGACGCCGGTGCGCAACGGATCGTGATCGAGGTACGGGGTGGCGGATTGCGCGAGATTCGCGTGCAAGACGATGGCTGTGGTATTCCGGCTGACGAAATTGAACTGGCCTTTGCCCGCCACGCAACCAGCAAATTGCAATCTGCTGACGATTTGTGGGCTATTCGGACACTGGGGTTCCGCGGCGAAGCCCTGCCCAGCATCGCCAGCGTTGCTCAGGTCATCTGTATCTCGCGGGTTGCCGATACTGAACTCGGTGTTGAGTTGCGGATTGCCGGTGGTGAAGTTCAATCCCGATTGCCGTGCGGTTGTCCGGTTGGTACGACGATCACGGTGCGTAACCTCTTTTACAATACGCCAGTCCGGCGGGAATACCTCCGTTCTGAAGCGACGGAAATCGGAGCCATCAGCGCAATTGTCCAACAATACGCACTGGCTTACCCGGAAGTGAGCTTTAGTTTGTTGATCGATGGCCGTATGGCCTTACAGACCAGTGGTGATGGCGATCTACGGGCGGTGGTCGTCGAGCTGTACGGCCTCGAAGTTGGGCGAGCACTATTGCCGGTACAGGCAGAAGCCGGCGTAGACGAAACATGGGTCGCGGTCAATGGTCTGATTTCGCCACCTGAATTAACGCGCAGTTCGCGGAATTATCTTTCGCTCTTTGCCAACCGCCGGGCGTTGCAACCGCGGGGAGCACTGGCTGCGGTGGTCGAGAATGCGTACCATACGATGCTGATGAAGGGACGGTTTCCGATTGCCATCCTCGACGTGCGCGTCCATCCAGCCGCCATCGATGTCAATGTCCATCCTACCAAGAGTGAAGTGAAGTTTCGCTACGCTGCTCACGTTCACAGTGTTCTAGGCCGTGCCATTCGTGACGCTTTGCTGCGCGGCGCCGATATTCCAACCTGGGATGCCCCTGATCCGGCAACGGCCCAGCGACGCTTTGAGTTACGTCGGCTGGGTCAGACCGCAGCCACACCCTCCTCTGGCTGGAGTGTTGGAGCCTCGACGTGGGATCGTGAACGCTCGCGCTGGGATGTCGGTTCGCCGGCAACTGCCCTGAACACGCCCCTTCCCATTGTGCCCGAAACGCCGCTGCCACCGCCATCGGCAACGGTTGTGCCCGAACCTGTCCGGCAAACCCCAGGCGAGCCGATAACTCCAGCAGTTCCGGCAGCGGCACCCTCGGCACTACCCCCGTTACGGGTGGTTGGGCAGGTCGGCCTGACCTACATCGTGGCCGAAGCTCCCGAAGGGATGTATCTGATCGACCAGCACGCAGCCCACGAACGCATCACCTACGAGAAATTGATGAATCAGTATGCCCAACACACGGTTGAGTCTCAGCAGTTGTTGATTCCACAGGCGGTTGAGGTTAGCCCGGAAGCAAGTGCGATCTTGCTGGGCAATGCAGAGCGGCTGGCAGAATGGGGCTTTGTCCTCGAACCGTGGGGCACCGGCGTTCTGGTTCGCGCCATCCCGGCCACCTTACCGACCGATGAACTGACGCAAGCTATCCACGAGATAGCCGAAAAACTGGCCGGACGTGGCGGCAGTGATCCGCTGGAATGGCGTGAAGCGATGTTGATTACGCTGGCCTGTCACACCTCAGTACGCGCCGGACAGCCACTTTCCCACGAAGAGATGCGGCAATTGTTGCGACAACTTGAACAGTGTGTCAGTCCGCGTACCTGCCCCCACGGTCGTCCGACGATGATCTTGATGACACCGGCTCAGCTCGAACGCCAGTTTGGGCGACGGGTATAGCCCGGCCTGAAGACACAACGTCGCAACGGAGCAGTCTCTGCCGGCAGGCAGTGAGCTGCATTTGGGGCTGTATAATGGTCGGCGCCGTGCCAGGGACGTTAATCTGATGGCTGGGTTGCCTTACGTCGGGTTTAATCAAATCATGGCATGCTATCTGCACCCTTGAGCGCTCCATCGTAGAGCCTAAGCACTGGACTCCCCTGAGCGCACGAGCCGCGACGTACTATACCTCTTCGCGTGGCGGCTTGTGTGCACAAACACTGTTCTTCCCTGGGAGTGCGAGTCTCCGGCTTACTCACGACCTGAACCAGATTGCAACAGCGGAAGCCATCCATCAAGTGGTTCCCGCCTCTGCAGGCCGGGTATACCAAATCTTGCTCAACAATGTGCATCGTTCAGGTGTGATCATCGTGCTGAAGCGTTACCAGGTGCACCAACTGCGAGTCGCCGGTGGGTTGTTGTTGGCCGTAAGGGGCACGGCTGCCGTGCCCCTACGACCCGCGTTGCATCATTCAGGTGTGGTATCAGGTTCATAGCCGGCTCGTGGGTCATGACTTCTCTGATAGACAGAACATGCGAACGCATGCAGAAATAAAGCCTGGAGATGAACTGAACGCCCTTGTCCCAGCCCCTCTCCTGCGTAGCAAAAGAAGGGAGAGTAGACATTGTGTTCGATCATATCTTCTGTCCGTCCCCGATGGCGAGTTAGAGTGGGAGCGTGACGCGGCACCCTGTTCGACACACCATCACTGTCACTTGCTCACCACCCAGTACCCTGGCGTTACCCCTGCGCCTGACAGCCTGTGAATCAGTTCGCACGCCGATGACGATAATTTATTGGTAACCCAAGTTGCCACCTACACTGTGAGCAGGCCACGAAAGACTACCTGCGATGATGAACAGCACGACGCTGCGCACAACATTGTGCAGCGTACCT
>NZ_DAOUBI010000214.1:0-12628 GCF_034432675.1 Chloroflexus sp. | reverse complement strand
CTGGGGGGAGGTGTTGTGGGCGTGCTTCTGATCTCCCCCGCTGGGGGAGGTGTTGCGGGCGTGCTTCTGACCTCCCCCGCTGGGGGGAGGTGTTGCGGGCGTGCTCCAGATCTCCCCGCTGGGGGAGGTGTTGCGGGCGTGCTTCTGATCTCCCCGCTGGGGGGAGGTGTTGCGGGCGTGCTTCTGATCTCCCCCGCTGGGGGGAGGTGTTGCGGGCGTGCTCCAGATCTCCCCGCTGGGGGGAGGTGTTGTGGGCGTGCTTCTGATCTCCCCCGCTGGGGGAGGTGTTGCGGGCGTGCTTCTGATCTCCCCGCTGGGGGAGGTGTTACGGGCGTGCTTCTGATCTCCCCGCTGGAGGAGGTGTTGCGGGCATGCTCCTGACCTCCCCCGCTGGGGGAGGTATTGCGGGTGTATTCCCACCCCTTCATAATTCACTACAAATTGCCACGCCGGGCCTGCTCGCGTTCGATGGCCTCGAAGAGCGCCTTGAAATTACCCTTACCGAAGCCTCGGCTACCTTTGCGCTGGATAATCTCGATAAAGAGCGTTGGCCGATCTTGAAGTGGCTGACTGAAGATCTGGAGCAGGTACCCCTCTTCATCACGGTCAACCAGAATCCCCCGCTCCTGGAGGGCCTGCCGGCTCTCGTCGATTTTGCCCACCCGCTCTTCGAGATCATCGTAGTAGGCGTCGGGTACGTGGATGAACGGAATACCGGCAGCGCGCAGTGCATCGACGGTTGCACAGATGTCGCCGGTTGCCAGGGCGATGTGCTGAACACCGGGGCCGCCGTAGTACTCAAGAAACTCTTCGATCTGGCTCTTGCGGCGCCCCTCAGCCGGTTCGTTGATGGGGAACTTGATCCGACCGGTACCGTTTTGCATCACCTTCGACATGAGGGCACTGTACTCGGTGCTGATGTCGTGATCGTCGAAGTGTACCAATTGGTTGAAGCCGAGCACATCACGGTAGTAATTGACCCAACGATTCATGGCCCCCAGTTCCACGTTGCCGACGATATGGTCAATGGCGGCAATACCGGTTTCCGGTACCGGTAGCGGTGTGGTGATCGGCTGGAAACCGGGCATAAATGTTCCCCGGTAGTTTTCGCGCTCGATAAATGAGTGGACGGTGTCGCCATAGGTGGCAATCGTCGCCTTGATAATTCGGCCATGTTCGTCCACATATTCGGTCGGCGCCTGCACCGGAATTCCGCCACGGGCAACCGCTGTTTCATACGCAGTCACCGCATCACGGACACGCAGGGCAATGTCTTTCACCCCATCGCCGTGGTGGGCAATGTGCTGCGCAATCGGGTGATCGGGCAGGAGGGGTGCGGTCAGGACGAAGCGTACATTGCGGCGTTCGAGCACATAACTGGCCCGGTCGCGCACCCCGGTTTCGAGACCGGCGTAGGCAATTGGACGCAGGCCGAGTGTGGTGCGGTAGAAATGGGCAGCCTGGCGAGCATTGCTGACGTAAAACTCAACATAATCAATGCCAAGTAACTCAAGCGGATCGGCGGAGCACATACGGCACCTCCACGTTTAGGGTGATGCGTCCACCCTGGGATTGGTTTGGTTACCCGACACGCCCTGAATGTGGACGCATCACACTCAGTGGCGTGTAACACTAGGTGGGCTGGAACGGTTCGGCATCACTCCAGAGTTGCTCGAACGCACCCTGCAGGAATACGCTGAAGTTGGGATGGGTGACACAGAGTGCGGTGAGACTCAGCGCACCGGTAACGGGATCCTGGAGCGAGAGTAAGGCGATGCGACGGTCGTAGAGATTCACCTTGAGCGGCAGGGTCTCGACCATCCGCGCCTGTTGCCCCCATTCAACGAACTGCGTCACCCAGGCTCGCAAGTCAGGGTTCGCCAGGGCTGACCGTTCGTAGAGTGCGCGATAGCGCACACCGCGACCGAGTGGTTCGGCTACTTCGGCAAAATTGCTTTCCCGGTCACCCAGTAACGGGAGCTTGAAACAGACGCTGATCTCGCGTTCAGCACTCTGCGCCAGGGCCAGGGCGCGCTCGACGACGAGCCGGCGGTCGAGCAGGACATCAACATAATCGAGGGGATCGATCTGTTCATGACCAGCCGTAAAAGCAGGTGTGAGGGTGGTGAGGAGCGTTTGGACGTGTTCAGTCAGTGTAGCCTGTTCGTGCTCGAATTGCCGACGACGCTGCTCGATCAGGGCCGGTAGGGCGATGGCCGGATCGATGGCGACGTAGTGGCGTTGACCGTCGCTGTGACGTTCGATGGCGAGGCCACGTGCGCAAAGTGCGGCCAGTACGTCGTAGATGCGCTGGCGAGGAATGCCGGCACGCACCGCTACCTGCGCCGGGGTGTAGCTCCGACGTTCGAGGAGCGCCAGGTAGGTAGCCGCTTCGTAGCGGTTGAGACCTAACGCCATCAGTTGTTCCTGGATGCGATCAACCATTGATCTGTATCTTATTGTCACCACTTATCAGTGGTGTCTATTATACAGGGTTTCGGATTGGTTGGCAAGTCATGGTATGCTATGCTGTATATTGCGTTTATGATCGTGAATAATCGCAGCGATGAAACCTGTGTTTATGTGGTATTTCACACCCTACATCTTCTTACCACTGGCTGCGGTGCTCCTGGCGTCAGGAGCAATGCGTCTGGCCTGGCCATATCGGCAACTATCAGTGGTAAAGGTCTTCCTTGGCATGATGTTCAGCATAATCTGGTGGTCGCTGTGGCATGCCCTGGAATTGTCGAATGCATCCATTGCCGGTAAGGTGCTGTTGAGCAATATTCAATACATGAGTGTTGTGAGTGTGCCATTACTGTGGCTGTTGTTTGCGTTGTTCTACACTGATCGAGCTCATCTGTTGCCGCGTAGCGTGGTATACAGTTTGATCCTGCTCCAGAGTGGATTTCTGATCGGTGCCTGGACAAATGGGTGGCATTGGTTGATGTGGCCAACGGTGGAATTGACATATACTGCTGGTGGCCTTTGGGTGCTGACCGGGCCGAACGGGCCACTGTGGTATGCCAGTGTTCTGAGCGCCTACGCGATGGTATTTGCCGGTACGGTGTTGATGATCAATCAGGCGATCCGTAGTCAATCCTTCTACCGTTCTCAGGTGATCAGTCTGGTGGTTGGAGCGCTACTCCCCTGGGCAGCAAGTATCCTCTTTGTGACCGGTCTTAGTCCGATCCCCTTTGTTGACCTAACGCCAGTCGCTTTTGCGCTTAGTGGGCTGGCTTTCACGGTGGCGATACAGCGCTATCGTGCATTTGACCTCTTACCGGCGGCGCGTGAGATGATTGTTGATCAGATGCCTGATGCGATTATCGTGCTTGATATGCATGATCGGATCATTGACCTGAATCCGGCAGCACAGGCGATTTTGTCGGTGACGATAGATGTTCTTGGTCAGCCGTTGACACATGGTGCACCACGCTGGTTGATCGAGCAGGTACGTGATCGTTATGAGGGCCAGTTTGAGGTGCAACATACCGGTGAAACGGGGGCAACGACCTACGATTTACGCTGTACTACGTTGCGCAATCGTGATGGCAGGCCGATGGGGCGGATTTTTGTGCTACGCGATATCACTCTCTTTAAGCAGGCAGCACAGGCCTTGCAAGAAGCGAAGGAGGCGGCTGAAGCGGCCAGTCAGGCGAAGAGTGCCTTCCTGTCAACGATGAGTCACGAATTGCGTACACCCCTGACGGCGATTTTGGGCTACAGTGAGTTTTTACGCGAGGATTTGTCAAACCGGGGTCTGCATACACAGACATCCGACCTTGACCGGATCATTACGGCCGGACGACATTTGTTGACGCTAATTAGCGATATTCTTGATTACGCTCGCCTGGAAGCGAATGCGGTGACTATTCACCCAGAGCCGGTTCACATGTCCACGCTGATCCATGAAGTTGTGATGACGTTGCAGGGACTGGCGAAGCAGGGGCAAAATACTATCACCGTTACGATAGAACCAGACCTGCCACCGGTGGTGGCCGATCCGGTACGTTTACGCCAGGTGTTGTTGAACCTGGTTGGCAATGCCTGTAAGTTTACCGAGCAGGGTGAGATTCGTGTTCACTGTTACCGTTCAACCATAGATGAGATTCAGATTGATGTGAGTGATACGGGGATCGGTATTGCTGCCGATCAGCTCCAGCACCTGTTCAAGCCATTTGTGCAGGTAGATAGTGGTCCGACCAGACGCTACGGTGGTACCGGGTTGGGGCTGGCCATCAGCCAGCGATTGTGTCAGGTAATGAAAGGCGCGATCTCAGCAACGAGTGAACCGGACCGTGGTTCGACCTTTCGTGTGCGTTTGCCGATCACAAGTGTGCCGCCTGCACCACGTGAAGTTTCACAAGAAGAGTGCTAGGGATGTGTCGCTGACACAGATGCGCTCCGGTGCGACGGGTAATCTATTGAGGATGAATTCAGTAGTCACACTTGGAGTGCGGAAGCCTGGCTTCCGCACTCCCGGTTGCTGCAACGATTGAGTTGCGTGTATAACGCAGTTTGCGATGACTAATCAGCCGTCCCCCGCACTGCTGCCGTTGTTGGTGCTTCGGCAGTATTCAGTGGTCGCTTGAGCACATAGAGCATCGCTGCGGTTACCAGGGTACCGACCAGGATGGCGACGATGTACATCGGCAGGTTGCCGACAGCATTCGGAATAGGCAGCACGAAGATGCCACCGTGTGGCACAGCCAGCGTTGCCCCGAAGAGCATCGAGAGCGCACCGGCTACTGCCGACCCAACCATAATCGAAGGAATGACGCGGAAGGGGTCTTTGGCCGCGAAGGGAATGGCACCTTCGGTGATGAAGGAGATGCCGAGTACGGCAGCGGCCTTGCCCGCCTCACGCTCTTCGTCAGAGAAGCGATCTTTGAATAGCAGGGTCGCCAGTGCCAGGCCGAGCGGTGGGGTCATACCGGCAGCCATCACGGCTGCCATCGGCGTCGTGACTTGCGAGGCCAGTAGTCCGGTGGCGAAGGTGTAGGCAGCTTTGTTGACCGGGCCACCCATATCGAAGGCCATCATCGCACCCAGGATCAGGCCGAGGATTAGCGCACTGCTCTGCTCCATACTTTGCAGCCAGGCCGTTAAGGCATTGAGGGCTGAACTCACCGGCTGGCCGATCACGTAGACCATCAGCAGACCGACGAATAGTGAGCTGAGCAGCGGCAGGATCAGTACCGGCTTCAGGCCGGCCAGTGTTTTGGGCAGGTTGAGGTTCTGGTTGAGCCATTGCGTCGCGTAACCGGCGATGAACCCGGCCAGGATACCGCCGAGGAAGCCGGAACCGGTGGAAGAGGCCAGCATGCCACCGATCATGCCGGGGGCCAGACCGGGCCGATCTGCGATGGAGAAGGCGATGAAGCCGGCGAGGATGGGTACCATCAGCGCGAAGGCCGATGGGGCACCGATCTGGAACAATGCCCAGCCCAGCGTGCCACGGTTCGCATCTTCGTAGACGTAGATACCGCCGAAGGCAAATGCCAGAGCAATGAGCAGACCACCGGCTACCACGAACGGGAGCATGTAGCTGACACCGGTCATCAGATGCTTGTACGGGCCGGCTACGCCTGATGCGCGGGCCGCCTTTGCCGCCGCTACCTGATCAACCAGATCGGATCGTGCCCCCGCCGATACTGCTTTGGTGGTGGCCTGGGCAAGTGCTGCCTTCACCACGCCTGCCCCGTCGTGAATTGCTGCTTTCGTGCTGGTTTCGTAAATCCGCTTGCCGGCAAACCGACTCAGATCGACTTTGGTGTCGGCGGCAATGATCACCACCTCGGCAGCGGCAATATCAGCCGCCGTCAGCGTATTTTCGGCGCCAACCGACCCCTGTGTCTCGACCTTGATCGTGTGGCCGAGACTCTCTGCTCCCCGTTGTAGCCCCTCCGCCGCCATAAAGGTATGCGCGATACCGGTGGGACATGACGTAATTGCGACAATGACCGCCATGGTTCTCCTCCCTTTGCTCCTTATAACTTCTATTGATCAACAGGCGTCACGGTCGTGACAGCCGGATCAACCACGGTAACGGTAACTTTTGCTGCCAGCGCGATCAGTTCAGCGCGTGGCGGCAGGTGGGCCCCAATCGAACCGAGCGCCGCCAGTGAAAAGGCTGTTGCGCGACGAGCGATCTCGGTTAGCGATAGTCCTTCAACGAGGCCGGCAATGGTGCCGGCGACCATTGCATCCCCGGCACCGACTGTACTCCGCACGGTGACCGATGGCGGGATTGCGTGCAGTAATTGCGTTCCATCGCTAAAGATCGCACCCTGCGCACCCATAGATACAATTGCCAGCCCCACTCCCATCTGATTGATCCGGCGCGCCGCATTGCCCACTGCTTCCAACCCTTCACCATCGAGCAGATCGATCTGGCGTAGCTCATCAAGGTTGGGTTTCACCAGTGAAGGTTGGGCTTGCAGACCGGCAATTAGGGCCGACCCGCTGACATCAAGGGCAACGTTGCAGTTAAAACTGCGGAGACGGGCAACCAGGTTGGGAATGAATTCAACCGGTACGCCAGGCGGTAACTTGCCGGCCAGTACAAACCATTCATGAGTAACTGCCAGTTCATCGATCACGTCGATCAGGATGTTCAGGGCAGCAGGTGGTGGCGGCAAACCAGGGAGATTAATATCAGTCGTTTGCTGGTTCGCTTCATCAACGATTTTTACCCCGATCCGGGTCGCACCCGGCACCCGGACAAACCGGTCGGTGATACCTTTGGCTGCAAAATGACGCTCAAAGATATGGGGATTTTCGGCACCGAGTAAGCCCGTGGCGGTAACTGAAAGGCCATAATCGGCCAGAAAGGATGCGACATTGACTCCTTTGCCGCCAGCATCGCGTTGCATGGCACGCGCCTGGTTCACGGTGTTTAATTGAAAATGATTGATGAAGACAGTCTGATCAATAGCTGGATTAAGGGTAATGGTAGCGATGTTCATAGTGCGCGCACCTCCGCTGCATTACGACACGCCAGTGCTCGTCGCGCCAGATTACGCAGATCAACGGCATTCAGACTGCGCAGGTGCGCTTTGATGGTCGCGACACTGGGAATACTGACGCTCAGCTCTTGTACTCCTAAACCGACCAGAATCGCTGCGCCGAGCGGATCGCTGGCAATTCCACCACAAACACCTACCCAACGCCCGGCACCGGCTGCGCCTTCGACGGTGCGGGCAATTGTGCGGAGCACAGCTGGATGTAGGCTATCGGCCTGGCGGGCCAGGTCTGGATGCAGGCGATCCATCGCCAGGACGTACTGTGTCAAATCGTTGGTACCGATGGAGAAGAAATCGACCTCTTGCGCCAGCACGTCGGCCAGCATTGCTGCCGATGGCACCTCAACCATAATCCCGATCTCGACCGGTGGCGCATTGAGTTCGGCACGAATGCGCTCGGCAATTGCCTTGGCCTGTTGTACCTCTTCCAGCGTAGCGACCATCGGAAACATGATCTTGAGTGGGCCGTGCATAGCGGCGCGGTAGATGGCGCGTAATTGCGGCTCGAACAGATCAGGTCGGCGCAGGCAGAGGCGTAATCCACGAATGCCCAGGAACGAATTGTCTTCCCGTGCAATGTTGAGATAGGGTGCCTCTTTGTCGCCCCCAATGTCGAGGGTGCGAATGATCAGCGGACGCCCATTCATCGCCTCAACCATTGCCCGATACGCCTGATACTGTTCTTCTTCGTCGGGAGCACTATCGCGTTCGAGGAATAGAAACTCGGTACGCATTAAGCCAACCCCGTCGGCCCCGTTTTCTAGTGCACGTGCGACATCAGCGATCCGGTTGACGTTGGCAGTAACTTCGATATGGACACCATCGCGGGTAATGGCCGGCTGATGACGTGTGGCGAAGGCTACCGCCTGTTCCTGATCGAGACCGGCCCGCAAGGCATGCGCTGCTTCAACATCGGCGGCTGATGGTCGCAGATAGAGCCGGCCACTATAGCCATCGAGAATTGCCGGCGTACTATCTTCAATATTGAGGACGGCGTTACCGGCGGCGACGATGGCCGGTAGGCCGAGTGAACGGGCAATAATCGCGGTGTGTGACGTTGGACCACCGAGCGCCGTACAAAGCCCCAGCACACTGTCGGGATCGAGCATGGCCGTGTCAGAAGGGGTCAGGTCATCGGCTACCAGAATTGCCGGTTCGGCCAGACTGATGAACGGCATCTCGCCCAGACCGAGTAAGTGGCGCAACACCCGCTGGCCAACATCGTTTAGATCGACGGCGCGCCCTGCCAGTACCGGGTCATCAAGCTTGTCAAGCTGGGTAACCCGGGTCGCGATGGTCTGTTGCCAGGCCCAGGCCGCACTGTGCCCGTCGAAAATCCGGCTGACAGTTTCGCGGATCAATGCAGGGTCGGTCAGCAATTCGGCGTGTGCCCGGAAGATTGCGGCGCGAGATGAGCCAAGCCGACGGCTGACTTCCCCTGCTACCAGCTCAAGTTCGCTACGCGCCTCGGCAATTGCCCGTTCAAGTGCTGCCGCCTCCGTGACACGATCGGTGGGATTATCGGTAACGACTAGCGGTGTCCGGCGGTAGTGGCGGACTGGCCCAACCGCCAGCCCCTCGGCGGCGGCAATGCCATTGATGGTGGTAGCGACGTGCTGCGGTTCCCATCCGCGATAGGTCACTTGCGGACGATTGGCCGTGTCTTCGGAAACCGGTTCCTCACCCATACCACTCTCAACCAGGGCCTTGAGCGCGGCTAATGCCGCCGGAGCATTGGTCCCCTGAGCAGAAATGGTGATGCTGGCACCACTACTCACCCCCAGTTGCAACAGACTCAAGAGGCTCTTACCGTCGGCAACCGCATCGCCGTAACGGACGCGTACCGCGGCCTGAAAGCGTCTGGCCGTTTCGACAAAGGCGGTTGCCGGACGGGTGTGCAGGCCGGTTGGATTGTGAATGACTACCTGAATCGCGTGATTGTAGTCACCGGGAGATTGTGGGGGGGCCAAGGGACGGGTACCGGTCAGTGCTTCGACAATATCGGCGGGATCACGAGTCTGGCATAGCCGTTCGACCAGCGTCGTATCGCCGAGCACACGGGTCAGGCGGCGTAGAATGTCAATATGCTCGTTGGAACGGGCGGCAATACCGACAATAAAACGGGCAGTTTCACCTACATTCCACGTGACGCCGTTGGGAACTTGCAAGACAGCAATGCCAGTTTCAATGATGAGGTCGCGGTCTTCCGGTTTGCCGTGCGGAATAGCGATTCCATTACCGAGGAAGGTATTGGCCAGCGCTTCACGGGCCAGCATACTCTCGATATACGCAGGTTGAATATGGCCGGCCTCAACCAGCACCTGCCCAACCTGGCGAATCGCCTCTGCTTTCGAGGTCGCGGTCGCGCCGATGCGCACACTCGTGGCGGTTAGCTTTACCATAAGAGCACTCCCCTGTGCAGCAGCCTGCCTGGCTGCCCGAACCTGTTCTTCGCTTCGTTGCGGTAAATCGACAACCTATTGCGCAAGGAGGGCAGAGGGTGCGGGTGCCGTTGCCGATTTCACCAGACTATCGGGTTGATGACGAGTCAGACGTTGTTGTTCGATGGCACCATCATATCATATATTTTCTTTTTGTCAATATATATTTTTGTTTTTGCTATGATTTGGTTTTCGTTTGATTTTCTTTGTGGTCGCTCGTCGGGCGGCATGTCCTGGTAGCACTGCCGGGTCAGGCGAGAGCGATGGAGGCGCCGAATATTGATGTTTCCGGCTGAACCCACCCCTACGGACGTTGCCGGTGCCCAATCAGATTGCCTTCGCGATGGATGATTGATGATGTCGTCGCGATGGAAAAAATCGGAGGTGGCGGAAGGGTTTGTGTTGGATCGCGTGCTGTGCATAGTATTGCATTGGTATGACACAGAGCGCAGACAATCACATCATCACTCTGTGCCCTCTGTGTCTCTGTAGTGCATCACCCATCGTACTGCCAGATTTGCTATAATTCCAGCAGAGGTGATGACTATGGAACAGCATATCTTTTCGCCACTGGCGTTTTTGCGTCACCAGTTGGCCGATCTCGCTCAACCAGACTATCTGGAAGCGTATCAGGCATGGTGGGAACACGAGGGGAAACCGGTCTCGGCGGCCATTGATCGGGCGGGGACACCCTGGCTGCGAATGTTTGATCGTCATGGACAACGGGTCGATGAGATTCTCTACCCTGCTGAATACTGGCGTATGGTGCGGCAGGGCTACCAAAGCGGTGTGATCTGGCGGGTCTTTACCGAAACCTCACTCGTGCCGCACTACCTGTTGGGCTATCTTACCGCTTTTTACGATGCCGGTCTCTACTGCCCGTATACCGTGTCACTTTCAACCGCAGTGCCGCTGGCAAAGTATGGGACGGAAGCATTGAAAGCCCGGTTTTTGCCGTTGCTGCTGCGCCAGGACGCAACGGTCTGGCAGGGGGCAACCTGGATGACTGAGATCGGTGGCGGCTCTGATCTGGGGGCGACCGTGGCGACTATCGCGGTTGCTGAGGATGGACACTGGTACCTGAGTGGTGATAAGTATTTTGCCAGTAATGTCGGTGCCGAACTGGCAGTAGTCGCTGCCCGCTTCGCCACCGGTCCGGCAGATATTCGTGGTCTGGGCCTGTTTCTCGTCCCCCGCTATCGCGCCGATGGCAGTCTCAACTACACCATTCGCCGCCTGAAAGACAAGATCGGTACGCGCGCGGTACCCACCGGTGAAGTAGAATTGCGTCGCAGCGAAGCCTATTTGTTGGGGCGGGCGGAATGGGGTATCTACCTCATTCTGGAGACCCTGAACCTCTCACGGGTGGCAAACAGTGTGGGGAGTGTCGCGCTGGCCCAGCGTGCGCTGGCCGAAGCAGTGAGTTTTGCGCACCAGCGCCGGGCTTTCGGTAAGCCGATAGCCGCCCACCCCTTGCTCCGGCGTCAGATTGAGGAACGGATTGTCGAACTGGAAGCTGCCTTTGCGCTGGCCTGGGAAGCGGTTTGCCTGCTCGAACAAGTCTGGCAGGTGACACCGCCCTATCCAGAACAGTACCACCTCTTTCGTTTGCTTGCGCATCTCTCCAAGTACTGGACGGCTGAATTCGCGGTGCAGACGGCAAAGTGGGGGATGGAGGTTCACGGCGGGATTGGGACGCTCGCCGAGTACAATGCCGAGCGCTGGTTGCGCGATGCAATGATTCTGCCGATCTGGGAGGGAACACCGCACCGTCAGATTCTGGACGGCCTGGAAGTGATGGAGCGCAAAGGGGCGCATCGGATGCTCTTGCACTATCTGGCTGCTGATGCCCCAACGCAGGCTTTAACCGACATGCAGCATCGGATCGAGACCCATCTCGCCCTTCCCCAGGAAGAGAAAGAAGCCGGGGCCGAGAGCCTCTTCCATGATCTGGCTTTGCTGACGGCACACACCCTGCGCGAACGCCGGCTGGCCAGGCGGTAATGGTGGCGTGCGCCGGTGATCAGGTTATGGGTGCCCTGTCTGTTGCCCATCTGCAGCGGGTTGTGTGTTCACGTGCCGGCGAACACTCTTGACGGGCTTCATGCCGACAACGTACAATACCAACGTAAACAAACGAAACTTTATGCAACTGGAGATACATGCATGCAGCCCGACGAGAGCACGATTGGAGAACGCAGCCCCCTAATGCTCGACCGGCGAACCCGCATTGCCGAACTCGTGCGGCAGCGTGGTTCAGTGCGGGTCAATGAGCTGGCCGATATTTTCGGTGTGACGCCGGTCACGATTCGTAACGATCTGGCTGTACTCGAACGTGAGGGGGTGCTGGTACGCGATCACGGCGGTGCCGTCGCTTTGCCGGCGACCAGTGCGTTGATCGCGTTCGAGCAACGGGCCAGTATTCGGCTTGAGGCAAAGGTGCGCATCGGGGCGGCGGCGGCACAATTTGTGCAACCCGGTGATACCATTCTGCTCGATGCCGGAACGACGGTGGTTGAGATGGTGAAGCATCTGCGTCAGCGGACGCCGCTGACGGTGGTGACCAACGCCTTGAATGTGGTCATCGAGTTACGTCATCTCAACGATGTACAGGTCTGGATGCTGGGAGGTACGGTCAACTACGCCACGTTCGGCACTCTCGGCCCGCTGGTTGAACAAAGCCTGGGTGATCTGGTCGTCGAGAAGCTCTTTTTGGCCGCCGAGTCGGTCGACTCTACGTATGGTGTGACCGATTCGACCAGCGAGATTGCCCATACCAAGCGCGCATTGGCGCGGGCTGCGCGGCGGATTATCCTGCTCGCCGATTCGAGTAAGTGGCAGCGGCGTGGATTTATCAAGGTGCTACCCTTAGAAGCAATTGAGACGATTATCACCGATACCGATCTGCCGGAAACCGAGCTACGTCGGTTAGAGATGGCCGGCGTGCGCGTGGTGCTAGTGTGAAGTGCCTGTCCATGCCGAAGGGGAGTCACCTACACCGGTAGGGATCGACGATCATCGGCGCGCCTCATTAGAACTTATTTCATAAAAATCTGTACTGGTGCGCTCTGATAACCATCTCCAGTGCCATCACGCGCTGAATTGATTGCCTTGCTCGCTCATCATCCGCGTGGTGCGTAGTTTGGAGTGCGGCAGCCA
>NZ_DAOUBI010000213.1:0-5994 GCF_034432675.1 Chloroflexus sp. | reverse complement strand
GGCTATCGAAGAAGGCTTGCGCTTCGCTATCCGCGAAGGTGGCCGCACCGTCGGTGCTGGTGTCGTAACCAAGATTCTCGATTAACGTCTAAGGCCGGATTCGCTAAGCTGTCGGCGGCTTTCATGCCGTCGGCAGCTTCAAAGTGAAGGGTATAAAATGGCCGTGGCCAAAGATACTGAGCGTGACGTTCAAGAAAACATCCTCGTGCGCACATTTCGCGAAACGCGCAGCGAGTTACGGCAAGTCGTTTGGCCAAGCCGCGAAGAGACGATCCGTCTTACAATGCTCGTGATTGCGGTGTCAATTGTGATTGGCTTGCTGCTCTTCATCGGTGATACAATCTTCACCTTCCTCTACACGAGCCTTGTCAGCCTCGTCCAGTAAGCTGTTCGCGAACGGGGATTGCCATGTCTGAGGAAAAGGAAAAAGAAAAAGAGGCCGATGACCGGCGCTGGTATGTGATCCATACCTATTCGGGCTATGAAAACAAGGTAAAGAAAAACCTGGAACATCGCATTGCATCCATGGAGATGCAAGACCAGATTTTCCGGGTTATTGTGCCTACCGAAGAGGAAATTGAGATCAAGAATGGGCAGCGCCGCACGGTAAATAAGAAGATCTATCCCGGCTATGTCCTGGTACAGATGCGCCTTACCGATGACTCCTGGTATGTGGTGCGCAATACCCCTGGCGTAACCAGCTTCGTTGGGCATGGCAATAAGCCTACTCCCCTTGAGGATGAAGAGGTCAAGGCTATTTTGCGCCAGATGGAAGGCGAAACACCGAAGGTTCGTGTTAGCTACCAGAAAGGCCAGGCTGTCAAGATTATCGATGGCCCCTTCACCGACTTCGAGGGCATTGTCGATACCATTGATCACGAGCGGGGTCGGGTGCGTGTTCTGGTCTCTTTCTTTGGCCGCGAAGCGCCGGTTGAGCTTGATTTCTTGCAAGTAACACGATTGGTAGAATAGGATTATCCGTCACCTCGCTGGTTGTGCGAGGGAGGGAAAGTCGTTTATGCGCTTTCCCGTTATGCAAGGAGTTGTGTCGTGGCTAAGAAACTCGTCGCAGTCGTTAAACTGCAATTGCCGGCTGGCAAAGCTACACCAGCGCCACCCGTTGGTCCGGCGCTCGGTCAGTACGGCATTAACATCATGGCCTTCGTGAAGGAGTATAACGAGAAATCGGCATCTCAGGCCGGTAGTATTGTGCCGGTTGAGATTTCGGTTTACAGTGATCGCTCCTTCGTTGCCCGTCTGCTGACACCACCTACGTCCGATTTGCTGCGAAAGGCAGCCGGTATCCAGAAGGGTGCCAGTACGCCGAAACGCACGACTGTTGGTACAATTACTCGTGCCCAGTTGCGCCAGATCGCTCAACAAAAGCTGCCTGATATGAATGCCAATGATATTGAGGCTGCTGAGCGGATTATTGCCGGTACGGCACGCAGTATGGGTATCAAGATCGTTGAATAGTGATTGTTAGTTGGTGGGAGGATTCGTCGATCCGCCATCACCACCTGGAGTAGTTGCTATGCCAAAGCACGGAAAAAAGTATCTCGCCGCTCTGGCGAAGGTTGACCGGACTCGCCTCTATTCACCGACCGAAGCGCTGAGGTTGGTGAAAGAGACCTCGTACACAAAGTTTGATGGTACAGTCGAGACGCACTTGCGGCTAGGTATCGATCCGCGTCACGCTGATCAAAATATTCGCACGACTGTTTCCCTGCCCCACGGCACCGGCAAGACGGTTCGTGTGCTGGTCTTCGCCCAGGGTGAAGCGGTGCAGGCTGCGCTCGATGCTGGTGCTGATTACGCTGGTAGCGATGACCTGATTGCCCGTATCGACCGCGAGAACTTCTTCGATTTCGATGTAGCCATTGCAACGCCCGATATGATGGGTAAGGTCGGTCGGATTGGTCGTAAGCTCGGTCCGCGTGGGTTGATGCCCAACCCGAAGAGCAGCACTATCGTTCCGGCAGCCGATCTGGCACGCACGATTCGTGAAGTGAAGGGTGGTCGCGTTGAGATCCGCAACGATAAGACCGGTATCCTGCACGTGGCTATCGGCAAAGTGAGCTTCACCCCACAGCAGTTGAGCGAGAATTTCGTTGCGCTGATGGACGCGGTGAAAGCGGCCAAGCCAAGTGGTGCAAAGGGTACGTATATTCGTAGTGTAACCCTGACCAGTACGATGGGACCGGGTGTGCCGGTTGATCCGGTGGCTGCCCAGAACCTGAAAGCCTGATAGCTTGCATCGTTAGCTGCCTGAGACAGTCGGTGAGCATTACTCCTAATGGCCTGTGGGCCGCCGACCGAGGTGGCGTCTGAGATGAGATAGTCGTGAGTTGTTGACTCACTCTGTCGATAGTGCGCAGCTATTGCTGCGCTATGCTCGGTCGCCTGTCTCAAAGATGGGTGACCGTTTTTGATCTGCTTTGAGAGGAGGTGAAATGGATGCCAACGCCGCGTAAAATTGAAACGGTCAGCATGCTGACCGAAAAGCTAAACCGCGCTCAGTTGGTTGTCGTAGCCGACTATCGCGGTGACGGCAAAGGTATGAGCGTGGCCGATATGACCGAGTTGCGCCGCAAGTTGCGCGAGCATGGCGGTGAGGTTGTGGTGGCAAAGAATACTCTGCTTAAGATTGCTGCTCACAATACCGGCCACGAGGCACTCGATCCGTTGCTGGCCGGCCCAACCGCTGTGACTCTCGGCTACGATGATGTCTCGAAAGTGGCAAAAGCTCTGCTCGATTATCTCAAGTCGGGGAATAAGAGCTTCACTGTTCGCGGGGCTTTGCTGGGTAACACCTTGCTGCCGGCAGATGCGCTTGAGCAGGTGACGAAGCTCCCGTCACGTGAGCAAGCACTCGCTCAGGTTGTGGGTGGTATCGCTGCCCCCGTCTCTGGGGTTGTCGGTGTGCTTAACGCCGCGATTTCTAACGTGCTCTACGTTTTGCAGGCACGGATCGATCAGCTTCAGCCGCAGGGAGAAACGGCGTAATCGTCGCCCGCGGATTGTATATGTGATGTCGGAATAGTTATCTCTATCACGATAAGGAGTGTACGTACCATGTCGAAGATCGATTCAATTATCGAGATGATTGAGGGCCTGAATGTCCTCGAGCTGGTTGAGCTGAAGAAGAAGATGGAAGAGAAGTGGGGTGTCACCGCTGCTGCCCCGGTGATGGCGATGGGTGCGGCGATGCCGGTCGCCGCAGCCGGTGATGGCGCTGCTGCTGCTGCTCCAGTTGAGGAGAAGACTGAGTTCGATGTCATCCTCAAGGAGGCCGGTCCGAACAAGATTCAGGTCATTAAGGTCGTGCGCGAGCTGACCAGTCTCGGTCTGAAGGAGGCGAAGGACCTGGTTGAGGGTGCTCCCAAGCCGGTTCGCGAGGGCGTAAGCAAGGAAGAGGCTGAGGCAGCCAAGGCGAAGCTGACCGAGGCCGGTGCAGTGGTCGAGATTAAGTAATTCTGCTCGACTCTTCTGCGCAAGCTGCACAAGGTGTCGTAGGTATTTCGATACCGGTAGGGGTGGGTTGCCAACCCGCCATCTTGTGCACAGTACGGGGTGTGGTGAGGTTGTTACCTTGCCACACCCCTTTTCTATTCATTGGAATGCTGATCGTTTGATGCTTCCATCGTCGGTGTGGATAGTCGCCCGGTAAGTCTCGCAGGGATTTCTATGTCTTGAGGCAGGGTTTCCAACCTCCAGCTTCGTAACCTACCGCCCAATTAGCCTGCTGGTTTGGCAACTGCTCCTGCTGCTGTCAGACAGGTTGACGCCTTCCCTGACGAGGTGACAGCCCCGTCAAGGAGATGAATTTGCCCGTGCAAGAATCTACATGTTTTGCAAGACGTCAGCTTTCAGCTCAGGTAAGCGAAAGATGGCATACCATCTCCTGGTATGTTACAATAATGATGTACATCCAAAAAGATTTATCACAACAGATGGGTATTCGCTGAACACTTCATAAACATCATCTCACGTTCATGAAGTGTAAATCAGGGGTCATGTTCCCCTGCCTGTAGAGATAATTTGCACAACGTGTATGTATCTTCAAAATGTTCTACTTTCTATTTTGATACGTCTACCTGTATCGTTGAAATCACGGTCAAGGTAGTCTGAAATGGTTGCAATCTACTCCACGGATGACGAAGAGGTGATGTGCATTTTTGAAACTGCCCTTATCAATTTGAACGAATTTCAAGCATTTTCAGATGTTGTAAACCCTGTTTTTGATCGAGAATTATTGCTCGCCTGGAGTACAATTGGCAATCTATTTCTGAAGGGTGTCTCGCGGATGACGTTTACCCTTTATCGAAATGGTCATCCGCTACGGGTCAGGTACACGTCCCGCGAATTTGATTTGATTCGACAGCACGCCCTTACGACAATGGAAGGTTATATGTTTCTGACCGATCTCAGGCGTCGGCGCATATCGTTGCAACCGCATTCAGGCAATGCTGTATCGTTTGTATTTACCGAGGAGCAGGAGCCTGATGTCCGGTCCATGATAGGACGCTTCGTGCGGGTTGTGAGGGAAGCAGTGATCAATCCGGTTGCCGGTACACTTCGCTATCTGCGTACACATAGCATTGAGCCATTAGAGCTTGATACAGAAAGCGCTGCATATGATTTCTGGACTTCCAGAACAATTGATGAACTGGCACGATAACAGTGTGTCCAACCGGTAGATAACATTGAATCATTGTATGGTGCATGGCCCGGTGAAACAGATGACGGTTTTGAGCAGTTTGTCGAAGATCTACGTAAATGGGGAGATGCTGAAGAGCATACGTTATGCGATCTGATTATTTGCTCCTCGATACAAATATTGTCTCGTATATCATGAAAGGGGCTTCCACAGCAGAACTTTATAAGGAACATCTTTCCGGTAAGCGATTGGCTATCTCCTTTATTACTGTCGGTGAGCTGTGGGCCGGCGCAGAATTTGCACGTTGGAGCGAAAAAAGGCGATACCAGCTTCGTATAAATATCCGTCAATATGTGGTAATTCCCTACGACTATACAATAGCGCAATATTACGGAAAAATTATTGCTCACGGGAAACGTATTGGTCGGCCTATCTCTTGTGCTGATGCCTGGATTGCTGCTTGTGCGTTACGCCACGATATTCCACCTGTTACTCATAATACAAAAGATTTTGTGAACATTCCTGGTTTACACATAATATCCAAACCTTGAGTGATACTGTGCATCACGGTCTGTTACCGGATATGCTGCGCACCGTGATTGTCCATACCCTCCGCAACCATCCGTTGGTATCACCTGCATGATACGAATGGGCGGGTAGGGGCGGGTTCTGAACCCGCCCCTACTACCACCTATGCTATGCATTACTCATAACTGGTGTCAAACAAGTGCGTATCAGCGGGTATGATGGCTATTGGTGTTGGTTTGAGCGACTGGCCCGATGGCAGTGCGCAGCTCCAGCCGCACTATCATGTGCCGAATGGGTTGCCTTACGTGGGCATCATGTGCGTGTTGCGGGGTTTGGAGTGCGACAGCCATGCTGCCGCGCCAGCCGTGCTCACGATCCGGTGCGTGGCATACCGTAAACCGTCTGGTCACAGGGGTGCTGAATGTGCTCATGCCGATCATCGAGTCGGTCAGGCATGAATACGATACCTGCGTGTAAACGTTTGGTTGTACAAGGTTCGTACCTGTACACCAACGGTCACGGCCAGCACCTGACGGTGGTGACGAGGATGCCTCCACGCAGGCTGGAAGCCTGCGCCACGGGGAGCGCTTGCAGCCCGGTCTGACGCAGCGTGACATGTGGGTAATGCATAGCCTACTACCAAGGATGGTGCATGTGCCCGTTCACATTCTCATACGTTAAGTATGCGACGAACGCAGGTGTGGCGGAAGGGTACATCTTGAATCACGTGCTAGAACTTATTTCAAAATTCGGTCAATGCACCACAACATGATAGCGACGAGACAACATGCACGAGAGCTATGCAG
>NZ_DAOUBI010000212.1:0-11239 GCF_034432675.1 Chloroflexus sp. | reverse complement strand
TCGCTCATCATCCGCGTGGTGCGTAGTTTGGAGTGCGGCAGCCATGCTGCCGCGCTGGCCGTGCTCACGATCCGGTACGTGTCACGTTGTTGACCCGGCTGGTCATGCGGATGCCGGGTGTGCGCGTCACGATCATGGAATCGGTCGGCGATGAATGAGGTAACTTTATAAGTAGATGTTTTTGAAACAGGTTCTAGCGATGATCGCTGTGACGACACAGTATTGCGTGTTGCATACGGTATCTGTAAGGAGACTTCTGCAAGAATATTCCATGGTGTAGGTGCAGGGTTTCCTGTCACGTTGATTGGTGTAGAGCTTACACGGTGTCTATTTTGAGAGACTCACGAGTGATAACCTGCCTTGCACAAGCCATCCTTCCATGCTATGATTCTTTGTAACCAATAAGCCAGGGGAGCCTGGGAGAGCCGGGCTGAGAGGGTGTCCAGGCGTATCGCCACCGACACCGACCCTTTGAACCTGATCTGGGTTATGCCAGCGGAGGGAGGAGCAGGGTGCAGGTGTATTGCACCGTCTGCATTGCGGAATAACCGTCCTGCCGCGGCAGGGCGGTTTTTGCTACCTGCCCAATGATGTTCCGCCGTTTGCTGGCGCAAGGAGGCAATGATGACTCTGAACGAGCGGATCGCGGAGTTGCGCGAACGGGTGCGCCAGCAGCGCCCCCTCATTCACCACATTACCAATTTTGTGGTGATGAATGATACGGCCAATGTAACGCTGCACATCGGTGGGTTGCCGGTTATGGCGCATGATCGAGCCGAGGTGGCCGAGATGGTGACCGCTGCGGGTGCGCTGGTGTTGAATGTGGGCACGTTGTCGCCTGATTGGATTGAAGCGATGTTGATTGCCGGTCGGCGGGCAAACGAGCTGGGGATTCCTATTGTGCTCGATCCGGTGGGTGCCGGTGCGACAAGCCTGCGCACGGCGAGTGATCGGCGGTTGCTTGAAGAGCTTCAGATTGCGGTGGTGCGGGGAAATTCCGGTGAGATCGGTGCTTTAGCCGGAATGGGTGGAGTGGTCAAGGGTGTAGAGGCAGTTGTAGAACTGGATGATCCGATTACCGCGGCAAAAGCTTTGGCCAAGCAGTATCGTACCGTGGTTGCTGTTACCGGTCGGCAAGATATTGTCACCGATGGCAACCGGGTATATCTGGTTGATAATGGTCACGAATGGCTAAAAACGCTTACCGGAACCGGTTGTTCGGCAACCACGGTGGTTGCTGCATTTGCTGCCGTCGAGCGCGATTATCCCTTTGCTGCAGCAGCAGCACTGGCGTGTTTTGGTCTGGCCGCTGAACTGGCCGCACCGGCAGCACGTGGGCCGGCCAGCTTTAAGGTGGCCTTTTACGATGCTATCTACCATCTTTCGGCTGATCAGATTCGCGTCGGGGCACGGGTGACTTCTGTCGCAGGCTAGCCTTCGCTGACCTTCATAGAAGAGAAAGGGGTGGCCCGTGAGTGTGGCACGTACGATTGACTGGCGACTCTACGTTGTAACCGATGACGTACTACTACAAGGGCGCTCACACCGTGAGGTGCTTGAGGCAGCTATCGCGGGTGGTGCGACTGTCGTGCAGTATCGGGCGAAGCACGCTTCAACCCGTCAGATGGTGGCTGAGGCGCAAGCATTGCGTGACCTAACCCGTCGCACCGGTATCCCGTTTATTGTGAATGATCGACTAGATGTGGCGCTAGCAGTAGATGCGGACGGCGTCCATGTTGGTCAGGATGATATGCCGGTTGCGCTGGCGCGACGATTAATTGGGGACAAGCTATTGGGAGTCTCGGCTCACAGCTTGCATCAGGCAACCAAGGCGGTCCAAGACGGTGCCGACTATCTTGGCGTTGGACCAATCTTTGCTACCGCCACTAAACCAGATGCCGAACCACCGATTGGACTCGGAGAGCTACGGCGTATTCGGCAACACATTTCAATCCCAATTGTTGCGATTGGTGGTATTAACCAAGCTAATGCCGCGGATGTGATGCGGGCAGGTGTTGATGGGATTGCTGTTGTGTCGGCAGTGGTCGCAGCAGATGATGTCACTGCCGCTGCTCGTCAATTGCGTGCGCTGGTGTCAGTTGTTCAGGAGAAGGCGCTATGACGTTACCGCGTTGTCTGACGATTGCCGGTTCTGATTCTGGTGGCGGAGCCGGTATTCAGGCTGATTTAAAAGCATTTGCGGCTCTGGGTGCCTATGGTATGAGCGTGCTCACCGCCGTAACGGCTCAGAATACGGTAGGGGTACAAGGGGTGGTGGAATTGCCGGCAGCGTTTGTCGGTCAACAGATCGACTCGGTCGTTACCGACATCGGCGTTGATGCGGTGAAGACCGGGATGCTGGCAAATGCCGACATTATTGCCGTGGTTGCCGAGAAGGCACGAGCCTATCAGTGGCCGTATCTGGTGGTCGATCCAGTGATGGTAGCAAAAAGCGGTGATCCGTTGTTGCACCCTGAGGCGCGGCAGGCTTTGATCACGCTGTTGTTGCCTCTAGCCACCATCGTGACCCCGAATCTCCCGGAAGCACGGACACTAACTGGGCTTAGCATTACAACGATTGCTGAGATGGAACAGGCGGCACAGATGATCCACGCCATGGGGCCGCGTTGGGTGCTGGTGAAAGGTGGACATCTCGAAGGTGATAGTGTTGATGTACTCTTCGACGGTGCGCAGTATCAGCACTTTACGGCGCCGCGGATTGAGACACGACACACCCATGGAACTGGTTGTACTTTCGCCTCGGCCATTGCTGCTGGTCTGGCGAAAGGCCTGTCGGTACCTGATGCGGTTGTGCAGGCGAAAGAATACATTACCACCGCTCTCCGTCATGCACCAGGTTTAGGTCAAGGGCATGGCCCGGTACACCATTTTGCCGCGTGGTATGGGGTTGCTGAATAGCAAACTGATACCGAAAGCAAAAGAAATTGAGGGAAGTGTATGCAACCAGAGAGCATCACTTCCCTCAATGAGCGTCAATTCACGTAGAGAAAACAACGTTACTTCTTCTCGACAGTGTTGTTGACAACTCCCATCAACACTTTACCCAGTTCAGCCTGAGCCTCGATCACCCGCTGCATCGCCTCTTGCCAGCTCTGCATCACCTTCTGCATTTGCGTCGTATCCCAACCACGGGCAATCGTGGTCGGATCCGACTTCTTGAGCATTTCGAACCAGCCCTCAATAAAGCGGGTCTGGCTTTCGGTGAAATTGCGGGTCAACTCCAGAACTTGCCGGCTCCATTCCACCACCGAGGTTGGCGATGCTGGATTAAGTCCAGGGATTGTGGGGACGCCAGGGATCGGCGGGAGATTCGGCATGTTAACGCTGTTCGCGGCGACGGCCTCTGCCCACATGCGGGTCAGCTCGACCTGTGCTTCCAGCGTTTGCTTGACCGTCCCCCGCCAGCTATCGACCGTCTTCTGCCATGCTTCTGGATTCTGCGGGGCTGCCATGTATTGCATTGATGCCATCCAGCTATCCCAGACCTTCTGTTGCGTACCGGTCCACATCTTGATCATGTCATTCGCCTGCTTCGACCAATCCATTGGTTCCTCCATTCAGCGCTATGCGCTGTCTATCCGTTTTTGATGCCCCACGTTGTGTGGTTCTGTTGTCAGGGTAGAAGAACAGGTTACAGTGGAGTTACTAATCTGTTTCATTGCAACCATTTGACAGACGGAGTGTGAGTCTCTACCATACTGAAAAGATCAATCACTGCTGAGTCATACATTGTGCCGATCATGATGATTGCAGGCTGCCAACAGTGATTGCCGGCAACATGAACCGTTCAAAACCAGCAACCAGGGAGGTCGATGATGACCACAATGACAATTGGCACGCTACCGACGTTTGTGCATATTCGTGAAGTAGGGCCGCGTGATGGTTTGCAGAATGAGCCAACGATTCTGACGACGGCGCAGAAGATAACGTTGATTGAGTTGTTGGCAGCGACCGGATTGCGTGCGATTGAAGTAGGGGCATTTGTGCGTCCGCAACAAGTGCCGCAGATGGCCGATACGGAAGCTGTCTTTGCCGGTATCAAGCGCCAGCCTGGGGTGGTGTACAGTGCAATTGCTCCGAATGTTATCGGAGCGCGGCGGGCAATTGCCGCCGGTGCAGATGTTGTGCAGGTGTTTCTCAGCGCCAGCGAGAGCCATAATCGCAGTAATGTGAATATGAGTATCGAGCAATCACTGGTGCAGGTGGCCGAGATGGCGACGCTGGTGCATGCAGCCGGGAAGCCGTTTGATGCGGTGCTGTCGGTGGCCTTTGGTTGCCCGTTTGAAGGGGATGTACCGATTAAGCGGGTGTTGGATCTGTGCCAGCGGTTGCTCGATTTGGGTGCCGAGCAGTTGACGTTGGGCGATACCACCGGTATGGCACACCCGCTCCTGGTGCAAGAGGTTGTCCGTGCGTTTCGATCACGTTTTCCACGTCAACCGTTGCGTTTGCATTTGCACAGTGCGCGAGGGGCCGGCCTGGCAAACCTGCTAGCGGCATTGCAGTTGGGTGTCGATCTGTTTGACTCTAGCATTGGTGGTATCGGTGGTTGTCCGTTTGCGCCCGGCGCTCCTGGTAATCTCTGCACCGAAGATGTCACGCATTTGCTGCACGAAATGGGGATTGCGACCGGGTTGAATCTGCCGGCACTCATGGCGACGGCGCGTGAACTTGAACGCATGTTAGGGCACGAAGTACCGGGACAGACGATTAAAGCCGGTATTTGTAAGCATCTGCGGGACCGCGGCGAGGGTTGAAAATGACAGGTACACATTATGGATCCGCGTGATCGGGTGGTAATTATTACCGGTGCTTCAAGTGGGATTGGGGCGGCGACGGCTCGTTGTTTTGCGGCTGCCGGTGCTCGCCTGGTGCTGGCTGCCCGTTCGCAGGAAGCTTTAACGCAGGTGGCAGCCGATTTGCCGCAGGCGTTGGCAGTACCAACCGATGTGTCCGATCCAGAGGCGTGTATGCGGCTGGTGGAGCGGGCAGTAGCAACTTACGGGCAGGTTGACATCTTGATTAATAACGCCGGGATCGGTCTGACCGGCCCGGTAACCAGGCTGGCACGTGCCGATCTAGAGCGGGTGTTAGCCGTCGATCTGCTTGGCCCAATCTGGTTGACCCAGGCAGTCGTACCGATCATGCGGGCTGGCGGTCGTGGTCAGATCATTAACGTCTCGTCGGTTTTGGCAGTTCAGCCCCTACCCTTTTTAGGTGGGTATGCGGCGGCAAAGGCTGCGCTCGAACAGATCAGCAATGCCTTGCGGATTGAGTTGCACGGGAGTGGGATTTCCGTTACCGTTGTGCGTCCGGGTACGACGCGCACAGATTTCAATCAGCGGCGGCTGGGGCGTGGACGCGAGCGCCGACGAATTGCACCGCCGGGTGTGCCACCAGAGGTTGTGGCCCGCACTATCTTGCGGGCAGCGCGCACCGAGCCACGCCTGGCCTACGTGAGCTGGAGTGATCGGTTGGCCCTCTGGATCGGACGACTGTTTCCCGGTTTGATTGATGCTATCCTGGCGCGCACGTTTGTCTGGGAAGAGCAGGCTTACCAATAGGTGGGAACGGTTTGAAGAGGGGCAAGTGAGGATGGTAGCGCTATCATTCGTCGCCAGACGTGTATCTCTGGATGTTTGGATCAACACGCTGTAAGATGATTTATCATACATACCTGCGAATAACAAGAACAGTATATATTGGAATGTGGAGGAACCACCTTGTCCAAATCTCAGGCCCTTTTGCGTCAACCAGCTCTTGATCCTGATGGGCGGCTGCTAGCATTTATCGCCGCTGGTGATGTCTGGCTTATCTCGATTGAAGGCGGGGTTGCTGAACGCCTTACAGCCCATCCAGCCAATCATTACGGACCGCGGTTTAGCCCGGATGGACAGCGTATCCTCTTCAGCGCCGGTCGTGATGGGTCTGGTGATTTGTATGTTCTCGACCTGGCGGGCGGCCCACCGCGCCAGATCACGTTTCAAGACGAACAATGCACCCCGGAAGACTGGGCAAACGATGGGGATGCTGTCTTCTTCACCACTGCTATTGAACAGATGGGTTCGGCAATCTATCGGGTGAGGACAAGTGGTGGTACGCCGGCGCCGATCTATCTTGAACCGTATGAACAGCTTGGTCAGGTGGCAGTGTCGCCCGACGGCACAAGGCTGGCCTTTGTCAACATACGCGAGCGCTGGTGGCGACGTGGCCCCCATCCCTTCTCCTCGAATGAGATATGGTTAGGACCAACTGAACCCGACTACCGGGCATTGTGCCAGGTTGCCGGCCCTTTCGGGCAACGTCTCGTGTACGCAGGAAAACTGGGTTGGCCGTTGTGGGCACCGGATGGTCAGGGTCTGTATATCGTTTGCGATAGCGATGGCAACGAGAACCTGTGGTACCTGCCACTTGGTGAGGGTGAAGCGCGGCAAATAACCCATTTTCGTGATGGACGCTTGCTCTTTCCGGCGATTGCCCGGCGTAACAACGTGATTGTCTGCGAACGTGGTGATGGTCAGTTGTGGCGGATCGATCCGATCAGTGGCGAAAGTGTGCCTGTTCCGATTCGGGTGCGGATAGATAGCAAACGAACACCAGTACGGGTTGAACGTTGGACGAGTGGGTTTAGCGAAGTTCGCCTCAGTCCTGATGGAAAGAAACTGGCGATTGTGGCCCGTGGTGATGTCTTTGCCGATTTTGCCGACAAAGAGACTGACCGTGACCTGCGCCAGGGGCCGGCGTTTCGGGTTACCAATACACCCGCCCGTGAGTGGAGTATCGCGTGGGCCCCTGACTCGCAGCGTTTAATCTATCTCTCCGACCGCTACGGAGAAGTTGAACTATTTGCCTACGATTTCAGCAGCGGACAGGAGCAACAACTTACCCGTGATGGTCGGCCTAAGATGTTACCGCGGATTGCACCTGATGGGAAATCAATCGCCTACATCCGCGACCAGCGGATCATTGAGGTGATCGAGGTGACAGATCCGTCACCACGTGAAGTGTGCCAGGCCCGGTTTGCGGTTGCCGCCGATCTTTGCTGGTCGCCCGACTCGCGCTATCTGGCGTTTATCGCCCAGGATGATCGTCTCTTCAGCAATGTCTACATCGTGCCGGCAGCCGGTGATGAGCCGCGCCAGATCACCTTTCTCAGCAACCTCGATGGCGGCAATTTGTGCTGGTCACCGGATGGGAGCTTTATCATCTTCACTACCGAACAGTACCGGTTAGAAGCGCAGATTGCGCGTGTCGATCTGCGTCCGTCGCAGCCAGTGTTTCGCGAAACAGCGTTTGAACGATTATTTGAAAAAAAGGAGGAAAAACCAACCGAACCCGGCGATCAATCCGCCAAAGAACCAAGAGTGTCTCAACCGCTGACCGAGCCGATTATCTACGAGGGCATTGAACGGCGCTTACGATTGCTGACGCCGCCACAGATGAACGCGATGGCTGGTCCAATCAGCCCTGATGGCAAAGACCTGCTCTTTCTGGCTTCGGTAGCCGGTAAAGTTGATGTCTGGACGATGCCGCTCGATGAGCCGCGGGCGAATCAACCACCACGGCAATTGACCGCCAGCGACACGCGCAAAGGATTTCTGCAATTTGCTCCGGACGGACGTAACTTCTACTACCTTGAAGATGGGCAGGTTGTGGTACGCCGCTTTCCCGGTGGTAACGAGCCGAACCGGCTCTCACTGCGGGCTGAGGTTGAAGTAGATTTTCATCGTGAAAAGGAGCAAATCTTCATTGAAGCCTGGCGCGAGCTACGTGATAGCTTCTACGATCCGACCTTTCGTGGGCAGGACTGGCAGGCCGTGCGTGATCGCTACGCATCACTGGTAGGCGCAGTCCAAACTACCGGTGAGCTACATACGCTGATCAATTTGATGGTTGGTGAACTGCGGGCTTCGCATCTGGGCAGTTCCTTCTACAACAGTGAGAGCGAGGATGGCTTCATCGGCATTATCTTTGCCGCCGAACCACTGCTCCGCGAAGGTCGGCTGATCGTCGAACGTAACCTGCCTGATGGCCCGGCGGCGCTGACTGCCGATCCACCGCGTCCCGGCGAAGAGCTGGTCGCAATTGATGGAACGCGGCTCAATGGAACGCTCTCACTACATAAGCTGCTCTTGCGCAGTGTTGGCCGGCGGGTGCGGCTGGTATTGCGGGCGAATGATGGTACCGAACGCGAGATCGTCGTTCGGCCCATCAATGCCGGCGCGTATGAACAGTTGCGTTACCGTGATTGGGTGTTCAACAATGAACAATATGTTCACACCCACAGTCAAGGCAGTCTTGGGTATGTGCACATTGCCGAGATGAGCTATGCTGCCTATCAACAATTTCTGGTTGATCTCGATGCGGAAACCCACAGCAAAGCCGGTGTCATTATTGATGTACGCTACAATCGCGGCGGCCATACAGCGACATTTATTCTCGATGTCCTGATGCGGCGTTCGGCGCTGCGCAGTGGGTTTCGTGATCTTGGCACGACTGATGCCAGTCATCTGGCGGGTAATCGCGTGCTCGACCGGCCTACAGTGTTGGTAACGAATGAACGCTCAGCAAGCAACACCGAAATGTTGAGTGAAAGCTATCGGCGATTACGGCTGGGGAAGGTCGTTGGGCGACCAACTGCCGGAGCAGTGATATGGACATACCAGATACCGTTGCTTGATGGCTCCTGGTTGCGGTTACCACGGTTGTACGTCGTAACGCCGGAGGGCGAAGATCTGGAGGGACGAGGCAGGCCGGTTGATGTAGAGGCAGTGCGTCCGTTGGGAGAGTGGGCATATGGGCGGGATAGTCAATTAGATGCCGCTATTACCACCCTTCTCAAAACCGTTCGCCGGCGGCGAAAGAATGATGTGCCGAACCCGGTAGCAAGCTCAGATACAACACACGAGTAGAAGCTGTCTCAGGTTGCAACGTCGTGCGACGGTGAGGTGATTGAGCGTTGTGCTCAACGGATAGCCCGACCGGATTGATGGAGTTCATGTAGCCTGGTTCTGGTGGAAACCACATACAGGCTACGTATAAGCGGGAGGCAGAGATTGGTGTATGTCATAAGCGTCCGGCCTGGAACGCAGAGATACTAAAGCCGAACTTCCGCAATCTAAACAACGTAGCACATGCATCTAAGCGTGGAAATAATTTCGCAAGCGCTTCCCGGCAATTTCGTCGGCAAAGCATACACTATCAGGCGCCAACAACAGTATAATAGGAGCAGGCAATGTGGAACGATTTGACCGACCAGCCAGTCAGATGCATCATGAATCGCCAGCGCTGCAACGGGTCGGTTGCGCCATAAGAGCTCTTGTGCAGAAAAGTGAGGTTGAAGATGTCGGCCCTCGCACCCCTCCGCTTCTCAGTCTGTCTCGATATGATCTTCACCGATCGCCCGTTTGAGCAGCGACTCGAACACATTGCCGATCTCGGCTTCCGCGCCTATGAATTCTGGACGCGGAAGGGCAAGGACATGAACATCACCATTGCTCTGCAAACCGCTTTACGCCTGCATTGTGTGGCTATTTTCGGCAGCGAAGCAGCCCCCAATGATCCCGATCAGCGAGCACGCTTTCGTGATGAAGTGACGCGCAGTGCCGCGTTGGCAGTTGATCTGGCCTGTGATAACCTCATCGTTCACGGTGGCATTACCCGGTCAGACCTTGATTATGCCACGCAACGCGCCTATCTGGTTGATGCGCTGCATGAGGCTGCCGAGACTGCGGCTGATGCCGGTCTTAATCTACTCCTCGAACCGCGCAACCCGGTCGATCATCCGGGTAGTTTTCTCTGGTCATCCGACGAGGGCTTTACCATCGTGCGCGAGCTTGGTCAACCGCACGTCAAACTGTTGTTTGATTGTTACCATCAACAGATCAGCGAAGGAAACCTGACCCGTCGCATCCTGACCAATCTCGATCTTATCGGTCACATCCACGTCGCCGACGTTCCCGGTCGCCATGAGCCGGGCACCGGTGAAATCAATTACGAGCATATCTTCGGCATCTTGCGTGAACATGGGTACGGTGGCTATGTCGGTCTTGAGTATACCCCGCGGATCGATGCGGCGGCCAGTCTGCGGGTGGTGCGGATGATGAGTCAGTGAGCGTGAAGAGTGATACATTGTACATACGATGGTTCACTTGGAATGCTATAATGAAGCCGACCAACGCTCCGACTCTGCATTGTAATCACCTGCTGGAGGCTTTATGAACAACGTCTGCCGCATCGGTGTTTTTTACGATGGTTCATACTTTACGTATGCGCAATTCTATTTTTACAGCGAGAAAAAAGTTGGCTGGTTGTCATTTGTTCCCTTTCATCGTCTAATCGAACAATTTGTCAGTAGCAAAGAGCAACGCTACGTCGCCCACCGGGTTGTCTACGCAAGCTGGCACCAGGGTCTGTTCCATTCAGCGCAAACCAGTGAAAAACAGTTTCAGATTGAGCGTAATCGGCATATTGATTTGGTACATGCCGGCATTGAGCCGAAATATGTGCCAATGCCCCCGAATGGTCAAGAGAAAGGGGTAGATGTATCGCTCGCGATTGATGCCATGGAACGGGCTATGGAAGGCAAAATTGATGTTGCCGTTTTGGTTACCGGTGATGGTGATTTGACGCCGCTGGTTCGGGCACTGATGAAACATGGGGTGCGGGTGGGTCTTCTGTACTTTGCGTATGAATCTTCGCAGCGCACCAGCCATGTGAACAGGCGATTGCTAGACGCCTGTAACTATGCACTGAATGTGAACCAGCTCGAACATACGCCCCAGGCTGCTGCTATTTTCAAAGGATTATTTCGGCAGCTGCAGGGGAGGGTCGCCAGGAATTGATGGTCACGCGAGTCATGCACGAACCAGGGGCAGGTCTCACGCCTGCCCCTTCTGGTTCGGTGATGTGTTTTTGCGTGGAAGGTCCTGACTCTCTCCCGGTGGCGTGTGTGAACGCTGCGCCGGCGGTTGGCAATGGTTACGGTGTCTGCAATGAATCAGCCGGGTTGCTTTGCGGAGTAATACCAAATCTTGAGTAATGCGGTCCATCACTACCTGTCACCGGATATGCGGTGAAGCGGGACTATCCGTCGCCTTCGTAACGAGCCGTGGGTATCACCAGTATGATATGTAGGGGCGGGTGTAATGCTCCCCAAAAGTCAAACCACTCGGACGCCTTCTTTGGACGGCACATAGGGGCGCGGCTCCGCCGCGGG
>NZ_DAOUBI010000211.1:0-2301 GCF_034432675.1 Chloroflexus sp. | reverse complement strand
CGCTCCCCGCAGCGCGGGCTTCTAATCCACGTGTAGGCATCATCGCCACCGCCGGCAGGGGCTGGTCATTGCCGTTGGTATGCAGGCACGAACCTGGTGCAACAACACATCTACGCGCAGGTAGCTCATTCATGCCTGACCAACTTGATGATCGGCACGAGCACATCCAGCACCTCCGTGACCAGGATGGGTAACGGTAGGCCACGTGCCGGATCGTGAGCGCGGCTGGCGCGGCAGCATGACTGCCGCACGCCAAACTGCACGACACGCGCATGACGAGCGGGTAATGCAATCCATTCAGCACGTGCTGGCACGGCTGGAGCGGCGCACTGTCACCGGGCTAGTCGTCCACAACAGTACCCATTTGTGGGTAATGCATAGCCCGCTGGGGGCGGGGATCGCCGGAGCAGGATGGTTCCCGCTGTCGTGCGCCGGTGCAGAGTGGCAATATTCCGCTGAAAGCAGGCGGCGAGCCAGAGGCGCATGCTCCCAGCATTTTCCAGATGGTGCGCCGGAGGCGTGCGCTCCCAGTGTTTGCGCACAGCGGGACTATACTCGGGTGCGGTGTCCTGTCCGCTATTCCGTCAGATTTGATACGGCACAGAACCCAACAGACGCGGCAGCATGACTTCCACACCCCGCCTCCGTAACATGACTAAAGGTGTGGCAGGATTTCTGCCACACCCCAGACCTGCGTCGCGAACACCCCTGGCTCTCAACGCAGGTTAGCCGGACGTTCACCCAGGGTCACCGACACCCGCTGTTCCTGACCATCGCGGAGGATGGTCAATTCCACCGTATCACCAGGGCGATATTGCAAGAGAAGTTGACGCAGCGAGACGGTGCCATCGAGGCGCTGATCATTCACGGCGAGGATGATGTCGCCTTCGCGCAAACCGGCCTGCGCTGCGGCGGTGTTTGGTAAGACGGCGGGCTGGCCACTGATACCAGCATTGATGTAAGCACCATTCTGCACCGGCAGATCGTACTCTGCGGCAACTTCACCATCGATCATCAGGTAGGTAATACCCAGGAACGGATAGCGCACCTGACCGGTACGGATGATCTGGTCGGCAACGTTGGCGAAGATGCTGCTCGGCACCGCGAAGCCAAGTCCCTCAACCGGCGCACTCGACCCGAAACCGAGATCGTTACGTACAACCAGCGTGTTGATGCCGACGACTTCACCGCGCAGATTGATCAGTGGGCCACCACTATTTCCACTGTTGATCGCTGCATCGGTCTGAATCAGACCCTCCATTCCACTACCGGGCACCGAACGGTTCAGTGCGCTGACAACACCTGCAGTCACCGTGTTGCGGAAATTACCGAGTGGACTACCGATAGCCAGCACTGTTTCGCCCGGCTGCAACGCCGACGAGTCACCGATAGTGGCGACACCCGGTACCTCGCCATCGACTTTTAGCACCGCAATATCATTGAGCGAGTCGGTACCAACCAGCTTAGCCTCACGGCGGGCACCATCAGCGAAAAGCACAAAGTAACGACTACCTCCGCTAACAACATGGTTATTGGTGATGATGTAGCCCTGATCGCTGATGATAACACCACTCCCGCTCCCCTGACCGGTGCTTCCGGTAACGGTGACGGTTACAACAGCCGGCGCTACACGCTTTACGGCTTCAACCATCGCATCGGAGACACTAACAATTTCGACGGGCTGAGTAACGGTTTGAGTTGAGGACGAGGTTCCATTGCTCGCGGTGACCGGCTGGGCATTGATGGTCGTGACCGTGGCAGCGACCTGGGCCAAGGTCTGGCGGGCTACCAGATAACTGACCAGACCACCGGTTGCGGCACCACCGGCAACGCCGATAAAGATGCCCAGTAAGAAGACAAAGATCAATGCTAAACGATTAACATTCATCGTACACCTCCTTGGCGTCAGACGACAACGATGCCGTCGTTTTCGCTAAGAGTATCATGATGGGAAGTTTTTAATGTTTGGTTAGAAGGTTGTTAGAAGGTGATGAGATTTTGGGGGAAGGGGGAAGTAGGAGGTAGAAAATAGGAGATAGGGAGATAGAAGGGAGGAGATAGGAGATAGGGAGATAGGAGATGGGAGGGAGGGGAAGAGGAGGGGGTTATGAGTGGAGAGGGTAGCAAATCTGGTGGCATAGCGTTCGTAGCACGTTATCGGACGATCACGCTGGTACTATCTCTGAATGCCGACGTGCCGAATCAGCCTTCACGCTAGGCACGCAGTGGGGTCACGGTGTGGAGTGAATACCGGTCCCAGCCCGGATTGCCCGTGACGCATGGTTTGGAGTGCGGCAGCCA
>NZ_DAOUBI010000210.1:0-4182 GCF_034432675.1 Chloroflexus sp. | reverse complement strand
ACGATTGGCATCCTGTTTGCTCACAAAGGTGGCTGCTTGCGCACCTTCTAGCGCTGGCTGCAACGCGATGATGGCACTTGGTTTGGTGATGGCACTTTGCCGAAGCGAACCAGATTACAACGCTTGCTCAAAACGCATCAAGATTGGTGGCAATGGCTTCTGACCGATCCAACGTTCTTCACCGTCATTGATAGCTACCCGAGTGAACTGATTGTTCCGATGCGACAAGGCCGCAGTCCTCAGCAAGTGGGCAAAACAGGTCGCGACAACGGTCGCTGGCGCGTTGACATCAAGATTTGTTGGCTGTTGAATGACGTTTGCCGGCTAGTCGCTTGGGACGGGGATACCATCAATGTGGACGCTAGCCGCTTCAATCCGCTCGGAAAGCCGGTCATTGGCAAAACCATCGTGCGGGCAGACTATGGTTTTCGCGACCAAGATGGTGTCCAGAACCCATGCCGATCTGCAAGCAAGGAACCTGGCATCAACCCATGTACGTTGCAACCGCTTTGGCGTTGGTTACCGTGATTGGTGACCGGAAATGAATCCGATAGCGGCTGGCTCGGTCCATTCACATGCGTCTGGCTGATGTTTCCGCAATGGTCAACGTGCGCTTGGATTTGGTGCCCTCAGTTCACCCTGATGCTGTTCCTTACAGAATGAGCATCGCTGAGTTTTCTCTCTAACAACTGGCACCAATGGTTACTAAATCTGGTTCAATAACACAGCATTGCCCGCTCTCGCCTATCATCCTCACGCAGCACTTGTCAGGATTTTATCGTGGTGCGCAAGCGCTGGCATTCCCTAGGCACGATGCTTCGTGATCGATAATTGCAACTTTGCACAGTCTCATCGTGGTACGCAAGCGCTGGCCTCCCCTAGGAGAGCGAGCCGCCAGCCTCTCATCACCTGATACTATTCGTCGTACTTGCGGTTGGCAGTGTTGTGCATACCTGAACCGGCGCACGCTCGCAAATCCCTGTTGGCAGCAGTACCGGCGTACCACGCTTGCCTCCCATGACTACCTGCCTGTGCATACGGCTACCCTCGTAGAGATGACTCTGTTCGATGTCTCATAAGCCTGCTTACACACTCTTCCGCTCGTGAAGAAACCCACAGAGAATCTGGGAGTTATTTACCAAAACTTTACACAAAACTTAACCTGGGCTGAAAAATGGTTGCTACAATCATCACACCGCGATATGAGATGCATATCTGGCATGTTGGATGTCCGCCACTGTCTTGCCCTGGTTACTAACCATGAATGTTACTAACCTCACCATGTTCGTGAGGGGCACTGGCAGGCATAGCAATAGTCAATATGCATCGACTGAACGTGTAGGCAGTGTAGCTCGTTGAAGGAGGTCCTATGTCGGATCTATCGAAGCTCCCGGCTGCGGAGCGCAATCGGTTGTACTGGTCAGAGAACCTGCGTCTGATCAGCATTCTGCTTGCGATTTGGTTCGCAGTGTCGTATGTACCGGTACTCTTCGTCGAAGCTCTGAACAACATTGTGATTGCCGGTTTCCCTCTCGGCTACTACATGGGTAGTCAGGGTTCGTTGGTCGTGTTTGTCATCGAAATCTTCTATTACGCTTATGCGATGAACAAGTTGGATGAAAAGTACGGATTGAGTGATCGCGACCGCTAAGCTGTTACCGATGTCTTCAGTTGTAGAGGAGAAGAGTGCATGTCCACTTCAGCTCAGAGCGTCTTCCGCAATCGGATGGCGCGCTACTACGGCTACTTTACCATTGGCTTCATTTGTGTCAGCCTCCTGATGCTGCTCCTTGAAGTCTTTGCCGGTCTACCTACGCAACTTATCGGTTGGGCTTTCCTTCTGCTTACTTTCGCTTTGTACGCGACAATTGGTATTCTCTCGCGCACGAAAGTACTTGATGAGTATTACGTTGCCGGTCGCAATGTCCCGGCAGTGTTCAACGGTATGGCAACCGGTGCAGACTGGATGAGTGCAGCGTCGTTCATCTCAATGGCCGGTACACTCTGGTTGATTGGCTACGATGGTCTTGCTTACATTATGGGTTGGACCGGTGGCTATGTGCTGCTGGCCCTGCTCTTCGCGCCGTACCTGCGCAAGTTCGGTCAGTACACCATTCCCGACTTTGTCGGTGCCCGTTTCGGTGGTAACACCGCACGTGTGGTGGCTGCAATCTGTGCCATCATTGTCTCGCTGACCTACGTGACCGCTCAGGTTGTGGGTGTCGGTATCATCATGCAGCGCTTTGTCGGTGTTGATTACATGATCGGTGTTATCCTCGGCCTTTCAGGTGTGCTAGTCTGTTCATTCCTGGGTGGTATGAAGGCGGTGACCTGGACGCAGGTAGCCCAGTACATCATTCTGATTACCGCTTATCTGATCCCGGTAACTGCGCTGTCAATTCAGCTTACTGGCTTCCCAATGCCCCAGTTGAGCTACGGTCAGGCGCTTCAGCGTATTCAAGAGCTTGAGGTGGCGCAAGGCTTGTCGAAGGCGTCTGAGTCACCGGTTGTTCCGGGTAAGTTTGTCACCAGTGGATATATTCCACCTTTCAACGAAGGTCTGAGCAACACTGCCGCAGTTGATGCGGTGAAGCAGCTTAATACACAGTTTGGCCTGAATATCACCCCACCTGCGGCGCAGGCAATTCCCGATGCCAAGAAGCCGGAACTAGGCGACTGGCGTGGAACGCCGTGGAACTTCCTTGCCCTGATGGCATGTCTGATGCTGGGTACTGCTGGTCTGCCCCACATTCTGATCCGATTCTACACCGTGCCCAGCGTGCGCGAGAGCCGCATAAGTGTCGGTTGGTCGCTCTTCTTCATCTTCCTGCTCTATTTTACCGCTCCTGCCTATGCCGCATTCTCACGCTGGCAAATTCTTGAGAATGTGGTTGGTAAGGAGATCAGCCAGTTGCCGGATTGGACATCCACCTGGGCACGGAATGGCTTGATCGTGATCCGTGACCTAAAGATTCTGGACGGAGTAGAAGTTGGTAAGGAGCCAACCTGGGTGAAGAATCTGATCAACGCTGGTTCGGTTGTGGTTGAGGATGCCAATGGGAATGGTAGGATCGACCTTGCTGCCTGGGAAGATGCCGGTGAGGGCAAAGGCCGTGCTGGCGAGATCTCTGGAACGGCAGTAACTAAGGCGCGTGTCGATGGTGTTTTGCAGCTCAATGAGCTGGGCCGCACCGCTGCCGATGGTATCGATGGTGACCTCGTTGTGCTCTCGACGCCCGATATCGCCAATCTGCCCTTCACTATCGGCGCACTTGTTGCCGCCGGTGGTCTGGCTGCTGCACTAAGCACCGCCGACGGTCTGCTGGTCGTGATTGCGTCGGCGATTGCCCACGATATCTACTTCCGCACGATCAATCCGAAAGCCAGCCTCAATACTCGTATCGTGCTGGGCAAAGCAATGATTGTTGTCGCCGCAGTCATTGCTGCACTGCTCGCTATTCCACGTCTCGCCTTGATCGCACAGATGGTGGCCTGGGCCTTCTCAATGGCTGCATCCACCTTCTTCCCGGTCGTCTTGTTGGGCATCTTTTGGAAGCGAGCGAATGGGCCTGGGGCGATTGCCGGTATGATCGGCGGTTTGGCTGTGACCATCTTCTATATGGCGAACAACTATCTCAATCCGGCCTTCAATATACTCGGTATCTCTCACCTCGGTTCCGGTATCTTCGGTCTGCCGGTGGCGATTATCTTGATCGTGGTTGTCAGCCTGCTCACCAAAGAACCCTCGAAGGAGATTCAGAACCTGGTTGAGAACTTGCGCAACCCGATCACGGATGATGAGAGTATGACGAAGATGCTCGATAAGATGGCTCCGGCGAAGTAATCGGTCGTTCTCGTTTGAGAAGGCGCAGGGTGGATGCCCTGCGCCTTTTTTGTTTGGTTACCGTGGAAGGTCGATAGGGATTCGAGGGCGGACAGAAAATATGAGTTAACGTGACGTCTACCTCATCAGGACGCTCAATGCCGATGTCTAAAAAGCTGTGCTGTCTGCTTCCAGACAGTCACGCAGGCGCATGAACGCTTGCCAATTGTCAATGACAGCATATCATGCCGGTAAGAATATAGCAGCGCTGGCGATCATCAATAGTGTCATCACGCGCTGAATTGGTTGCCTTACCCGCTCGTCGTGCGGTGTGGCAGCGTTTGGAGTGCGGCAGCCAT
>NZ_DAOUBI010000209.1:0-3408 GCF_034432675.1 Chloroflexus sp. | reverse complement strand
AACGGCCTTCGCGACCTCAGCGTTGCAGTGTCTTAACCGATACCCCCAGCAGCTTCGCCGCCTTGCCTATACTAATCGTGTTTTCCATAAGTACAATAATATACTATTGCGTATAAATGTCAATACTAGAGTACGGCTCCTTGAAACCGAATCTATGGCTATGCGCATTGTACTGCATGGTGAGTCATACCGGTGCTTCCTGTCAGATTGTAGAGATAGGGTAGAACTTAGGAGAACTTATATCTATCATAAAGCTGTACCGTCGTGCTACCAGACTATTACATAGGTTCATGAACGCTTACCAATCACCAGCGACAGCATATCCCTGCTCCAAGTCTGCTGTCAAAAGAGAGCAGTGCTGACAACCATCTACATTCGCCTACTGCCACTGATTGAGAAAACGAAAACAGCCGCCAAATGAGGCGGCTGCTTATCTGGCTCCCCAACCTGGATTCGAACCAGGAACCCGCTGATTAACAGTCAGCTGCTCTACCGTTGAGCTATTGGGGATTGACTTCGACCGAGAGTATAGCACAGGTTGCCAAAATGTGCAAGTGGTAACAAACGTCGGGTGACAAATGCTTTCTGGCTCATTCTGATGCTGAAAGCTAACTGCAACATCGTAGACACACAGACAAACAATTGCGCAGCCGTTTGCAGAGAACGACTGCGCCTGGCGAAGGGAATGCCGGCATATGGTAATGTGCCGATGAACGGTTACTCGGCACTCCTAATCTCACTCTTACCATTGCGCTCGGCCTCGTACCGTTCAGCCAGTTCGCGCAGCGCAGTGAAGAGTTCGACATCAAGCAGAACGCCGGCCGGATAGCCTTTCTGAGTGACAATAATCGGTTGGTGGGTAGCCTGTGAGCGCTTGATAAGCGCAGCAAGCGACGATGCCGCCTTTGAGATAGGAACAACACCCTGTCGCAGATCGACGTTGAGCAGGTTTTTGGTGATGTCTGACATAGCATTCTCCGTTTTACAAGTAACAACTTATTTTAGTGCCCTCGATACCTGTTGGTGGGTTTGCGATAGTCAATGCTGAGAAAAGTAGATGGTAGCAATCTACTTGTATGCACACGTGGCAAGCGAAAAAACCGACACAAACAGGAATCAAATATTGCGGCTTCTGCGATAGTATAGCGCACGATTTATCAAATTTCAACTCTCAAATGTCTATATAATTGTTGGGATGACATATGATGGATTTCTTGACGCTTCAGCATGGCTGGTTATCTTTACCGACATTTTTGCCCGCTGCAACGTTTGGCACGGTGCGCGCAGTCGATAGCCGCGATCTCAGCGAAGCCGGTATCAAAGCGTTGGTCATGAATGTCTTTCATCTCATGCAACGTCCTGGTAGTTCGACGATCACCGCGCTAGGAGGGTTGCATCAGATGACAGCCTGGTCGGGGCCAATTGTGACCGATAGTGGTGGTTTTCAAGCCTATTCGTTGATCAGAAATAATTCCAAACCAGGTCGGATTACTGATCATGGGTTGACCTTTCAACCAGAGGGGGCTGAACGGCGGTTTCAACTGACGCCGGAGAAGAGCATTCAACTGCAATTGAGCTATGGCGCTGATATTGTCATTTGCCTTGACGATCGCACACACGTTGACGTTCACCTTTCGAACAGCGTCGTTCGGTTGAACGAACAATTCGCTGGGCTCGTCGCTGTCAGCAGGAATTTGATCGCCAGTTAGCACAGCGCCGACGCCAGGGGCCGCCACCATTGCTCTTTGCTGTGGTACAGGGTGGGGGCGATCTGCATTTGCGCACCGAGTGTGCAGCCGCACTCCTCGACATTGGGTTCGACGGATTCGGGTTTGGGGGATGGTCACTCGATGCCCAGGGCCAACTCCTCGATGAGGTGCTGGCGTTCACCCGTGATCAAATTCCCGCTCGCTTTCCCATGCACGCTCTGGGTGTCGGCCATCCGGCCAGTGTGGTGGTCTGTGCCTGAATGGGTTACCCTATCTTCGATAGCGCATTACCGACCTGCGATGCCCGTTAGGGACGTTTACTGGCGTTTACGGCTGATCCGCAGCGACCGGGCTTCCAATTGCGCGGTGATTGGTTTACCTATGTCTATCTGGCCGACCGCAAGCATGTGAAAGCTGATACACCAATCTCGCCGGGATGTCAGTGTTATACCTGTAGCCGGTATAGTCTGGGGTATCTGCATCATCTGCACAAACTGGGTGAGACACTGGTCTTGCGATTGGCAACCATCCACAATCTACACTTCATGGCGCAGTTGATGGAGCTAATCCGGCACGAACCGAGAGGATCGCAAGCTAATGACCAATCGTGAGACGCAACTGGCTGAATTGGTAGTGGCTGTCCAAACCAGTACACGTTACCGAACGATTGATCGGCAACTGGTCGAGCGTGTCGGTCGGGAAGCACTGTCTCGCTATCCATCACTGAAAACTGCGATCAAGGCTGCCAGGAGCCAATTATACCAGATGATCGGGGCCTATGCCGAACGAACCCCACCGTATGAGCAAGTGGCTTGCCGAGCTACAACAGGTACCGGATGTTGCTTCACGCAAGGTCATCTGTCAACGCCTGCTGGCTTCGCATGCATCCACCCGTGAGCGTCCGGCAGTGCTTGATCGGTTCTAACCTGCCTGCCTCGGTGATCAACCGCCGCAGCGTATCCTTGATCTGAGATGCAGTTTCAATCAGTTGGCGGTGCCCTGGATGAATGTGCCTGCTACCGCATTCTATGCCGCTTATGATATCGATACTGTTCTGTGTTGATTTGTTAGCGCGGCGCTGCCATTGCTGGGTGTACAGGGTAGCGCCGATGTTTGCGATCGAGTAACAGGGCCGCCGCCAGTTGCCGCAGACGTTGCGCTGGTACTGAAAGTGATTCCCTTGCTGGAACAACAGCGACGCGGCGCCGGTGCCGATCTGTTACGCGCTATTCAGGCGCCGCGCCTGGTAGTATCTTTTCCGACGCGCAGTCTAGGTGGGCGGAATGTAATGTAGGGATGCTCGAAACGTATCGCCGCTATATGACTACGCTTGCCGCGACGGAAGGCTGGTCACCGCACGAGATAGTCTTACCCGGTGAGCTGGTCTTCATCATTCGTCGCTAGTTTGTGATCAGCTTTCGCGTTACCGGATGCAGATAACGGTGCCATCACGCGCTGGATTGGTGGTCTTGCCCGCTTGTCATACACGTGTCGCGTCGTTTGGAGTGCGGCAGCATGGCTGCCGCGCCAGCCGTGCTTACGATCCGGTGCGTAGCATGCCTTTGACCTTGCCGGTCACAGACGCAACGTATGTTCTCATTACGATACCAAGCTTGTCGATGATTTGAGATTGCTTTGTTGCAACGATCGGATCAATCGAGACGCACGTACCGATGGATAGTATAGACCAATCCGTTGC
>NZ_DAOUBI010000208.1:0-10954 GCF_034432675.1 Chloroflexus sp. | reverse complement strand
CGCAACGGATTGGTCTATACTATCCATCGGTACGTGCGTCTCGATTGATCCGATCGTTGCAACAAAGCATGAAATAAGTTCTATCCATCCGGCAAAGTACACGATGGGGCCGCTGCCCTCCACACAACGTATACGGTTATCAGGCTTTACTATGGCATACCATAGCGATAAACTACTCTCTGGAACAGGTTAGGAATTGTTATGGCGAAACATCCATTAGCGATGGCCCTGGCCAAAGTGATTATCGCGGCTGCATGGGCCGATGGTGAATTATCACTTGACGAAGTCAACGACCTCAAACGACTGCTGGCCGAACTTGGTCAGACCGGCGGTCAGTTTGCCTTGACCGCCGATGAGTGGGCGGAGCTGGAGATTTATCTCTATTCACCGGTGGAAGCTGCCGAACGTGCCCGCCTGATCGCCGATCTTCGCGACTTAATCATCACGCCAGGCCAGCAACGGCTTGTCTTGCAGGCAATCGAACGACTGCTGATCGCCGACCGCGTGCTCACGCCAGTTGAGCGCGAGGTGGTGCAGGAGATTCAACGTGCCCTGACGCAGGATAGCCAGAGTCTGCTGTTTCAAATCGGACGCGCCTTTCGCTTAGCACTAGGCATAAGGGCCGGCGGCCCCAACCGCGAAGACCTCCTGCCAGAATTTATCCGTAATCGTATTTACTATGCTCTACAGATGCGGCTGGGCCAACATATCGACGAATTTGGGCTTGATCATGATGAGCTGCACGTATTGACCCTGGCCGGGGGCTTACTGGCAAGAGTTGCCTATGTCGATAAACAGGTAACACCTACCGAACACGACCAAATCGTGGCCATTCTTAAGGAATGGTGGCAGCTCGATGATACGCAGGCAGCGCTGGTTGCTGAGGTAGCTCTCGACGAGAGTGCGACCAGCCTCGATTTCTTTCGCCTGACCAAAGCCTTCGCCGACGCAACCACTGTGGAGCGTCGGCAACGCTTTCTCGACACGCTCTTCGCGGTTGCCCTCGCCGATGGCGAACTTTCCGGCGCCGAGAGTGCCGAAATCAGTCGGATCACTGCTGCGATTAATTTGCCTCACGACAGTTTTGTGGCGGCACGACTGCGCCTGCCACGCCAGCCAGGAAAGCGTCTATGACAGTTACATTATTTGCCCCACTTGACATGCATTTGCACCTGCGCGAAGGCGCCATGCTGCGCCTCGTCGCACCATTCTCCGCTGCGCAGTTTGCCGGTGCGGTGATCATGCCGAATCTCGTGCCACCGGTGGATAACGCCGACCGCCTTGCCCGCTATCACGAGGAGATTCGGGCTGCGGTTGACCCGTACCCGTTTCTCCCGCTGATGACCCTGTTTTTTCGCCCCTACGATGCCCAAACCTTGCAGGCATTGCGTGAGCATATCTTCTCGATTAAGCTCTACCCGGAAGGCGTAACGACCAATAGCGCCGGTGGGGTCAGCGACCTGACGGCGATTGAGCCAACGCTGGCAATGATGGAAGAGTTGGGCATTCCGCTCCTGGTACATGGCGAGAGTCACGGGTTTGTGCTGGATCGTGAAGCTGAGTTTTTGCCGGTGTATGAACATTGGGCCCGCACGTTCCCACGCCTGCGGATTGTAATGGAGCATATCACAACGGCTGCCGCCCTCGACCTGCTGGATCGTTACCCAAATTTGTTTGCCACTGTCACCCTTCACCACCTCTTGATCACTCTCGACGATGTGGCCGGTGGTCTGTTGCAGCCGCATCTCTTCTGTAAGCCGATTGCCAAACGTCCGACTGACCGTGATGCACTGCTGGCTGCGGCATTAGCCGGCCATCCCAAACTGATGTTTGGCAGCGACTCGGCACCGCATCCGATAGATCGCAAAGAAGCCGCGTTCTGCGCTGCCGGTGTCTTCTCGGCGCCGGTGTTGCTGCCGATGCTGGTGGAATTGTTCGAGCGTCACAACGCACTCGACCGCCTGCCCGACTTCGTGAGTGGGAATGCTCGGCGGATTCACGGCCTGAACCCGCCAGCCCGCACCGTGCGATTGGTCGAAGACCCCTGGCAGGTACCGATGCGTTATGGCGATGTCGTTCCGTTTGCCGCCGGCCAGACGCTACGCTGGCAGGTGGTTGCTGAGTAGAGTGTAGCAAGCTGTTTCTCACCACAATGGACACCGACGAGGGCCGGCTGCCTCGTCAACCTGTGTGAACAGGTGGCAATCACTGCTACAGGCAGCCCGGCCCTCTGCACAATATCCCAACGACGGAGTGACAATCGGCTACGTGATCGATTTACCGGCCAAACCGGCTCCCCACACGTCGGGTGGTGGCGGTGGCATAAACAGATCGGTGATGTCAATCGCCTGCCGCAAGCGGCCAAAGGTCGTTGCAATAAACGTTATCCGACGGAGACGGGCAGCCGGTATGGGATGTTCCAGTTCATACAGCGGCCCAACATCAATCCGGTAATAGTGATCGCCTGCACGTGGATGGTTGGGTTCATCAGGGAGCAGGTCACGCCGCTGAACCAGTTGATAGCGCAGGACAGGGGCATAGTATTGCACCTGCCAGCGCACTGCCCCAAATGACGCCGGCTGGTAGAACGCCAGATAATCGGCGGCCAGTTGGGGCGGGGCATGTCGCAGTGGCAACCGATACCAGCCGGCAATACGCACCCGTTCAAGATCGTGCGGTTGTGGCACGATAACGACCAGCACCCGTGCATCGTTGTCAGGCTCAATCATAGCAACACCCTCATTGCACTACACCACCTCACCAATTCTGCGGTGAGGTGCATACGGACCGCTAAACGACCTAGACCCGTGGTACACTACTAGAAGAGTGTCTACTAATAAACCGCTAGAATTGACGAAACGTTATGCACTTCTGGCTCAGATGTTTTTTAATTGTGATAACTGCGGTTGGCTTCGCCGCTTGCGCTACTACCAGCCGGCCTACCGTTCAAGCCACCATCAGCGCGATTGAAGCGGTCAATGCCGATAATATTGAGGGTTTTGAGCGGGTGATCGAACCACGTCCGTTTGTGTTTCCGGCTGACCACGGCCCCCATCCAACGTTCCAGACCGAGTGGTGGTACTACACCGGCAACCTGACTGCCGACGATGGCCGGCGCTTCGGCTTTCAGCTCACCTTCTTCCGCCGGGCACTCAGTCCCTATCCGCCAGCCCGTGAGTCGGCCTGGGCAACCAACGATGTCTATATGGCACACTTTGCGATCAGCGATATTGATGGTGGTCGTTTCTACGCCTTCGAGCGCTTCAGCCGATCTGCGCTTGGTCTGGCAGGCGCCAGCGGCGAACCGTTCCGGGTCTTTCTCAATGACTGGTCGGTCGAAGGAAGTGGCCCGCAAGGCATGACGATGCGCCTCCGCGCTGCTCAGGATGAGGTTGCTCTCGACCTGGTTGCCGTCAATAGCCGACCACCGGTCTTGCAGGGGAATGCCGGAGTCAGCCAGAAAGGGTCGCAGGTGGGCAACGCATCGGCCTACTATTCGCTCACCCGGATGATCAGCAACGGCACCATCCAGATCGGTTCAACGACCTATACGGTGAGCGGACTGACCTGGATGGATCGCGAGTGGGGCACCAGTGCACTGGAAGAAGGGATGACCGGTTGGGATTGGTTTGCCTTACAGCTTGAGAGCGGCCACGACCTGATGTACTATCAGCTCCGGGCAGCCGATGGCAAACCGTCGCCATTTGTCGGTGGTAGTCTGCTCCTCCCCAACGACACAGTGATCATCCTCGGCCCTGGTGATGTTGAGCTGGACGTCACTGCGACCTGGCAAAGTCCGAAGAGTGGGGCGATCTACCCGGCTGGCTGGCGTCTGCGGATTCCCCGTTATGGGATTGATCTGGTTATCACGCCGGCACTGCAAGATCAAGAGCTACCCACGGCAGTCGTCTATTGGGAGGGCGCGGTGGAGGTAGAGGGTAGCATGCGCGGTCGTGGTTATGTCGAGTTAACCGGTTATGCCGATGGAAAATAACGCACCATCCATACCAGTTACGATCATCAGCGGTTTTCTCGGTAGTGGCAAAACGACACTGTTGCGCCGCCTGCTGAGTCGTGGCGATCAGCGAATTGGAGTGATCGTCAACGAATTTGGCACGTTGGGCATTGACGGCGAACTATTAGCCCAGAGTGATGCTGGGCCACTGATCGAATTGAACGGTGGCTGTGTCTGTTGCGTCGCCGGTAGTGACCTGCTCCTCGCGCTGGAAACACTGTTAGCCAGTGGGCCACTGACAGCCATCGCAATTGAAACGAGTGGCCTTGCCGAGCCGGGCGCATTGATCCGACAGCTTCGCGCTGCCGATATTCCACTCGATACACTGGTTACCCTCGTCTCAGCCGTTGATTACGAGCAGGCGATGGCGGCCTCACCACTCACACTGCGCCAGATACACCTCGCCGATTTGCTCCTGATCACCCACAGCGACCTGGTTTCTGCGCAAACCATCGCACAGATTAGTGAACAACTGCGCACAATCAACCGGCGGGCACCGCTCGTCCCAATCGTCCAGGGTGATGTACCACCGACGCTGATCTTCAGCCCACGCTACGATGGCACACTACCTGCCGAAAGTCCGCACCTGCACGACGAATTTGCCGTCACGAGCTGGCAAAGCGATCTACCATTACAACGCACTGCGCTCGAACAGACCCTGCGCAGACTGGCAGCCGATGGTATCTTTCGGGCCAAGGGCATCGTATACTGCACCGACTCACCGTGGGCAGACGAAGTTCATCTGGTCGCCGGACGATGGACTCTGAGCGCATTGCGCCTCTCTGCCCAACCCCGACCGCTCTGTCGCCTCACCCTGATCGGGCGCGCCGCAGCGCTGGAACCGGCAGCCAATGCGTTAGACTCCTGCATCGATAGCGACGAGCGGATTACCCGATGGCAACAGCGGTTAACCGGGCAGATGTAGCAGATTGATCGTCGCAATTGTCCGACCAGCCTCACATTCCATCGTCACTAGATCGATCAGGCGGGGAATATGTGCAGCGTAGGGAATCAATGCACGCATCGCCTGCTGACACAGGGCAGCATGGATCAAGGCCAGTTCCCGGCGCAGCGCATGATCGATGAGCCAGCGTCCGGCAATGCGTTGCGTATCGATCGGTGCCAGACATCCCTCTGCACGCCAGATCGTCTCCGCAATCAGCCGAACACCCCAACTAGCCCGTCCGGTCCGAACATCGTCGGCTAGATCGTGTACATCATCACGAAGCTGACGGGCAAGGATGAGTGCATCGAGTGCAGCACTCAGAGCGATGGCACACGGATCGCTGAGCTTTAGACCGGCAAGCATGATATGAGCACGTTGCACCACGTGCCACCCGGCTGCGCGTGCACAAACCCAATGCACCGTCAATGATTGCAGTTGAGTCGGTTGCCAGGAACCGGTATGCGTTCGGACTGCGAGTTCCTGGCGGTACGCCGCCACCATGCGTCGTTCCAGGTCTGCCAGCAACTCGCGATGAACGGCCAGCGTACCGAACAAGTGCCAGCTTCGTCGCCACAAAGCCCTGGTCAACGGCGCGGCAGCCTGTGTCAGTTCACCATCAAGACACGCATCGCGGATGGCCGCAGCCCAGGCACCACACAATGTCGCCAGGCTCAGGCGTTCGATGATAGACGACGGCAATGGCAACAATGGTGACAACCAGACCGGCCAGAGGGTGAAGATACGATGAATCTCGCTATCGAAGACCTGATTCAGCGGATAGCGGATAATGGGAGGGAGTGGGTCACATAGAGCGATCAGGCGGGAATAGACTCGTTGCCAGTACGCTTCTTCAAGGGGGAACAGGCTCAACATGCGTTTACCCCAGTACCTGGAGAATAATCCCTGTCATATCATCACTCTGTTCGGTATTGCCGCGAAACTGGCTCAAAGCCGATAACAAATGATCGAGCGCACGTTGCGGATCGGTGGGATCAGACTGATCAATTGCCATCATCAACCGCTCAAAGCCAAAAAGTTCACGCTGCGCATTTCGTGCCTCAAAAAACCCATCGGTGAGCAGAAAAAGCTGATCGCCAGCCTGAAGTTGCAGCGTCGTCTCACAATATTCCTGATCAAGACGAGCACCAAGAGGGAGGCAACCATAGCCGATCTCTTGAATCTGGCCATTTCGACGGAGATAAGGAAAGGGATGACCGGCAGTGGCAAATGTAATAATATTAGTGGATGAGTCGAGGATGCCAAGGAAAACAGTGACATATTGCAAGCCAACGCCATCACGGTAGAGTGCATTGTTAGCGGCACGCAGTATCGCTGCCGGTGATTGTTCAGTAGTGATGTAGGAACGTAGAATTGAGCGCATCATCACCATGACCATGGCAGCGGCAATACTCTTACCGGTAACATCAGCAACGACAATCGCCCAACGCTCCTCTGACAACCGGACAAAATCATAAAAATCGCCACTCGTCTCGCGGGCAGGTTCAGAATACGCTACAATGCGGATATTCCCGAACAGCGGTGGTGGTGGTGGATAGAGACGTTGCTGAAGCGAGTGCGCAATTTCGAGATCGTGGTGCAATATCTGATCCTGAATGAGACGGAAACGGGCCTGATTCAACCTTTGACGCGATGACGTCAGTTGATACTGATAGAATGAAATTGCCGCCCATACCAACACGGTATAGAGGAGGATCGGTACGAACAAACCGGTCGTCTCTTCAAATACACCACGTTCAGTACCAATGGTTGCAAAATACCAGACATAGGTTAGAAAGACAATGACAAGATTGACAATCGCAACAAAACCGGCAAAACCCCATCCTAATAACAGTCCACTCAAAATTACAAATAACGGAGTAATTCCCGCAAACATTGTTGTACCTATCAAGTCAAGCTCAACCGTATTGGCGAGCATGAACACAATGACCCCTACGTTTGTCCAACCAACGAAGAGTCTCGCTCCCACTATTTCACGGTTTCTGCGAATCAACCATTCAATAATCCCATTTATTGCAAGCGAAACTACAACCATCATATACGCTATTGGCAACGACAGGGGTGGAATAAACATGACGAGTAACGCTATGATGGTTAGCGTGAACATAAGAATGTTAAGCATTCGCAAGGTAAAACGCAGGCTTAGCTGGTCGCTTTCAATATCAAGCTGTTTCAGTAACTCGTTAAATGATTGAATATCTTGCGATTTCATATACCCTGCGAATGCTTTGCATTGAATAAATCAATTCAGAAGAGCGTATTATCAGCTCCAAATAGGAGCAGCCGCCTGCCGCTCCAAATCTTCAAGCTGTTTTCGCTGCGTTGGATCGGCAAGGGCTTTCCGCAGGCGATCCATCTCTTCCGGGTCGGGCTGCAAACCGACTTCCTTCGCTGCTGCATCCGGATCGGCTAGCAGACGTTTGCGAAAGTCGGGATCAAGCACCGCGCGACCGATCAGTCGCTCAAAGTCAGCACTCATGCGAACGTGGCCTCCTTTCATTGACCGAACACCACTGGCGATGGCAAGTATACCACTTCTTTACTTTTATATTGCAGAAAACCGGTGTTCAGCGTCGGCATACTCGCCCTGTAATACGCAAAACCCATTACAATACATGAGGCATAACCAAACCTATTCGCGGAGTTCCTTATGGAAATTGAGGCAAAGTACAAGATCAGCGCCAGCGACATGGATCGACTGGCGGCGTTGAGTGCGCTTGGGCCATATACGTTACGCACGATGGCCAGTGAACAGCAACGGAACACCTATTACGATAGTGCTGATGGCAGGCTGGCTCAGGCACGTTACGGCTTGCGGATTCGGCAGATTGGCAAGCGATCAATTATCACGCTTAAAGGGCCGGCCCGTGTTGATGACCAGGGCATTCACCACCGGGCAGAGTTTGAGTTTCCCGGTGATGATCCCGATCCAGCTCATTGGCCAGAAGGACCGGCCCGTGATCTGGCGCAGGCGCTGTTACTGGGAGCGCCAGTACGCCCACTGCTGACCATCGAAACCAATCGACGGATTATTCACGCCCATCGTGATGGGCAGGATCGCGTTGAGCTAAGTCTCGACCAGGGTACCATCTATGCCGGCAAAAAACAGGCACCAATCTGCGAACTGGAACTGGAAGTGCTGCCGACAGGATCGGTCTATGATATAACTGAACTGGCTGCTGCACTCAGCGCACTGGTCAACATTATGCCCGAACGCCAGAGCAAGCTTGAACGGGGCATGGCCTTACTACAGCGCAAGTAATTCTTGCATACCTGAGAGGAGTAGGCAGATGGGATCAACCACACACCTGACAGATTATGTTGAGACATTGCTCACCGCATATCGGGTTGACCGAGCGCATGCCCGTCAGGTAGCCGATCACGCTTTGACATTATTTGATGCGTTAGACCAAAACCGGTCATCCAATGCACGTGTGCTGGTTGAGGCTGGCGCATTGTTACACAATGTTGGTCTGACTACCGATCCATCTGAACATCATCTGGTCGGTCGGGATATTGTGCTGCGCCATGCCCCTGGCGATGCAGCCGACCACCTGATTATCGCGGCAATTGTTGCGCTTCATCGGCGCAAGCCGCGCTTTCAAATGGAACCAACGGTGCTCTGCCTGAACAAGCGATCACGAAAGCTGGCTCTGCAACTAGCTGCAATTGTGAGGGTAGCCGACGGTTTCGATTATAGCCAGACCCAGACCACAACCATTCAGGTTCTGAGCAGGAATGGTCGGCTGAGCCTGGTGGCTACCGGTCCACACGCCGCGGTTGATAGTGAACGGGCACTGGCCAAAGCCGATCTGTGGGAGCGCGTGATTGGGCTACGCCCAGAAATTGTGGTGCAGAGTGAGGGTACGGTCGTTGAAGAAGTGGCCGGTGAAGACGAGCCGGCTGACAGGCTGCCCTACTGGTATGCATCAGGGGCGGTTCCATTTGCCGAATTGGGCCGAATCGTCTTGCGACGCCAGATTCGTCGTCTCCAGCAAACGGCGCGGGCGGTCAGGGATGATGAAACGATTGAAGCGGTGCATGATCTACGGGTCGCCACACGACGGATTCGGGCCGCGTTACGCCTTCTATCGCCGGTCGCCCCGGCCAAAGCTGCTCGACAGGCAACTGTCGCCGTCCGCACACTGGCTCGACAGGCCGGTGCCACCCGTGATCGAGATGTCTTGCTCCACGATATGACCGGTCGTGATATGAGCGGTCTGGAACCGGTAATTGAGGCAATACGGGCCGAACGAATGGCTGCGCACGCTGAACTGGTGAATTATTTATCCGCCAAACAATATGAGCGTGAGCTGCGGGCATTAGCCCAACTGGCATGCGTCAATGAAGGATGGGACAACCGACCGCGGGTGCGTGATCACGCAGGCAGTATGCTGTACGCTCACTACGAAGCGCTACGCTCCTATGATCGTGATGGGTTGCCTGAAGATGAAGCGAGCCTGCATGCGATGCGAATAGCCGGCAAGCGGTTGCGCTACGCCCTTGAGCTGGTCAGTGATATTGTCGGTGAACGGCTGGGCGATCTCTTGCAACCTCTCATCGATTTTCAGGATCATCTCGGTGCTCTCAACGATATTAGTGTAGCGCGTGGTTTACTGGCACCCCATACCGACCATGCGCCGGCGGCGGTTGCTGGCTATCTGGCGGCGCGTGAAGCGGAATGGGCTACACTTCGGCAGGAATTGCCGGAATGCTGGAACGTCCTGGTCAGTTCCACCTACCGGAATCATTTACTCACCGTCATCAGTGATCTCTGACGGAGATCGGCCAGGGCAAATGGGAGATAAAGAATCAGAATAGTAGCAATGCCGATCACCTCCATCCAGATGATGTACATCGGCCACGGGCCGAGCAGATCAAGGAGACTCGGCGTGTACGGTTTACGGGCCAGGAAGAGATAATTACTGTCGAGCAACCAGTTCACGACGCCGACCGCCGCCATCAACAGATTCGCCCCGATGATCACCCGCCCTACCGAACGCCAGGTGGGGCGGTATCCTTCCAGTGCGATCATTGTTAACGCGGCCAGCACGATGCCCCCGTGCGAAATAAAACTCTGAAATGCCCGAAAGTGGGGAAAGCCGTAGACGCCGATGTCGGGTGTGAGCAATGCCTGCACCGCACCACCAATCCCCATGAAATACGAAAACTCGAAGATGCGATAACTACGGGTGAGGAGCATGATGACAGAGAGCCATGTAAACATGGTGCAGAGGTGCAGCGGCAACATATACTGAATTGACCAGAGACCGTGTACCCAGAACCACCAGTTGTACGCCAGCTCATTGACCGCCAGGATAAACGCTAATCCATAGCGCCAGTAGCGTCCTGCCTCCGCCGACATCTGACGGCCAGGGCCAAGTATCCAGACACAGGCAACGGCGACACACGTCAGCGCAATCAGGTGTGGCCCACTGAAGAGTACAAATGGCGGCCCATTCCAATGCAATGCGAAGAGATCGTTCATGTCCCCTCCGTCGTTAGTTACTCGCAACAAGTAGATACTTCTATCATAACCCAAGTTGCTACCTTAGTTCACCACAGAGACACGGAGGACACAGAGAATGTGTATAACCCAGATTGCCCCCATGAAGTGTGACATAGCACGAGAGCATAGCCGCCACCTGCATCGTTCGCACATTTATGCCACGTGACGTAGTGCAATGTCGTGCTGTTTGTCCGGTTAGTCAGTCTCTGTGGCTTATTCACCGCACAGGTGGCAACTTGAGTTATCATAATCCAAGTTGCTACCTTACGTCACCACAGCGGTGCGGGGCGTTGAGCGCGACGGGAGGAGGGGTGGAACACGGATGGACGCGGGTGAGGCGGATGCACGCGGATAGATCGTCACCCAAGGTGCTCCCTTATATCACCACAGCGACACAGAGGATGGGGAGAAACCAGGTTGCTGCCGTGAGACGCAACGTCGCACGTCCATGGGAACTGGCTGCTCA
>NZ_DAOUBI010000207.1:0-12930 GCF_034432675.1 Chloroflexus sp. | reverse complement strand
GAACCTAGGTCCACGCACCCGACCGATGATGACCCCCGGCAACCAGATACGGTTGCTGGGGGTTGTTTGTTTGGTACACGTCTTGTTTCATGTCAAGTCTTGCTCAACGGTGTGCGTCATTCCAGAGACATATCCATACTGAAGTGCCGGCGGGTGTGCCACCAGCGACACGCCGGTGGATTGTTGTCGGCGTGGAAGGAAGCGGCTTGTAATACGGTTATCCTATCGCTGTAAGTTCGAGCGTGTGACGTACCACTGGGTACGCAATTCAAGGGGCAAGTACTGGTAGTATTTGTCCAATTCACTTAATGTTTGCTTATCGCCGATCCATGCCAGGGCTTCGATGGCCTTTCGTTGCAGGTAAACAGGTTGATCGCTATTATTTGGTAGGTCGAGCTGAAATGTACCCAATGCGAAATGTGGTAAAGCCTGCCGCCAAAGCGCAATCTCTTCAATGAGCTGCTTAACCGTAAGAGGCTCGTGACCATCAGCGAGAGCAATTGGGTGGTTTGCGGCAGTGTTACCAATCCAGGCCAGTGACTGTAGTGCGCGGGCTTTGACATTTTGACGGGGATTAGTAATGAGTAGTGAGATAAGCCACTCAATAACGACCGGCTGATTGATACGTAAGCGACCGGCAAGATAGGCTATCTGTTGGGCTGCCGGATCGGGCATGCTAGATTTGCGACGAATCAAGGTAACAATGAGTGGCACAACATACTCCGGGTCAAAAAGTGTCAGCGCGTCAGCTGCCGCCCACATCGTGTCGATCCAGTCGTCGCTAATTCTGGTGGCAGTCGTATCTGATGGTGCAGTAATAACACGTAGGAGAAAGCGTGCATCACATAATTGTTGTGCTGGAGTTGTACTGACATCGGCCAGCGCGAAGGCTGCGATTGCCCGTTCAGAGGGCAGGGGTGATACGCTAATATGACGCCGCAAGTCATTGCGGCCTTGATCGCCTCTCAACCAGCAATCCATTAACTCGATTAAAGGCCGATCATCACGCAATTGGTTAATTGAAATCTTAGTTCGATCAAAACCTTCAGTAGATTTTGCATCGCCTGCCCTGCGATTAAACTGCGGGAGGTAAAGATCGCGCAATGCACGAGCAGCAGCAATGCGGATGTTTGTATACTCGTAGCGTAAACCGCTACTTGTCTGGCGTACTTTGTCAACCAATATACGACGTAATTGCTGATGAACCTGGGGGTAATTGAGCTTTCCCAGTGATCTAACCAGGGTTTCGCGTCGTGTAACATCAGGTTCGCGTTGTTCATCAAGTTGCAAGAGACACGTATCAATCAACTCGTTACGCAATCTGGCCGATAGTTTTTCCAGTTTGGATGGTGGCAAAACCTCTAAACAGCGGGCAGCAAGGACAGCTATACGGTTATTGCCGGCGCGAAGCGAGTTTGCAATATACTGAAGTAATTCTTCTGGTTTATCCAGGAAACTGATTAATGCGTACAGGACATCCTCCCACCAGCGTTGTAGACTCACATCTGCACAAAGCGCAATAATATCAAGTAAACGCTGGTTGCGATCTGGGCTTGTATAGAGCGCCTGTGCTGCACAATATGCAGCAACAGCTTGATTTGTAAAATTGATAGCGTGTTGCCCGGTTATCGTGAGTAGTTGTGTATTGCTCAGTTGGCGAAAAAGGTCTTCTAAGCTGTAATCGCGATTGCCTCGTACCTGGGCAAACAGTGTGAAAACCTCGTTGATTGAAAGGTATTCTTTCATCTGCCAGTATAACTGCCATGCGATGCTGTGGAGACTTGTCCGGGCAATATTGCCCATCTGGTAACGAGTATCGAGATTACGCAGTTCCTGATCAAGAAAACCTTCAATAATTTGGTGGTAAGAGATATTTTGTTGAACGTCAGTTGTGAGACGTTCGTAAATAAGTGTGAGCATCTGTGGATCACTGGCAAGGTGCTGCAAGCGATTTTCGCGGATTCGTTCGATGATGCGTCGTGCATCGCGATGCTTACGTTGTCGAATGTGTAAGGTGATACTCTCTTCATCGAGTGGCTGGAGAATTAAGAGTTTGATATTCTGATCAAAAGTTTGTGAGATAAATGTCTGTGGTGCAGCGACTATAAAGCTCTGATCGGGCAGATACTGGCGAAGGGTTTGCAGGTCGCGCAACAATTCCTGCCAATACGCTTCTGGTACCTGATCCAGATCATCAAGGAGAAAAGCCAGTCGAGGTCGTTTGTGAGGGCCGCTGGCTCTACCTTGAAAGAGATCGTGAACATGATTAGCGAAAGCGGGGTGTTGGCGGTTAAGTTGTTCGACAATATGATCGCGTAGTCGCAAGTCGCCACGTGTCTGCTCGTAACCGGTAAGTGAGACAAGGACGCCAACGGGTGTTTCGATATCGAGCAGGGCGTCACGTGCTAAATCGTGGCAGACACGTCGCAGAATGGTTGTCTGACCCGATTGACGGTTGCCGGTGAGAACCATGCATTCGCCACTGCCGGTGCGGACAACCGACTTGATGTTTTCCAATAATGTGTCACGAGCTGATCTGCTCTGCAGAGGGTTTTCAGGGCGATGTTGCATCAGGTGGCTGTATTGATCGGCGGGGACAGAAATGCATTCGACGTCGATATATTCAGTGCCGGCCCACCGCTGTATGTTGTCCTGTTGTAAGAGCCACTCAATGTATCTGAGGAGTTCACTGGGTTGGAAGAGACGCCCGCTCGCCAGCCGCGTATACAAAACCGGTGTACTCCAATGAATGCTGTCGGTACGATAGATACGACGGCGAGCTGTGGTGACGGCCAGATCAACGATGCCGTTGCGCAGTAGCATTTCCGTCAGATGTTGAGTAAATGTGCGCGCCAGCTCAATAGCGACCAGTCGTTGCATGGCCAGCACGGCGGGAATGCCGCTTTCTGCAATCAGGCGTGCAGCTAAGTTGCTAAGCGGGGCATGTAGATCAACAGTTGCACTGTTACAGGCGATGAGGGCGATCATTGCCGGCTTGTGTGTGGCCGGTAATTGGGTGAGAAGCCTGATAAGCTCTTCACCATCGAAGAGCCGACCTCGCTGCTGTGGGCCGTGTTCAAGCAGGAGGCGAGTACCCCGCTCTGGAAGAAACAGGGCATGACCAAAGTAGAGAACCACATCGTAACCCCGTGCTTCCTCGGTCTGAAGTGAGCCGCGTTCAAGGGCAAGGCGAAGTTCGGCCTCTTCAGCACGGGGTAAGATGTCGAACTTTAACTGGCCGGTATCAACAAATGGGCGAAAGCGTTGCCGAAAATCGCGTTCGGTTGCCGGGCGATCAAATGGCGATAATTGCCAGCGATCAAGATCAGTCGGTTCGCTGAGGATGAGCAGTAAGCGAATCGGATGATGATCAATTGGTTCAAAAAGGGCAAATTGTTCACTGTCGATATACCGTGAGAAGAGGATTTGATCGCTCGTGGTCAGGGGGATGAGCTGGCTTTGATTGTCGGTTGCAGGGAAGTGTAAGAGTTCCCAGGGGATGGCCTGTAGTTCGGCATCCTGCGGATCGAGAGCAAGGCGTAGCCGGAGTGGTTGCTGTTGCTGCGCGGCGGTACGCTGTGAGACGCGAAACTGGTGGCTCAGTCGCGTCGGAAAGAGGCGGCGGAAGAGTTCCTGACCGTAGCGAGTGATGTCGGCAGGGTTGTTTGGTTCGGGAGGGGTAAGGTCAAATTGTACTTCTTCTTCTGAGACGATGCGACGACCATCACTATATTCAACTTCAATAATGTGTTTGTTTGAGGGTATGGCACCTCGTCTCTGCCGTCGTGGACGAATCAGGATGTTCATATTGCTTACTCTCTCAACTTAACCATTGTTGCTGTATAGTGTAGCACAGGAGCTGCCTGAGTAAGCGGTGGTATATTGTACGTCAACATATTTAGCAGTTTGTGAGAATGATAGTAACCGGCATGATATACTGTGATTGTGCTAAATATCACAGTACCGGAAGAGGGATGGCATGAGCAAAATCATCGCACCAGAGTGTGAATGGTCGCATCTCCTGGCACAATTACGATCTGTTGTACCAGAGGCCTTTAACAGTGAAGGGCACGTTCTCAATTTGATCGAGGGAATGTGGGGCTGGCCGGGGCATGGTAAGCATTACAGTACGCCCATTGATGGCACGGAATTGGGCCGCATGCCTATGATTGACCTCGAAACGGCGAAGCGGGCTGTGCGCTTTGCTGCTCGTGAACATGAGACCTGGGCCCGAACTGATCTTGATGAGCGGCGGCGGCGGGTGCAGGAGACAGTCGATGGCTTACGCCAGCACCGCGATCTGATCGCATATCTGCTGATGTGGGAGATTGGCAAGCCATACCATCTGGCGTGTGATGATGTTGATCGCTGTCTTGATGGTGTCGAATGGTATGTTGATCAGATCGAATGGATGCTGAGTAACCGCCAGCCGCTCGGTTTGATATCGAATATTGCCTCGTGGAACTACCCGTACTCGGTGTTAGTCCACGCGGTGTTGGTGCAGACGCTGGCCGGTAATGCCGTCATTGCCAAAACCCCTTCGGATGGTGGCTTGTTCGCGTTAACGCTAGGTTTTGCGATTGCCCGTCGGGCTGGCCTGCCTGTCTCGCTGGTCAGTGGATCGGGTGGTGCGCTCAGCGATGCTCTGGTACGGAATGCCGATGTAGCGTGTCTGGCGTTTGTAGGCGGGAAAACTAACGGACGTGATATTGCTGCGTCGCTCTACGACCGCAACAAACGCTACATGCTGGAGATGGAAGGGGTGAACTGCTACGGCATCTGGGATTTCTCTGATTGGGCGAGTCTGGCTCAGCAGATTAAAAAGGGCTTCGCTTATGGTAAACAGCGGTGTACGGCCTACATCCGTTATGTTGTTCAGCGCCGCCTCTTTCCCAAGTTCCTGGATGTGTATTTGCCGGTTCTGAAGAGCTTGCAGATCGGCAATCCGGTACTGGTTGATCGGGCTGGTGATCCGTTGCCACGGCTCGATTTTGGCCCCCTCATCAATGCGAGGAAGGTTGAAGAGCTACGTGTGCTCTACAGCGAGGCGCTGGGTGCCGGTGCGGTTTGTCTGTACGAAGGCGAATTGAACCTAGAGCTGTTTCTACCCGATCAGGACATTTCAGCCTATATGGCGCCGATTGCGTTGTTGAATGTGCCACGGAATTGCCGCCTGCACCACAACGAACCGTTTGGCCCGATTGATACGATTGTGATTGTTGATAGTATCGAGGAGCTGATCAGCGAGATGAATATCTCGAACGGGAATCTGGTGTCCTCGATTGCGACCGATGATCTCAGGTTGGGCCAGATGATTGCAAGTGAGTTGCGTGCATTCAAGGTCGGCATCAACCGTATGCGCTCGCGTGGTGATCGCGATGAGGTGTTTGGCGGGATGGGCGCATCCTGGAAGGGTTGTTTTGTGGGTGGTAAGTATCTGGTTGAAGCAGTGACAGTCGGCGAGCCGGGAGAGCGGTTGTACGGTAATTTTCCCGATTACACGCTGCTGCCAGAGCAACGGTAACGAGAGGACGGACAGACGCGGGATATGCTGATAACACTTGCTGAACCGGCTACAGATCAACCGGTGGTGAAGCCGCTACAACCTGCCATCGAGATACACGGGGTTACCAAGTGCTACCGTACCCGCACGGGCGATGTGCAGGCGTTGGCCGGCATTGATGTGGTGGTGGCGGCCGGTGAAGTGGTTGCCCTGGTTGGGCCAAGCGGATGTGGCAAGAGCACGTTGCTACGAATTGTAGCCGGTTTGGAACAACCCGATACTGGCGATGTGCGTTTGTTTGGTCTCGCACCTGTGCAGGCACGGCGTGATCATCGCTTTGGGATTGCCTTTCAGGCGGCGGCACTGCTGGAGTGGCGTGATGCAGCAGCGAATGTAGCCTTACCGCTTGAGCTGGCCGGGTGGCCGCCTGCGGCGCGAGCCGAGCGGGTAGCTGCGTTGTTGGCGCGAATGGGATTGAGCGATGCAGCAGGGCGATTGCCGCGTCAGTTGTCGGGTGGTATGCAACAGCGGGTGGCGCTGGCCCGTGCGCTGGCGCTTGCGCCACCCGTGCTGTTGCTTGATGAACCGTTTAGTGCGCTCGATGAACTTACCCGTGAGCAGTTGCAAGCTGAGCTGCTCGATCTGCTGGCTACTATCGAACCGCGCCCGGCGGTGCTGCTGGTGACCCATAATCTTGTCGAAGCGGTATTACTGGCTGACCGGGTAGTAGTTTTGAGTCGGCGACCGGCACGGATGTTGGCGGAAGTTGTCGTTGATCTGCCCCATCCGCGACGGGCTGACGCGCGAGATGATGAACAGCTTCATCGGCTGGTTGCCAGGTTGCGGACGGTGCTGCGGCGCGATCAGGATGAGGTGATGGGGAGCGAGGAGTAGGGAGTAGAATGCATTATCGCCCCTCTCCTAACCTCCCCCCGCTGGGGCTATGCATTACCCACATGTCACGCTGCGTTAGTGGGCTGCAAGCGTTCCCCGTGGAGACATCCCATCCACCGCCGGTAGGTACTGGCCGTGGCTGCTGGTGCACAGGCATGAACTTATTGCAACAACACGTCTACACGCAGTGATCGCATGCATGTCTGACCGACTCGATGATCGGCACGAGCACATTCAGCACCCCCGTGACCAGGATGGGGAACGGTAAGCCACGCGCCGGATCGTGAGTACGGCTGGCGCGGCAGCATGGCTGCCGCACTCCGCACCGCGCGACACGCGCATAATGCGCGGGCAAGACAATCCATCCAGCGCGTGATGGAACGACTGGAGCTGCACTCTGCCAACAGGTTTGAAACAGGACATGCTGTCGTTGGCGATTGGCAAGCGTTCGTGAGCCTCGGTGACAGTCTGCGAGCACGATCGTACAGCTTTATGAAGTAAGTTCTAACATTGTTCGTCGTGGATGTGGTAGGTGAACCGTGACCATCCGTCCCCGCAGTAATGATTCGTGGGGAACACCGGCATGTAACGGAGGGGCGGGTTCGGGATGGGCGGGTTTAGAACCCGGGCGGGTTTAGAACCAGCCCCTACAGTGGACGGTGCATGTGACCGTTCACATTGCCATACAGGGGATGTATCGAATGCAGGGGGAAAAGGGTTGTGCATTGTATATTTCAGATTTGACATCACACGAAATAGATGCGGTGTAGTGCGGGGCGCATCCTTCAGACCATTGACAATGAGTGTGATCGGTGCGGAAGTCTGGCTTGCGCTCTCTGAACTGGTGTGGATGGGGATCGCTGAGCGTGTAAGTGACATCATTCCGGTAGGGTACTCTTGGTATGACAAAGCGTCTGATCAGTACCGCTGATCGCTTACCGAGATGCGTAAGAGCAGGCCGATAATCAGGAAGTTCACCACAATCGACGAACCGCCGTATGAGATAAATGGCAATGTAATACCGGTTAGTGGGATCAGGCGTAAATTGCCGCCTAGAATGATAAATGCCTGTACGGCAATGATTGAGGTAAGCCCTACAACCAGCAGTTGCTCGAATCCGCGAAAACGACCCGGAATAGCTAATGCCAGGTGATAACCGCGAAAAATGAGGAGCATGTATGCGATCAGCACGGCCAGTGTCCCGGCTAGCCCTAGTTCCTCACCAATTGCCACGAAGATAAAATCGGTATGCACCGCTGGCACATACTCTGGCACACCGCGCCCCAGACCTGCCCCGAAGATGCCGCCAGACGCCAGCGCGTAAATCGCCTGGACGATCTGATATCCTTGAGCACTGGCCCAGGGGTCAAGCCAGACCGATACTCGTAAGCCAACGATGGGCAGCAGGCGGTACAGCAGATAGGCACCACCGGCAAATGCAGCTACTCCCACGACAACATACAGGCCGCGTCCGGTGGCGACGTAGAGCATCGTGAGGAAGACGCCGAACAACAGGAGTGCTGCGCCGAGATCACGTTGGAAGACGATGGTCAACATCGCGATAGCCCACATACCGACCAGTGGTGCCAGGTAGGGGAGCGGTGGTAAGGTAAACGGCCCGATCCGGTAGTTCGACTGCACGACTTCACGGTACTCGTTGAGGTACGAGGCCATGAAGATGACCAGAATGATCTTGAGCAGTTCCGACGGCTGGAAGTAGAAGAAGCCGAGATTGAACCAGACCCGTACTCCGCTGTTATTGGGGTCAACGCCGAAGACAAAGGTAGCCAGGATGAGCGCCAATCCGAGCATCAGCCAGAGGTAGCGATAGTGATCGAGTACGTCAGTGAATGAGAGACGGAATAACCGGATGCAGAGATGATCGAGAGGAGTAAAAAGGATGGTTGCCATGATCAGCGTGCCCAGCGTTACCCACAGGGTTTGCCTGGCAGCAATCCCTTCGTAACAAGGGAACCGCTCACCAGCCGGGTTGCTACAAATGTAGATCTGATTGAGACCTGGCTCAAGTCGTGCCGTCATCATCAGGCTCAGCCCGGCCAGCAAGGCCACTAACGGCAGTATCACCTGGTCAGCTGTTGGGCTGCGCCATGAAAGGCCTAACGAAATGGCGAGAAACAGCAAGAGAGGGAGGCTTGATGGCCAGAGAATGCTGACCAATCCCTCAACTGTTGTCTGCAATTCACTTTGGCCGGTAGCAACAACGACTAACAAATAGCCGGCAGCAAAAAAGAGCAGCACGGTAACGAGCAGTTGCAATTCTACCATGCGTAGCTGGCGGAGGCGGGCAAAGGTTACACGGAGTGATGCCATAGTGTGTCTCCGTGGGAGAATACTGGTCATCGTGATCGCGAGAGTTTATCCAAAAAACCGGCTATGCAGGTAGCGGTGTCACCTTTGTGCCTATCGCGTGGTTGTGACGGAGACTATTTGGGTAGCTTCCTGCTGCGGATACTCTCACCATTCTGTGTCAGGTATTATAGCAGGCATTGCAGCCATTAGATGCAGTGAGCTGCGCTGAATGAAGGTTTTCTTACCCTTCACAAAGGACACACTGCTTGGAAGTGCGAAAGCACAGCTTCCGCACTTCATGCAACGCAGGATGTGAATAGACGAACATGCTAGGCGATTCTTCAACAACATATGATGTTTAATGAATCGATGTCGATTATATCGGCCAGTGCGGTTCGCGTTCGCAATGGTAGCCGGCCTGTTCGAGAGAATTGATCACCATCTGAGCGTGCTCTTCATCACGGACCTCAAGGATGAGTTCAACGCCGGCACGGTCGATTGGCACTCGCCACATACCGCGACGGTGGAAGAGATCCATGATGCTGGCACCGGTCGAGGCAACGTGATTGACCAGGCCGGCCAGGCCGCCTGGACGATCATCGACGCTGGTGCGGAGCAAGAGATAGCGTCCCTGGCGAACCAGAGCATACTCGATCACCCGCATCAGCAGATTCGCGTCGATATTGCCTCCGCAGAGGATCGTCGCCGTTACCTGGTGTGGTTGTACCGGCACCTTACCACTGAGTAGGGCAGCAACACCTGCGGCGCCGGCCCCCTCGACAACTAGACGACTGTATTGCAACACGTGCGCGATTGCCATCACAATCTCTTCGTCATCAACGGTGACAACGTCATCAACCAGGGCCTGGATCATCGGCAGGGTGAGTTCGCCAGGGCGTTTCACGGCAATACCATCAGCAATCGTATGCGCAGTCGGTACCGTCACCGGATGACCGGCGGCGAGCGAGGCCGGCACCGGCGCACAGCCGGCAGCCTGAACGCCGACGATGCGCACGTGCGGCAACAATGTCTTCACGGCCAAGGCAATACCGCTGATCAGGCCACCACCGCCGATTGGTACAACCAATTGATGTAAATCGGGCAGGGCTTCAACCAGTTCCAGACCAATCGTTCCCTGACCTGCAATCACCCGCGGATGATCGAAGGCATGAACGTAGGTTAAGCCACGTTCTTCTTTGAGAGCGTGTGCGTAGGCCATCGCATCATCGAAGGTGGCCCCGTGCAGAATGACCTCGGCGCCCAACCGGCGGGTTGCCACCACCTTGGTCAATGGGGCACGTTCAGGCATCACAATTGTTGCTTTTACCCCCAGTAACTGGGCTGCCTGCGCGACACCCTGAGCGTGATTCCCGGCAGATGGTGCGATCACGCCGCGTTGTTTCTCTGCAGGTGACAGATGAATAATGGTGTTGTATGCACCACGAATCTTAAATGAACCACTCTGCTGGGTATTTTCAGCCTTGTAAAAAATTGATCCACTTAGTTCAGCACTCAGGCGGGTTGCCGGCAATATCGGGGTAGGCAGAATAATATCCCGCAACGCCCGCCGTGCGGCCTGAATATCGGCCAGTTCAATAGCGAATCGGCTCATGGAACGTCATTGCTCCCTGGACTAATGGCCTGCATTGGCCTAATCTTCACCGGTGATAAGTTCCTGGGCATTGGCGGCACGGGCAGCCAGGATGCGGAAACGCATAGCCGTCTCGCGGTCGCGAACCTGCTCGGCTGCCTTCATCAACACACCGATAGCCAGTTGCAGCCGCCGCAGTTCTTCGCGATCACCGGCCAGTTGCAACCGCGCAATTTCTTGTTCGCAGTATTGCGCTATTTGATCCACGGTGAGCATCGTCTTCCTCCTCTGGCACGGTCGCCAATTCCTTGTCAATATTCGTCGTTATTGTACCATTCTTGCTCTACAATGAAACAAATGCGTTGCAATGAAAGGAGAGCTCGGTCATGCCGATGACAATAGCTGAATTGACAGACGCAATTAATCGGTTTGTGACAGATAAGGGATGGTATGCGCCTGATAGTATTTTCCCACAGACACCACGCAATATTGCGATTTCGGTGGCGGTCGAAGCGGCGGAGCTACTCGAACATTTCCAGTTTCGTGACGAACCACGTGATCGGGAAGCACTGGCCGGTGAGCTGGCCGATGTGGCTAATTACCTCTTCCAGTTGGCTTACCTGCTTGACATTGATCTTGAACAGGCCATTCTGACCAAACTGGCCGAGAATTACGGTCGCACGTGGGAAGGGTAGGGGGTTAGTTGTACTCACCTTCACAAAACTGTAACTACCTCGTAACGCAGAGTGTTATACTGCTAAGCATCAATATTTTTGAGACCGTGTTCGTCAGATTCAGCGCAGAAATTGGAGAAACGCACATGGATCGTGCCGCACAGATCAAACAGATTTCCGACAGTTGGAACACACCGCGTTTTGCCGGCATCGTGCGCCCATACACGCCAGAGGATGTGTATCGTCTGCGGGGTTCGGTGCAGATTGAATACACCCTGGCCCGGATAGGTGCCGAGCGCTTGTGGAACCTCTTGCACACCGAGCCGTATATCAATGCCCTGGGTGCCTTAACCGGCAATCAGGCAATGCAGCAGGTTAAAGCTGGTCTGAAGGCCATCTACCTGAGTGGCTGGCAGGTAGCCGCAGATGCCAATCTGGCGGGGCAGATGTATCCCGATCAGAGCCTCTATCCGGCAAATTCAGGTCCCCAACTGGTACGCAACATCAACAATGCTCTCCGTCGTGCCGACCAGATCTATCACAGCGAAGGGCGAAATGATATTTACTGGTTTGCCCCGATTGTGGCCGATGCAGAAGCCGGCTTTGGCGGCCCGCTTAACGTCTTCGAGATTATGAAGGCGTATATTGAGGCTGGAGCGGCAGGTGTGCACTTCGAGGATCAACTCGCCTCTGAGAAGAAGTGTGGTCATATGGGCGGGAAGGTGTTGATTCCCACCCAGGCTGCGATCCGCAATCTGGTGGCAGCTCGTCTGGCGGCCGATGTGATGGGGGTACCGACGATCATTGTGGCGCGCACCGATGCGAATGCGGCTACGTTGCTCACCAGTGATGTTGATGAGCGGGATCGGCCCTTCTGCACCGGCGAGCGCACCAGCGAGGGCTTCTACCGGGTACGGGCCGGCCTTGATCAGGCGATTGCCCGTGGCCTGGCCTATGCCCCCTACGCCGATCTGATCTGGTGCGAAACGAGCGAACCAAATCTCGAAGAGGCACGCCGCTTTGCCGAGGCTATTCATGCCCAATTCCCCGGCAAGTTGCTAGCCTACAACTGTTCGCCATCGTTCAACTGGAAGAAGAAGCTGGACGATGCGACGATTGCGGCCTTCCAGCGCGAATTGGGTGCCATGGGCTACAAGTTCCAATTCGTGACCCTGGCCGGCTTCCACGCGCTGAACTACAGCATGTTTGAACTGGCGCACAACTATCGTGATCGGGGGATGGCGGCCTACAGCGAATTGCAACAGGCGGAATTTGCGGCAGAAGCCTACGGTTACACGGCGACCCGTCACCAGCGTGAGGTTGGAACCGGTTACTTCGATGAGGTGGCGCAGGTGATTGCCGGTGGCGAGATCAGCACAACGGCATTGACCGGCAGTACTGAGGAAGAGCAGTTCCACTAGCGGTAGCGGATTAATACCCGATCAACAGCTTCTGACGTGAGTATCCATCCAGGGGGCAACCATCTGATTGCCCCCTGGATGTTTTGTCCGTTGTGTGCAGCTCTGGTGGGACGCATATCGCATCTTGACTGTCACTGTGCATCACTCAGGTTGTGAAATCCGTGCAGGAGTGCTCTGTCAGGTGTGCGACCGGCGAGATGCTGGTGGATTGTTGTCGGCGTAGCAATAGAGGCACGGCATGCCGTGCTCCTTCGGGTGGATTGTTGTCGGCGTGGTCGGAGAAGGGGCACGGCATGCCGTGCCCCTACTATCGCGACGAGAATACACATCATCTCCGTGACCAGCAGGATCAGCGGTGTAACATGCGCCGGATCGTCAGGACGGCTGGTGCGGCAGCCATGCTGCCGCACGCCAAACGACGCGACACGGGTAATGGTGGTCGGCAACGGTATCTACACTGAAACGTGATCCCACTGGGCGCAGAGCTGCGGGGTAACCGCTGCGATCTCCACGTGATCGCGAGCACGGCTGGCGCGG
>NZ_DAOUBI010000206.1:0-62631 GCF_034432675.1 Chloroflexus sp. | reverse complement strand
ACGGGAGTGGTACGCATCGGATTGGACACGTGGTCTCGCTCGACGGTCTGACCTGGGTGCGCCCTGTGCCCAACGCACCTATCCCTACATTAAACCCTATTGCTTTCCCTACGCCTTCTGTAGGCGGAAACGATCAACCGTGGGTGATGGTCAATGACCCATGCACCGACGGCGCAATCTTCAGCAATGTAGACAGTGGTTGTGGCGGAGGTAGCACCAGCTTTGATACCGAAGAGATCTTCCCGCCCAGTATGGTGCGTGACGAGGCGTCCACCCTGCGCCTGTGTGAAGGTGGCTGTACCAGTAGTGTTTGCTATCGGATGTGGTATGTTGGGGTTGATAACCCCCTTGATGCTAATCGGCGAATTGGATACGTAGTATCCCCCGACGGCATCACCTAGACGCGAGTGCCCGATCCGCTGACCGGCGGAGCTGTCTTTGAGAGTTCAAGCGTGCCGGGCACTTTCGATATCTTTGGTGTCTCGACACTGCATGTTATCCGAATACGATATCAGATGCGCCGACTTTGTAACGGAGACGATGTATGGAGTACTGCACCAGCCAGCAATGGTATCAGACGGTAGCAAAGCTCACCCTATCGGGCTTGCTCGTCACGTTCATCGCATTCAGCACCCTCCGCACGTCATCCCCGACCCAGGCCCAGGGAGGCTATTCCTTGCGATTTTACGGCAGCGGTACCAACGACCGCGACCGCGTTAAAATACCATTAGGCCCTATCGATGCCAATGGACGCATCACTGATTCCTATCCGATCAACGTTGGCGACACTTATACCATTGAGTTCTGGATGAAGGCAACCGCAGCCGAGAACACTGCCCCGGCCTGTCCGGGAGGCTGGTATACCGGTAATATCCTGCTCGACCGTGATGTGTTCGGTGCCGGTGATTATGGTGATTACGGAGTTGCCATCTGCAATCAGCGGTTGGTCGTCGGCGTGAGTGTTGGTGCCGACGACCGGCTGCTCACCGGCAATAGGGTGGTGACCGACGGGATATGGCATCATATCGCGATCACCCGCTCGGCAAGCGGGCAAATCCGTCTCTTCGTTGATGGCCAGCTTGATGGCACCCTGAGCGGTGCCAGCGGGCGGATTGACTACCGCCTCAACCGCACCACTGCCTATCCCACCAGTGATCCGTACCTGGTATTGGGGGCCGAGAAACACGATGTTCCCGGTAGTCTCCACTACACCGGCTGGATCGATGACCTGCGCGTGTCGCAGATTGCGCGCTACACCGACACGTTCACGCGACCATCAACCCCCCATCCGCTTGATCCTGAGACAATTGCGCTCTATCGGTTCGACGAGGGAACAGGTACGCTCATTGGTGACAGTTCTCCCAGGGGCACAAGCAGCGGCGAACTCAAGCCGCGTCCTGGTGGTGTAGCTCAACACTGGTCAACCGATACGCCGTTTAGTGGTGGCTTAGTCCCCACCTCAACTACTACGGCAAGCATTACACCGACCGTTATGGCAAGTTCAACACCGGGCAGCACATATACCGCCACCCCGACCGCCACCCCGACCGGCACCCGTACCGCTACCCCGACCGGCACCCATACCGCCACCCCGACCGGCACCCATATCGTCACAGCAACACCATCGACGACTCCGTCGATTGACAATGCACCGACGCCGCAGATTCAGATTTACATTCCGTTGATTACTCGTTCGTCTTCTAAATCATCTTCTTTAAGATAGGAGAACTTCTTATGACAAGCCTACCCATTGCTCGCACCGATCTCGGTCAGCTTGTAATCGAAAGTCTACGCAACATCCTCGATCAGAGTGGCCATCCAGCGCCAGATCGCATCGATGAGAACACCTTGCTGTTTGGCAAGGGGGCACTGCTCGACTCGCTGGCCCTGGTGACGATGGTGGTTGATCTTGAACAACGGCTTGAAGAAACCTTCGGTATTACGCTCACGCTGGCCGATGATCGAGCGATGTCGCAACGAAACAGTCCATTTCGCAGCATTGGCGCCCTGGTCGACTACCTGATGCAGTTGATCGATGAGGAGACGGGCCGTGACTGAGCGCGAAGTCGTGCTTATTACCGGGAGCAGCCGGGGCATTGGTCGCTTCCTGGTCGAACACTTTCTGGCACGGGGAGCACTGGTCGAAGGTTGCGCCCGCAATCCTGTCGACTGGGAACTACCCGGCTACACCCACCACCACGTTGATGTCGCCAACGAGAGCCAAGTCAAGGCGATGATCAGTTCGATCCAACGCCGGCATGGTCGCCTCGATATTGCTATCAACAACGCCGGCATTGCGGCAATGAATCACGCGCTCCTTACACCAGGAGAAACGGCCGGTCGCATTCTCAACATTAACGTTCTGGGCAGTTTTCTGGTCTGTCGGGAAGCGGCCAAACTGATGCGTCGGCGCAACTATGGCCGCATCGTTAATTTCAGTACCATTGCTGTGCCATTACGGCTTGAGGGTGAAGCGCTGTACGCCGCATCCAAGAGCGCGGTCGAGACCATGACCCGTATCCTCGCCCGTGAATTTGCACCCTTCGGGATTACCGTGAACGCGATTGGCCCGACGCCAATCGAGACCGATCTTATCCGGGGCGTTCCGCAGGAAAAGCTCCAGCACATCATCGATGCACTCGCGATTCGGCGGTTCGGCACCTTTCGCGATGTTGCGCATGTGATTGATTTCTTCGTCAACCCGGCCAGTGATTATGTCACCGGGCAGGTACTTTACCTTGGTGGTGGTGGGTAGCATCGATCACCGCATGGAGGCTGCTATGAGCATTACATGGCTACGCGAACGGATGGAGCAATGGGCAAGCCATCCTGCTATTGTCTGGCATGACCATCCGTATTCATACCAGGACTTGTTAACGCGCATACAAGCCTGGCACACCGCTCTCGACCAGCACGACGTCGGTCCCGGTCAGGTCGTAACGATTGAAGGCGATTATTCACCCAATGCCGTTAGCCTGCTCCTGAACCTGATCGAACGCAATACGATTATTGTTCCGTTGACGCACAGTGTTACAGCGCAGCGTGAAGAGTTTCTGGGGATCGCTGAAGTGCAGGTCGTTGTCAGTTTCACCGCCGATGATCGCTGGCACATCGAGCGCCGACCGGTGCAGGTGACCAATCCGCTGACCCGTCAGTTGATCGACCGTCAGCATCCGGGATTAGTCCTCTTCTCGTCGGGTTCTACCGGGAAGAGCAAAGCCGCCTTACACGATTTTATTCCGCTGCTTGAAAAGTTCAAAGTTCCCCGCCACCGACGGGTGACACTCACCTTCCTGCTGCTCGATCATATCGGCGGTATCAATACCCTCTTCTACACCCTGGCAAATGGCGGCACTGTCGTATCGGTACCATCACGCGATCCCGACGTGGTCTGTCGGGCTATTGAAACCCACCGGGTGCAGACGTTGCCCACGTCACCGACGTTTCTGAATCTCCTGTTGATCTCTGAAGCCTACCGGCGCTACGATCTCTCGTCACTTGAGCTGATTACCTACGGCACCGAGGTGATGCCGGAAAGCACCTTACACCGGATTCACGCGCTCTTCCCCAACGTGCAGCTCTTGCAGACGTATGGCCTCTCTGAACTGGGCATCCTGCGTTCCAAGTCCCGCGACTCCAATTCACTCTGGGTCAAAGTCGGCGGCGAAGGGTTCGAGACGAAGATCGTCGATGGGGTGTTGTGGGTACGGGCTAAATCGGCGATGCTGGGGTATCTCAATGCACCTAGCCCCTTCGACGAAGAGGGGTGGATGAATACGCAGGATGTGGTAGAGGTTGACGGGGAGTATATTCGCATTTTGGGGCGACGGAGCGACATCATCAACGTCGGTGGGCAGAAGGTCTACCCGGCAGAGGTGGAGAGCGTGTTGCTCCAGATGCCGAACATCAAAGACGTTGCGGTGGTTGGTGAGCCTAATCCCATCACCGGCCATATTGTGACCGCGCGCTTCAATCTGTTCGAGCCAGAAGACCCGAATGAGTTTAAGCGACGGGTACGTGCATTCTGTCGTGACCGCCTGGCACCCTACAAGATACCGGTCAAGATTATCATCACCGACAGTGAACAGCATAGTGCGCGGTTCAAGAAGATGCGTAAATCGTCGTAGTAGCTTTGCAGCGAAAAATGAAGCCTATGATACCGACAGTTCGCATTGCTATCGATCCGGCACTGGCGGCCTGGCGCGCTGAGATTACCTATACCTGGCGCACATTGCTAACCGGTATGGGCTATAGCTGGTACGAAGAGCAGTGGCAGGCTGCACCGGTCACCATTGCCTATACCACCGATCCGGCTCAGGCGCCGCCAGCACAGATTGTTATCCACGCCTGTGCCGAACGTTGGACAAACCCTGCCCTGGCTCGTTTACGAGGTCACACTATCCAGCGCGGCTATACCCTGCCGCTGCTGGAAGGCAACCATGAGCACGTCCAACCGGTCGTGGTGCATGGCAGCCTGCACATTGGTCACGACCCGATCTTCGCCGCCTTCTGGCTCCTCAGCGGCTATGAAGAGGAGCAGTACCCAACGCTCAAACACGGTTATCGCGATCTCACCGGCTCACCGATGCTAACGCAGGGACTACTCCGGCGTGGGATGGCATCGGCAATTGGCTGCTGGCTGGCCGAGATACTGCAACAGTGCGGTTTGCCTCCCGGCATCCCACGCTGGCCCAACAGTGCAGTCCTGGCCGCCACCTGTGGTCACGATGTCGATTATCCCGAAGTCGTGCGTTGGCTGGAGCCGCTGCGGATTGTGCGGCGACAGGGGATGCGCGGACTGCGGGCAGCCCGTGATGTGATCACCGGTCGTCGCCACCACTGGCACTTCCACTCGTGGATCGCGCTTGAAGAGCAGATCGGTGCGCACTCAGCGTTTTACTTCGTTGCCCGCAAAGGGTCGTTGCTGGAATATGCTACCGGACGCCCCGATCCCTTCTACGATGTGCATGCGCCTCACTTCCGTGCGCTCTTCCGCGAATTGAGTGCCGCCGGCTGGGAGATCGGTCTGCACGCCAGCTACCTGGCCTACACCGACCGCCGTATCTTCGCTGCCGAACGCGAACGGCTGGCGGTCGCCAGTGACCAACCAATTGAAGGGAATCGCCATCACTACTGGCACCTCCATCCGCAACAGCCCGAACAAACGCTGCTCATCCACGAGCAGGTTGGGTTTCACTACGATGCATCCCTGACCCACAACCGATATCTGGGCTGGCGTCGGAGTAGCACCTGGCCCTTCTTCCCCTGGCACCGCAGACTGCGCCGGGCAATTCGCACCTTGCAACTGCCAACCGGCTGGATGGACGATCACCTGTTTGGGCAGAAGCAGTTTAACCCCGGTGAACGTGATACCCTGCTTGGCGATCTGCGTGAGACCGTCTCTCGCCAGGGTGGTTTACTACTGGTCGATGTGCATGATTATGTCTATGACGACACGCTCTTTCCGGGATGGGCAGCGACCTACCGTTCCCTGTGGGAAGACCTGGCAGCATGTGGCCGGGTCTGGTTCGCAACCCCGGCAGCCATCGCCAGATACTGGTCGGCGCGGGCCAGCCACATCGCGGAAACCAGCCATGGCCTCGGCGAAGATGAACAGATGTGAAGAAATCCGGTAATACCTGGGCAGCGAACATGAATCTCTTCCGTACCGCCATCTTTATCCTGCTCTTCATCGTGCCACCAGCCTGCAAACCGGCTATCTTACGCATCTGTTGCGGTGCTCAGATTGGCCGAGGCGTCTCAATTGGCTGGTTCAGTACCGTAATGGGGCGCCACATCAGCATCGGCGATCACAGCGCAATCCGTGCCTTGACCATCATCAACTGCGGCGGTGACCTCAGCATTGGTCGTTACAGCATCATCAGCAGCTTCATCCTGGTGTACGGTGCTGCCGGTTTGCGGATCGGTCATCACAGCTACATCGGCCCGCAATCGCTCATCAACACCGAGGAAGAGGTGCGGATCGGCGACTGGAGTGCACTCGGTGCCCGTTGCATGGTATACACCCACGGTTCATTTCTGCCCTACACCGAGGGCTATTGGGTACGCTTCGCACCGGTGGTGATCGGCAATCGGGTCTGGTGTGCTGCCGGCGTCTTTCTCCACCCCGGCACAACTATCGGCGATAACAGTTTTGTGAACTCGCGCTCGGTGGTTAGTGGTGACATTCCGGCGAATGCAATCGTCGAAGGTCATCCGGCCCAGGTAGTCAACACGATGAACCGTATGCAGCGCACGATCACCCCGCGACGGCTTGATGCAATCGCCGGCCAGATGCTACATCATTTTCTGGCGATTGCCACGAATTACGGCGAACTAAGGTTACTGAGCGATACGCCCCACCCACTGGTTCAGGTTGGGCGGCACACCTATCGGATAGTGCTGGTACCGGCCCACGGCGAAACACCGGCCGTTGCCCCTGACCGACCGACAGTCTGGCTTATCTGTCGGCCCGACTGGCAACCAGCACCGACGCAGCTCTGGCTCAACCTGATCACCTATCGGCGCAGCCCTGCGCACGCAGTCATTCTTGACACGCTGTGCACATTTTTACAGCGCTACTACGGTATTCAACTCGAATATGAAGAGAGGTAACTTATGGCGCGCGTCCTCACCGTCCTCGGCACCCGACCAGAGATTATTAAACTCTCACCGGTGATCCCACTGCTCGAAGAACGCTTTGATCATATCCTGGTGCATTCTGGTCAGCACTATTCGTATGAGGTTGACGCTATCTTTTTTGAGGAACTGAGTCTGCCATCGCCCCGCTACACCCTCGGCGTCGGTTCGGCGCAACACGGCGAGCAGACGGCACGCATTCTGGCCCGGCTTGAGCCAATCTTGCTGCAAGAGCGCCCCGATCTCGTGCTGGTGCAGGGTGACACCAACACCACAATGGCCGGTGCGCTCTGCGCTGCCAAACTCGGCTTTCCGGTAGTGCATCTGGAAGCGGGTGGGCGGTCGTTCAACCGCGCTATGCCCGAAGAACTCAACCGCATTATTGTCGATCATATTGCCGAAATACTGCTTGCCGCCGATGAGATTGCTGCAGCCAACCTGCGCGCAGAGGGGCTACCAGATGAACGGATTCACGTGATCGGTTCTACCGCCATCGACGCTGCCTTGCGCCATCGCGAGCGTGCCGCCACCAGTACCATCCTGCAACAACTGGAACTGACACCGGGGAGCTATCTGGCGTTGACGCTACACCGCGCCGAGAACACGGAACCGACGACCCTACCAGGCATTGTGCGGGCGCTGAACGAACTGGCCGAGAGCTACCGCATCGTCTTCCCGGTACATCCACGCACTGCGGCTGCGCTTGAGCGCCAGGGATTACAACTTTCGCCACACATCCTGGCGATCCGCCCGCTCGGCTACCTCGACACCCTCTGCCTGGTGCAGTCGGCCCAGGCTCTGCTCACCGACTCTGGTGGCCTGCAAGAAGAGGCCGCCGTGTTGGGCACGCCCATTTTGCTGGTACGTAATGAAACCGAATGGCGCTACCTGGTCGATGCCGGTGTTGCGGTATTGATCGGGAACTCTTACGAAGACATTCTCGCCGGTACCGCAACGTGGATCAATCCAACCGGTTTAAGCCGTCTCCGCGCCGCTCGCTCTCCTATCGTCAGTGGTGCCGCCGCACATGCGGTAGCAATTATGGAAGCCGCTGTCAACACATAATTATTATTTTGTCACATATACATCTGTCAATAGTTAGTCAATATTCAGACCTGGTAACTATCCTACAAGTGTCCAGCAGCAGCGTTCAGGGAGCATATGACGAATCGATTGCGACTCTATCTGAGCCGACAGGCAAGCTCATTACCACGATACTTGACCGAACAGGTACTGCAAAGCCTATGTGGATGGGTACCTGGTCTGATTGGGATCGGTTTGCGTGCGCTGGCCTATCGGGCATTGATGCAAATAGAGGGCATTGTCGCCATCGAAGACGGTGTACGTATCCGCTTTGCCGACAATGTGCGATTGGGGCGTGGCGTCTACCTCGATCACGGTGTCTACCTGCATGCCTGTCCGGGTGGCATTAGCATCGGCGCCGAAAGTATGGTGATGAAGAACGCAATCCTTCACGTTTACAATTTTCGCAATCTCCCCCACAGCCATATCACTATCGGGCAACGCTCACTCATTGGCGAGAGCTGCATCTTGCGCGGACAAGGCGGTATCACGATTGGCGACGATGTCTATCTAGGCACGCTAGTGCAAGTGTTAGCCGTCAATCACGTCTTTCACGACACAACCCGCCCGATCAGTGCGCAAGGTATCACGGCGCAGGGCATCACCATCGGTGATGGTTCCTGGATTGGCAGTGGCGCGATTATTCTCGACGGCGTGCGGATCGGGCGCAACGTCGTCGTGGGTGCCGGTGCTGTGGTGACGAAAGATATTCCCGATTACTGCGTCGCTGTCGGAAATCCAGCTCGTGTTGTACGCGATCTCCGTGCCGATCCGTTACCACACGAACGCCTGACTGTAGCGGTCTACTGACACGAACGCAACACTTTATCTGGCACGTCAGCAACCATGGGGAGGGGAACGAATGACGACACTTTCAGTTGTGATTCCGGCGTACAACGAAGAGGATGGCATTGCGGCCATCGTTGAGCGCGTGCTGGCGATTCGACCGGCGCTCAAAGAGGTGGGCGTAGATGATCTGGAGTGCATCGTTGTTGATGATGGCTCGAAAGATCGTACCGCGGCTATCGTACAGGGATTTGGTGATCAGGTTCGCCTGATCCGGCAGCAGAATCGTGGCTATGGCGGCGCGTTGAAGACCGGTTTTATTCAGGCTCGTGGCGAACTGATCGGCTTCCTTGATGCCGACAGCACCTATCCGCCGGAATACTTTCCGGCGATGTGCCGAGAGGTGCTGGCCGGCGCCGATATTGTGATCGGGAGTCGTATGGCCGGTGCCCATAGCGAGATGCCGCTGGTACGCCGGATCGGTAACACCATCTTCGCCACGATGCTCTCCCTAGTCGCCGGTGTACGCATTAGCGATAGCGCAAGTGGCCAGCGCGTCTTGCGACGTTCGATTCTGCCGGTCATTTACCCATTACCGAACACCCTCGATTTTACGCCGGCAATGAGCACCCGTGCCCTTCACGAAGGGCTGCGCATGGTAGAGATTCCCATTCCCTACAAAGAGCGCTCTGGGCGCAGCAAGCTCCACGTGATCCGCGATGGCCTCCGCTTCACTAAATCGATTGTCTGGACGGCCTTGACCTATAATCCGGTACGTATCTTTGGCGGATTAGGCCTCCTCTTGCTCCTCCTGGCCGGTCTGCTCATTCTGGGGCAGAGCATTGGCATCGCGCTCGGCCTGCTGATTGGCTGGTCGTTCCCACAACTCTTCGGTGCGTTGGTGCTGGCCGTCGCCGGTGTAACTCTCTACACCACCGGCACTTCGTTCAGTTATCTGGTTGCACTGTTCCACAAACGCGCCATCCGCCAGGGTCTGTTTGGTCGTCGCGGAAACGGACGACGGATTGAACGCCATTACTGGTGGCTAGGATTGCTGGCGATGATCGGGGGTGTCATGACCTATGTCGCGGCTGTTGCCTTCGATCTGACCAATCCCGCACTGCCTCATTCGTGGTTTGCTCCGGTCGTGAGTGCAATGCTTGTCCTGATAGGGGTACAGTTGGTCAGTGCGTGGGGTCTGGCGCGGGTGCTCGCCGAGCTAAGTCGCCGCGAGAGCGATCAGGAAGCCGACCTGAACTGGACATACGTTCCACTCACCACACCTGTTGAGACTGCACCACAAACCGCATGAAGTGAGGACACTGGTGGAAGTATTTTACCAGTGGAGCGAACAGCATCTCGGACAAAGCCACTACATTATCGGCTACATAATCGTTTTAATCGGTCACAACTGGCCGATCATCGTGAGCCTGGGAGCCGCTCTGGTGATGAGTATTCGGCTCTACCGGCAACTAAACCGGGCTAATGCCGTCTGGCTGTTTAGCGCATTGCTCTTCGGGTTAGGGTACGAATACGAAAAGCACGTTGCTGGCGAATTACATCACGCGATTGACATGTTGTTTGGCCTAGAGCTGACCGGCTGGAATCGACCGCTGCACATGCTGGTCGGGCCTGTTTTCAATACTGTTTTCGTTGTACTGACGCTGACCATGGTACTGCATGGTCTGCAATTATCATTCGGATCAACAGTTATCAAGCTATTCCGCCGCCTCGATCCTGCCCGCATCGAGTATCACAGAGGCGGCATTACAGCATCATGTGATGCATCATTAGAAGGGGAAGATCATGAGCGAGCAGGAAACGACTCCGGTTCAGCGTAAGCAAGCCCCCGGTGATAAACCAACCGGCATCAAGCTGGTTGCGCCCGCCCGCCCCAACGAGCGGGCCGGCGAAATTCGCTTTGTGGAAATGCCACGCGAGAAGACACCTCGCCTCGATGTGCTGGTACTCAATCCGCCATCGCCCGACGGTGATCTCTTCTTACGCGACATTGCTCGCGTTGGACGGCGAACGCGCGACGGGATTATCTGGCCGCAAACCGCATTGGCCCAAATTGCCGCCGTGGTCAAAGAGGCCGGTTATAGCGTTGAAGTGATCGATGCAATTGGCCTGATGATGGACTGGAAGTCGTTCGAGAAGTATATGTGGGAAAAGAAGCCGCGCTACATGATCATCCACGCCACGGCGCCAACCCTGACGAACGACATGCGCACGACCTTCATTGGCAAGGCGGTGGGCACAATCACTATGGCCATCGGCACACACGTTACGCCGATGACCCGCGAAACGCTCGAATCCTACCCAACGCTCGATATTGTGGTGCGCGGTGAACCGGAACTTACTATTGTTGATGTCATTCGCACGATTGACCGGGTAGTCGAAGAAGAACGTGCGGCTGATACGGTCCCCGTCGGCAACCCCGACCTGACACCGCCCTGGCGCAAGCTACCGTTTCCCGATGCGTCATATCTGACAACCCGTGGCCGCTTCTTAGGCGTGCATCCCAAAATTATCGCTAAAGCTCTGCGCGAAACCCTCGGTGTCGGCTACCGCGACGAGCACGGCGAAGTCCGCATCAACACTGACCGCCCGTTCATTGAAGACCTCGACACGCTACCCATTCCCCTCCACGATCAGTTGCCCTGGCAACGCTACAAAGTGCCAATCGTGGGTGGACCCTACACCTTCGTCCTGACCAGTCGCGGCTGCCCGGCTGGCTGCCGCTACTGTATCAAGCACGTCACCTACCAGTCGAGTGTTCGCCATCGTAGCCCCCACCACGTTCTGCAAGAGATGGTGATGCTGAAAGAAATGGGCATGCATCACATCCACTTCGAGGCCGACCTGTTTACGGTCAAGAAGGAATTTGTCTACGATCTCTGCCACACGATCATCAAAGAGGGCTTAAAACTGCGGTGGAGCTGCAACAGTCGCGTCGATTTTGTGGACGAAGATGAACTGCGCCTGATGCGTAAGGCCGGCTGCTTCATGATCGCCTGGGGGCTGGAGAGCGGGAGCGAAGAGGTATTGAAGCGCGCCCGCAAGGGTACCACCGTCAAACGGATCGAAGAGACCATTGCCGCCAGCCATCGCGCCGGGATCATGAACTGGGGCTATTTCATCATCGGTCTACCGGGCGAAACGGTCGAAACCATCCAACAGACCATTGCACTCTCGAAACGGCTACCCCTCGATATTGCCCTGTTCCATATTGCCACCCCCTACCCTGGCACACCCTTCTACTACGAAGCCGTCGCCAATGGCTGGATTCGCATGAACCAGTGGGAAGACTACGACATGTATTCGCACACGGTGCTCAACTACCCACACCTCAGCTCGGCTGATCTGGAGTACTGGGCCAAACGTGCAGCTCGCGAGTGGTCTCTACGGCCACGACCGATCATGACCTTCCTCAAGGGTGCGGCTAACCCTGAAACCTGGGGTCAGCTCTGGCAAATCGGCGTGAACCATCTCAAGTGGATCGGCGGCAGCTTACGGAATGAAGGACTGCGCCGGCTGAGCGGTAGCAGTATGTAGACATCACGATCCGTACTGTATGCCTGACCTGACAGTGGCCGGCGGGAATGCCCGCCGCGCCACCGGGTCGTTGTTGGCATCGAGGGAACCATGCACAAACAGCTCACGACCGATCTTCTACGACCAACATCAGACCTGGTGCGTTTCGGTGAACGAGCAGCAACACTGCTCCTCGTCGTCATCATCGGGCTGCTCGCCCTGGTGAATCTGCCCTATGCACCACGCACCTGGTTCGACGAGGGATCACATCTGCACGTCCCGGAAACGCTTATCCGCTACGGTGTCTACGCCGACATCAGCAGCGAGGGCTTCCGCTATTTCGGCCCAACTATCGGTGTCGGGCCGACGGTGATGCTGCCGGTAGCGCTTGTCTTTCACCTGGTTGGGGTCGATCTGCTGGCAGCACGCCTCGTCATCGTAGCCTATCTCTTCGCCACCCTCTGGCTCTTCTACCTGCTGGCACGACACCTGCACGGACGCTATCTGGCCCTGTTGACAGTCCTGCTGCTCATCGCGTCACGCACCCGTGGCTTTGAAGGGATGATCGAATATGGCCGCCAGGTATTGGGTGAGGTGCCTGGATTGGCCTGGCTTGGGATGGGATTGTTGTTTTATGTCAAATCAACACTACAGCCGTCACACCGCCGGCGCAGTGCCATCCTCGCCGGGATTGGCTTTGGGATGGCGTTGATTACCAAGAATCAGTTTGCCCTAATTGTTGCGCCCTCCCTCCTCATCCTGGCCCTTCTCGATTGGCGCTTCATGCGTGTAGGCGACTGGTGGTTGCGACTTGCCCCACCACTCATTGCCGGGAGTATGTTTGCCGGCTGGCTGCTGATCATGCTGGCATTTCTCGGCCCGGCTGATTTCAGTGCCAATCTGGCGAAAACCCGCCAGGCAGCCGGTGGCGCGATCTTCGTCTTCGACGGCGAAGCCAGTCTGCGCACTATCCGTTATCTGGTACAGGTGTACGGTGGCTTGCTCATTCCGGCCCTGCTGTACAGCCTCTGGCGTTGCCGTCAGCGCAGTGCCATGGCCTTTGCCGAACTGGCCCTCACCGTGCCGTTAATACTCTGGATCGGCTGGTATCTGGTATCGCTCGGCTGGCCGCGCTACGCCTTCCCTGCCGTTGCCCTCGGCGCACCGGCAGTTGCCCGAATGATCGGTGACCTGCTTGCCTGGCTCTGGCAGCGTCGTCAACCGGTTCTGGCCGGTGCAGTTGGTGCCGGCCTGGCTCTAATCACCGGCTTCTCACTTAGCATGACGGTCGGCGTGGTGCTTCGCCCTGATGACTCTGCACAACGCATGGCTGCATTTCTCAATCAGGCTATCCCAACCGACGCCATCATCGAGACGTGGGAACCAGAGCTGGCTATTTTCACCGATCACACCTATCACTACGTTCCGACCGAACTCCTTGATGGCGCTGTTCGCCACGCCTGGCTCGGCGGATCACCGGTTGCTTACGATGGTTTGGACGCCAACCCGCCATACGTGCTCACCGGCCCATTCAGTGCGTATACCGGCATCTACGACCACGAACGTTTACAACACGATTACGTACCGGTTTACAGTGCCGGCCCGTACACGATATGGCAGCGGCATGCACCCTAAGCAGAAAAGGTAGCCTTATGCGGCGCTTCTGGCTCATCGTGTTCCTGCTCTTCTGTAGTTATGCCTACATCCTGCCACGCTGGTCGGATTGGAACCAGAACTCGCGGTTGAATCTGGTGCTGGCCCTGGTTGATGACGGCACGCCACGTATCGACCGCTATGTCGAGAACACCGGCGACTATGCCATCTTTGAGGGTCATGCGTATACCGACAAGCCACCGGGATTATCATTTTTAGGTGTACCAGTCTACGCGGCGCTCCGACCGCTCCTCAACACCCCACTCGTCCAGGCTCAATTCGAGCGGCTGAGTGGTCGTTTCGCCGCGACCCTAAATCCAGATGGCAGCGGCTTACGACCGGACAAGATTCGGTTTGCGCTGGTGCAGTATCTCCTGACGCTGGTTGTCGTTGCCTTGCCGGCAGCCCTGTTCGGTGGCCTCTTCTTCCTCATTCTGCAACGAATCGGCGTGCCCCCAGTCCCGGCCAGTATCGGCACCCTAGCTTATGGTCTGGCGACCAGCGCCGCGCCCTACGCCGGCAACTTCTACTCCCACCAACTGGTTGCCGTGTTGCTCTTCACCGCCTTTGCCCTGACCTGGGCACCACCATTAACCTGGCCGCCTGCCATCAGCGCTGCTATTGTCGGTCTGGCATTAGGCTGGGTGGTGATCAGTGAATACCCGGCAGCACCGGCTGCGGCCATTATCGGCCTGTACACGCTGTATCGGCGTGGATGGAGATGGTTGCCGACATTGCTGGTAGGTGGAGCAGTCCCGCTGACATTGCTGGTGATCTACGATCTAGCGGCCTTTGGCACTCCCCTGCCAATTGGCTATGCCCATTCGGCACTCTGGCAAGAGCAGCACCACACCGGTTTTATGAGCCTGGTCGGCCCGCAGTGGGATGCCATTTGGGGACTAACGTTCGGTGATTTTCGTGGTCTTTTCTTCCGGACACCATGGTTACTGCTGGCTATCCCCGCTTACTGGATTGGCTGGCGCCAACGACAGCACCGGGCTGAATGGTGGGTCGTGTTGCTGGTGCCCCTGAGTTTCCTGCTCTTCTACGGTTCCTCGATTATGTGGTGGGGAGGCTTTGCCGCCGGGCCACGATACCTCGTGCCGATGATCCCGTTCCTGGCATTGCCGGCCATCCTGCTCTGCGCTGCTGTGTGGTCTCACCCGATCTGGCGCACCACTATCCTCGCATTAATCACCATCTCGTTCGGTCTGGTCTGGACGGAAGCCACGGCAACCCAGCTCTTTCCCAGCGATGCTATTCGCGCCACCTGGACAGAGTATGTCATTCCGGCCTGGGCACGCGGTGACATTGCCCGCAACCTTGGCATGGTCTTGCAACTGGACGGGCCGATCAGCCTGCTACCACTGCTCATTGTCATCATCGCCGGTCTGGTACTCCTCTTACGCCCGTTAGAACCGGCTGAACGTTCGCCGGCGATCACCAAACCGGATATGCGTTCGGTTATGCCCATCGCGCCGCCCCCACAGAGGTGATTCCATGCGCATTTTGATGCTCACACTCATTGCTCCCTATCCGCCTGATAGCGGGCCAAAGATCAAAACCTATAACGTGCTGCAATACCTCTGTGAGAAGCACGAGGTCACGCTGGTATCGCTGGTACGCACCCCCCAGGAAAAGGCGCACGCCGAGTCGTTACGACGTATCTGTCGCGAGGTCTACACCGTTCCTTTTCAGCGCTCCCGCTGGAAAGATGCCCGTTTCCTGCTCAAAAGTGCGCTGACCGGAACGTCCTTCATTCTGAGTCGCGATGCCTCTCCAGAACTACAGCGCCTGCTCTCCGATCTGACCGCACGGGAGCACTTTGATATTATCCACGCCGATCAACTCAATATGGCACCCTTTGCCGTCGATCTGCCGGCTGGGGCACGGATCATCGACCAGCACAATGCCGTCTGGACAATCGTAGCCCGCATGGCGGCTCGCTCGCACCTGATGCAGCGGATCGGTTTGCAGATCGAAACCCGCCGCTTACGACGCATTGAAGCGCAATTGTGCGCCCGTTTCGACGGTATGCTGGCGGTGAGCGAACCAGATTACACATTTCTTAAGCTGGCTGCCAGCGAAGCCGGCGTGACTCTCCCACCAACCGCGATCATTCCCATCGCCATCGACACGCAGCGCGAAGCGATTGTCCATCGCCAGCCTCACCCTGACACGATCCTGAGCATGGCCACCATGTTCTGGCCGCCGAACGTTGACGGCGTCCTCTGGTTTGCCCACGAGGTATGGCCGCGCGTCAAACAAGCGGTTCCTCACGCCAGAGTAGCCCTGGTCGGCGCCCGCCCACCGGCCACCGTTCGCCGCCTAACGGTCGACCCGGCCATTGAGGTGCCGGGATACGTTGCCAATCCGCGTCCGTACCTCGAACGCACAGCGGCCCTCATCGTACCGGTGCATGCCGGAGGTGGGATGCGGGTCAAAATCCTCGAAGCCCTGGCCCGTGGCCTGCCCATTGTCTCGACCACGATTGGCTATGAAGGGATCGACGTCACACCCGGTGAACACCTGCTGGTTGGCGATGATCCGGCTTCATTTGCCGAAGCCTTGATCCGACTGCTAAACGATCCCGCATTGGGCAGGCGACTGGCTGTGCAGGGGCGACGGCTGGCCGAAGAGCGCTACGACTGGCGCGTCGTTTGTCCGGCGATTGATCGCCTGTATGAGACAGCTTTACAAAAGGTTCACCCACTTGCAGAAGGGAAACGCGGATGAACATTCTGTTTGTAGCGCCATACACGCCCTCGCCGATCCGGGTGCGACCGTATCAGTTTATCCGTCATCTGGCCCGACGCGGTCATACCATCACCCTGGTTTGTGTCGCCGACAATGAGGCGGCCTTGGCCGAACTGCGCACCATCTGCCGACGGGTGGTTGCCGTACCAACACAAACCAGTGCTCATGTGTTGGCCTATATCCGTGCCCTTCCTACTCGGTTACCGCTCCAGGCTGCCCACTGCCTGACTCCTGCGATGATTACGGCAGTAATGCGAGAGATCCAAAGCGGCGATCATGACGTGATCCATATCGAGCATTTACGTGCTGCGGAAATTGGGTTAGCAGCGCTACACCAGAGTGGTAGCGGACTGCCAATCGTTCTCGACGCGGTCGATAGCATCAGTCTCCTGTTTGAGCGCACGTTTCGGCGGAGCAGTAGCCTGAGCGGGCGCTTGCGTGCGCTGATCGATCTGGCCCGCACTCGCCACTACGAAGCTGCCTACCCCCATCGCTTTGCTGCCGTTGTGGTCACGTCTCCCGAAGACCGCTGGGCATTAATGACCCTCAATCAAACCCTGAGCCACCCCAGCCACAATCCGCTGGTTGTTGCTCCCAACGGCGTTGACCTGGAATACTTTCAACCACACACCGGCCCGCGACACCCTGCCAGCCTGGTCTTCACCGGCAAAATGAGCTACCACGCCAACGAGGCCGCGGCTCGCTACCTGGTCGAGGCAATTATGCCACGGGTATGGGCAGTGCGCCCTGACGTAACCATCACCCTGGCCGGTGCCGAACCAAGTGCCCATATTCGGGCATACGCCCACGATCCACGTATTACCGTTACCGGTGCAGTACCTGATCTGCGCCCCTACCTGACCCAAGCCACCATCGCGGTCGCCCCGATTCGCTACGGTGTTGGCGTGCAAAACAAAGTGCTGGAAGCGATGGCAACTGCGACCCCGGTGATCACAGCCCGTCAGGCAACCGTTGCCCTGAGTGTGCAGCCCGGTCACGATCTGATCGTAGCCGATGACGCCGCTGAGTTTGCGCAGGCAATCTTGAACTTACTGGCCAATCCTGAACGCCGGGTCAGGCTTGGGCAGGCCGGGCGTATGTATGTTGAACGCTACCATCACTGGCAACAGAGTGTAACTTGCCTGGAATCGGTCTACCGTGCGGTTACGACACCGGTGTATACGCATTGATGAATAAATCCTCATTTACTAACCGCAAATATTTAGAGGAACGTTAGATCGAGGTTAGATAATTTATCCAGTATTTCAGCCAGCTTCTGAGCAATCATGCTATCAATCCTCAACCTGATCGCTCTTTTTGCAGGAGTAGACCGTGGCGTACTACGATTTTTCAATTGTGATTCCCTGTTATAACGAAGCTGAAGGTTTGTCGGCAATGCATGACCGGCTTACCCAGGCCCTGGATATGCTACGCGAACGCGGACGAACCCAGCTCGTGCTGGTTAATGATGGCAGTCGCGACGGAACGGGTGATCTCCTCGAACAGACATTTGGTGCCTGGACTGATACCGTCATCGTCCACCATCCGACAAACCGTGGCCTGGGGGCAGCGTTGCGTACCGGCTTTGCCAACGCCACCGGTGAGATCATCATCACCTGTGATAGTGATGGCACCTATCCATTCAGCGAAATACCGGCCTTGCTCGACCGGCTCACCCCCGACGTTGATCTGGTGACCGCTTCACCCTATCACGCTGGCGGTGGGATTGAAAACGTACCGGCCTACCGGGTCTTCATTAGCAAATCGGCTTCACTCTGCTACCGCATACTGGTCGATACACGGATTCACACCTATACCGCGCTCTTTCGTGCCTGCCGGCGTCACGTGATCGAAAACATTACCACCCACGCCGATGGCTTTCTGATGGTGACGGAGTGGCTGGTTGAAGCACTGCTGAGTGGTTACCGCATCGCCGAGTATCCAACCACGCTGCGCGTGCGTCAGTATGGGCAATCAAAGGCGCGGGTCTGGCAAATCACGAAAACCCACATTCGCTACATGAGCAGCATTCTCCAGCGCCGCTTCTTCGCCCGGCCGCAGACCAAAGCAATCTCGCGCAGTCGATAGCCCGACTGCCAGTCTATGGGGGGATCAATGCAACAGATTGACGAACAAGTTATCAGGCAGACACCGCCGGCTGTCTCCACCGAGATCGAGCAGCCAATGCCACGAAAGGGTTCACTGGCGATGAGCACCATTATGCTGATTTTGATTGCTACGACGCTGGGCGTGATTGGTCAGATGATGTTGAAGCAAGGGATGGGTGCCATGGGGCCACTCGCGCTGACCCTGGAGACGGCACCGGGGATTGTCTGGCGCATTGTTACTTCACCGATGGTGATTGGCGGTCTGCTAGTGTACGGTTTCGGCACTTTTTTCTGGCTGGTCACTCTGTCACGGATTGATCTTAGTGTAGCCTATCCCTTCGTTAGCCTGAACCATATCATCATCTTCCTGCTGGCATGGCTGGTCTTGCACGAACAGGTCAATCCGCTGCGTGCAGCCGGTGTGATGGTGATTTGTGCCGGCATGTTGATGGTTGCCCGCTCGTAAACACATTGAAACTATTGGGAGGGGGGGTCATGAACAATCTGACATCGTATGTTGTCCAGACATACCAAATGCTTGGGCAACTGCCACTTTGGGAACTACAACGAGTAGCTGATGCCATCTGGGAAGCCTACCAGCGCGATGCAACCATCTTTGTCTGTGGCAATGGGGGTAGTGCGGCAACCGCCTCGCACTTCGCCTGCGATCTCTCGAAATGGACGATCAATCCCCAGGCTCGCCGGGTGCGCGCTATTGCGCTCACCGACAACGTTCCCCTGATTACTGCCTGGTCAAACGATCAAGAGTATGCCGATGTGTTTGTCGAACAGTTGCAGGCGCTCTACCGCGATGGCGACATCATCATTGCGATTTCCGGCAGTGGCAACTCAGCCAATGTAGTACGGGCCATCGAATGGGGCAATCGCGTCGGTGCCGTCACCATCGGCATTACCGGACGTGATGGTGGCCGCCTGTATCGGATTGCCAAAATTGGCCTGCACGTCAAAAACAACTTTATGCCTTTGATTGAAGACATCCATAGCATTGTCTGCCACGCCCTGGCGGTCAATCTGGGTCGCCAAATCGAAGCCTCGCTCCAACCGGTGATGTTGCAGGCAAAGGCGGTAGGAGGTCAGCAATGATCCCGATCTCCCGACCACTGATCGGCCCCGAAGAGGAAGAGGCTGTGCTGGCTGTGTTACGTTCGGGCATGATTGCGCAGGGGCCAGAGGTTGAACGCTTTGAAGCGGAATTTGCCGCTCTGTGCGGAACACACCACGCCGTGGCCGTAATGAATGGCACCATCGCGCTCTACCTTGCCTTGCTGGCCCATAACATCGGCCCTGGGGACGAGGTAATTACCACGCCCTTCAGCTTCATCGCCACGGCCAATAGCATCTTAATGACTGGGGCGACGCCGGTGTTTGTTGATATCGATCCACGAACGTACAACCTGAATCCCGATCTGATCCCCGCCGCCATTACCTCACGAACACGGGCGATTATGCCGGTTCATCTCTACGGTCAACCGGCAGATATGGCACCGATTATCGAGATTGCCCGCCGGTATAACCTGGCAATCATCGAAGATGCTGCTCAGGCAGTAGGGGCGACCTACCGCGACCAACCGGTGGGCAGTTTCGGCGTCGGCTGCTTTTCACTCTACGCCACCAAAAACGTGACCAGTGGTGAGGGCGGGATGATCACCACCAACGATCCGGCTATCGCTGACCGTTTACGCCTGTTGCGTAACCACGGCAGCCGGGTGCGCTATTATCACGAAATCCTCGGCTACAACTTCCGGATGACCGATCTGCAAGCTGCGATTGGTCGGACCCAACTGGCCAAGTGTGAGTGTTTCACGACGCAGCGGATCGCAAATGCCGCATTTCTGAGCGAATACATTCGCCATCCGGCAGTCATCACGCCATATATACGCTCGGATGTACGTCATGTCTTTCATCAGTACACGATCCGCGTGATCGGGAACCGCGATGCGGCTATCAAACAGTTGAACGCCGCCGGTGTCGGTACGGCCATCTTCTACCCACTGCCAATCCCGCAACAACCGCTTTATCGCAAGCTGGGTATCGAGGCCGAAACGCCGGTTGCTGACCGGATTGCCCGTGAGATCATCGCCTTACCGGTACATCCGGCGCTCAGCCTTGAGGAGTTGCAGCAGATCGCTGCTGCGGTCAATGCCCTAACCGTACACGAGCCGGTATTAGTCGCCTGACAACGTGGAGGGTCAACGTAACAGGGGGTGACAATGATAGATATTATCGGCGGAGGCATTCTCGGCCTCAGCCTGGCTTACGAATTGCTTAAACGGCACATCCCGGTACGAGTGTGGGAGCGATCAGCCTCACTCGGTGGCCTGATGGGACGCACACGCTTTCCCGAACTCGATGGAATGGAGTGTGATCGCTATTACCATGCTATCCTCAGCAGCGATCACACACTCATGAGCCTGTTTGACGAACTGGGGCTGCGTAGCCGCCTGCGCTACACCACCACAAAGATGGGCTTCTACCACGATGGCCGCATCTACCCTATGTCAACCCCACTCGAATTTCTCCGCTTTCCGCCACTGCGCCTGATTGATCGCCTCCGCCTCGCCTACACCATTCTCGCCTGTCGTCGGATCAAAGACTGGCGGAGCCTCGAACAGATACCGGTGGCCGAGTGGCTCACTCGCCTCAGCGGCGAGCGCACTGTACGCCACGTCTGGGCGCCACTCCTGCGCGCCAAATTCGATGGCGATTTCAGTCACGTCCCTGCCACCTACATCTGGTCGCGCCTGGTACGCACCACCGACACCCGTACCAAAGGCGGTAGCCGTGAGGTCATGTGCTACCTGCCCAACGGCTACCAGGAGCTGATCGATGCCCTGGCCGCAGCAATCCGGCAACGTGGTAGTCAGATTGAGGTGAATGCCACCATCGAAACGTTGCAGGTTACTGACGGACGGGTGAGTGGTCTGGTGGTCAACGGTCACGAACTCCCCGCGGACAATGTGGTGATTACCGCCCAAACCCCGATTGCGCGACGGCTGTTGCCTCCCGCAGCAACCTCGGTAGCAGCCCGCTGGGGGCAGCTCGATGGGTTTCTGGGTATTGTGTGTATGCTGGTGGTGATGCGTCGACGGCTGACGCCTTACTACACGCTGAACATCACCGATGAACGCATTCCGTTTACTGGCGTGATCGAAACCACGAACCTGATCGATCCGCAGTATGTTGGCGGATACCACCTGGTCTATTTACCCAAATACGTCTCGGCAGATAGCCCCTTTGCCCGGATGCCCGATGACGAATTGCGCAAGGTCTTTCTCAGCTACTTGCGGCAGATGTTTCCCGACCTCAAGCAAGAGGATATTGCCGCCATTCGCATTGGACGTGAACGGTACGTCGAGCCAATCCATCCTGTTGGCGCAACCGACCTGATTCCACCCGTCACCACCGACATTGACGGTCTCTTTTTAGCCAACACCGGTCAGATTTATCCACAGCTTACAAATGGCGAATCGGTCTGTGCCTTTGCCCGCTCAGTGGCAACTCAGATTCAGCCACTTGTAACCCGTCCATCGTCAGCAGCATTATCACTTATCTGAGGTTCCTATGAGCATATCCAGCGTTGAATTGACGACGACAGCCTATGGCCGGTCTGATCACCGGGCAATCGATTATCAGAAAATAGCTATCATCGGTGCCCTGATCCTCGGTGATGCGCTGGTTGTCACGGCCAGCTTTGTGCTCGCGTACATCGTGCGCTTCTTTACCAACCTGCCGGTCTTTGTCGAAGGTGCGATGCAGCCAGAGTTTTACAGCATCTTGATCGCGATGCTGGTGCCGTGCTGGATTGGCATCTTCGCTATGCACGGTCTCTACCAGCGCACAGCATTGTTCAATGGCACCCACGAGTACAATCAAGTCTTCAACGCCACCAGCAAAGGGATGCTCTTCGTCGTCATCCTAACCTTTCTGATCCCCGACATTGTCATTGCCCGTGGCTGGCTGGTGATGAGCTGGATTCTTACCGTGACACTGACAATTGCGTGGCGCTTCAGCTTCCGCCGGGTTGTCTACCACTTACGGGCAAAAGGCCATCTAACCGAACGCATACTGATCATCGGCGCCACTGATGAGGGAAGGGCAATTGCCGAACAGTTATCCGCCGAGCACCGGGCCGGCGCCAATATTGTCGGTTTTATCGACGACCGTCTACCGGTTGGCAGTGAGGTCGGCACAGACCGCGTGCTGGGAACTACCGGCGATTTCATCCGGTTAGTGAATGAGCTTGACATCGAGACGATTATTATCGCTGATACCAATCTCATTCGCGAACGACTGATCGTGCTCGACGGCGCAATGGATTTGTTGAATCGTCTCGAAGTCCGCCTGGCACCCGGTTTATTCGATCTGTTGACAATCGGTGTACAGGTGCTTGAGCAGGGCGCAGTTCCCTTGCTAAGCCTCAATAAAACCCGTATTACCGGCATCCACGCTATCAGTAAATTGCTGATTGACCGCATTGGCGCCTTGATCGGCCTTATCCTGCTCGCACCACTCTTCCTGATCGTCGCAATCGCGATTCGGCTCGATAGTCCGGGCAACATCTTTCACCGTCGTCGCGTGATGGGTGTCGGCTATCGCCAGTTCGATGCGTTTAAGTTCCGCACAATGTACGAAGATGGTGACCGGCGCCTGACCCCTGCTCAACGTGAAGAACTGGCACAGAAGGGTAAGCTCAAGGACGATCCCCGCATTACCCGCGTCGGTAAATTTCTGCGCCGCACCAGCATCGACGAGTTACCTCAATTGATTAATGTTCTGCTCGGCCAGATGAGTCTGGTTGGGCCACGCATGATCACCGCTGCCGAGATGCACCATTTTGGGCGCTGGCAACACAACCTGCTGATGGTACGTCCTGGCCTCACCGGCTTGTGGCAGATTAGCGGACGTAGCAACCTGGGTTACGCTGATCGGGTGCGTCTTGACATGCATTACATCCGCAATTACTCGATCTGGCTCGACCTGCTGATCATCTATCGTACAATTCCGGCCCTGTTGAAGGGCGAAGGCGCATACTGAGATTACCTCGTTCATCAGGGGGGAGGGCACCATGAAACAACACACACTGCGCGCTGCTGTTATCGGTGTCGGAAGCATGGGACGCAACCACGCCCGCGTCTACGCCACCATGCCAGATGTCGAGCTGGTTGCCGTCTGTGATACCAACTATGCAGCCGCCAGCAGCCTGGCAAACATCTACCGCTGCCGGATCTATACTGATTATCATGCCATGCTCGCCAACGAGGAGCTTGATTTGGTTTCGGTCGTTGTACCGACAAAACACCACTTTGCCGTTGCCAACGCTGCGATTGCCCGTGGTGTGCACGTTCTGGTCGAAAAACCAATTGCCGCAACGGTTGAGCAGGGCTGGTTGTTGATCGAAGCTGCCCGTCGCCACGGTGTCATTCTTACGGTCGGACACATCGAACGCTTCAACCCGGCCATCATTGCCCTGAAAGAACAACTCGACAACCACGAATTGGGCAACCTGTTTCAGATCACATCACGGCGCGTGGGACCATTTCCGGGCCGCATCGCCGATGTCGGCGTGGTCATCGATCTGGCCACCCACGAGATTGACATTCTCAATTATCTGATCGGCTCGCCGATTATGCGTATGCACGTCGAACTCCATCGTCACATTCACCAGAGCCACGAAGACATGCTCTCGGCGTTACTCCGGTTTGAAAATGGCATGATCGGTATTCTCGACATCAACTGGCTGACGCCAACCAAGATCCGCGAGCTGAGCATTATCGGTGAGCGTGGGATGTTCGTCGCGAACTACCTGACCCAAGACCTGACCTTTTACGAAAACGACTCGTGTCAGGGCAAAGCCTGGCCGGAACTGGCACTACTTGGTGTGAGCGAGGGGCGCAGCATCCGGATGAAAGTGCCACGACGAGAACCTCTCTACGAAGAACTACGCAGCTTTTGCGAAGCCGTACGCTACGAGACTGCACCACCGGTCAGCGGTGAAGCAGGTATTGCTGCCATCGAAATTGCCAATCAGATCGTCAATGCCGGGTTGCGCGAACAACCCGCAGCCCACCTGATCGAACGGGCACTGGCGATTGGCGGTTAGGAGAGGTGATACCGGCTCTAGCTCGAAGCAATATTGTATCAAATCTGGTTTTATATGGCCCACTATCTACCGTCACCCTCAATCTGCGCTCTTGAGCGTGAACGCTCCGTCGTGGTGGACAAACCAATGGCATCCTCTGGGAACGCGAGCCTCCGGCTCGCTCCCTACCCGTAACAGCACACAGAACCCGCATCCCGCAGGATACCACACCCCTGAACCGTCACGCGACAGCGGGAGCCATCTGGCATCCCTAGCAACCGTCCCCGCTGGGGACGGGTGAGGGTGGGGGCGGGTCGCAACGCACTGCTGCCACGGCGCCACCATCGGTGAAATACGATGCCCTGGACACCCCAACGACGATAGCTATCCTCGACAATCATGCACAGTATCGATGAAGATTTGAACTCACACCGCTGCACAGCCTCCATCGCAACCCACGCTACCGCTGCACCGCAGATACCACTTCCCCCAACAAACTCTGCGCTCACGAACGTTTCACCCGATAACCGACAGCCTCGCGATCCCAGGCGTTTCCCACACCCTCGGCTTTGAGCTTATACTTCTCGACCCGCTCGGTCGCCGTCTTCGGCAAACTTTGGCGAAACTCAATATAGCGTGGTACGGCAAAGTAAGCTAACCGCTCTTCACACCAGCGTATTAGATCAACCGGATCGAGGGTCTCACCGGGACGCAACACCACAACTACCTTCACCTCTTCCTCACCGAGTTCGCTAGGCACACCGACCGCTGCGCTCTCTAACACGGCAGGATGAGCATTGACCGCCCGTTCAACCTCCCACGATGAGATGTTCTCGCCACGGCGCCGAATCGATTGCTTAAGCCGATCAATGAAAATCGCATAGCCGGCTTCATCAAGCTGCCCCAGATCGCCGGTGTGAAACCACCCACCACGCATTGCTGTCGCCGTCTGTTCTGGCTGGCGATAGTAACCCATCATCATCAGATGGTCACGCTGCGGACGAATCACTATCTCGCCGGGCACGCCCGCCGGCAGTGGCTGATCGTTGGCGTCAACAATCGCCAGCTCGAACCCCGGCATCGCCTTGCCAAAGGTACCAACCCGCACCGCATCGCGTGGATTAGCCACACAAAAACCGGTGGTCTCGGTCAGACCATACCCTTCAATAATCGTCAACCCAAACCGCTCTTCAAAGGCGCGCCACAAATCAGGCGGCGTCGCCGCACAGGCTGCAATACGCACGCGATGCGCCCGATCATCGGCGGAAGGCGCCTGCTTCATCAGTATCGGGATCATCGCTGCCAGCAAATTGCAGATAGTGGACCCAAGATCGGCGAGCTGGCGCCAGTAGCGCGAGGCACTAAACTGCTCGAGCAAGGCAATCGTCGTGCCGCGATAGATGGCCGGTAATACCGTATGCGCCTGCGCATTGATATGGAACAGCGGCAGGCTGGTACCAAACACATCATCGGCTGTCGCACCAATCATCACGTCAGCGAAGAGGGCCGCCGAGTGGAGATAGGCGTGATGACTGAGCATCACACCTTTAGGTGGGCCGGTCGTGCCAGAGGTGTAGAGAATACTGTGCAGGTCGGTCGCACTCCCCGGTGAGGGATCAACCGGTTGCGCCCCGCTGAGGGCGGTGTGCCAGTGGATAGCATCTGACGGCACCGTATCAATTCCTCGCACTACCAGATGCCGTAACGCTGGTAATTGGGCACGCAACGCCGCAATCCGCTCGTACAGATGCGCTTCAATGATCAAAACAGTTGCCCCGGCATGATCGAGAATGTAATGCAGCACTTCACCTTTCAGATGCAGGTTGATCGGTACCACGACCGCGCCAAGGCAGGCACAGCCGAACCACGCCCAGAGATAATCGGGAGTGTTCCCGATCATCAAACCAACGCGATCTCCTGGACGCACACCAAGCTCGTAGAGCACGCCGGCTGACCGACGTGCCAGAGCCACCGCCTCCGCATACCGCCATTGCTGATTGGCAAACCTGAGCAGCACGCGATCAGGGTACTGCTCTGCTTGTGTTTGAAGAAGATGCCAGATCGTGTTCATAGGCTTTATCACTACAATGAATCATGCTGTTCACCGGCGAACAGCATCCAGAGCACTATGCACTCGATTCAGCGCCGGTCGCGCTCTCCCATCATGACAAGCAACTGTTCATCACGACAACTGCTCTGGATGCTGAGGAGACTCAACCAGCCTACTCCGACCACCACCAGCACGAGTGGAATCCAGGTACTTCCCAACGTAGGCCAGAATGTACTCAGCGTCGCGATGGCACCACCACCTTGCCCGTGATACCACAGCACACCTAACCCCATCAGCCCAAGTGCACTTACTTGCAAGGGGTGCAAACGTGGCCCACGTATCCCACACGACAGGGCAGGACGTTCTCGCCAATACTGGATCAGCCCACCGCCAATGATACTGAGCGCAACGCCAATCCCGCCACCCCCAACCCCAAGTACCAGCTCCAACCCACCTGCCACCAGGAGTGCGCCGGCGATCCAGATCAACCAGTGTAACCATCGACCAGTCATAACGAACCTGCCTTACTCTAACTTCACCGGCCCCAATTCCGCTTCCAACACCTCAACCGCAGTGCGCAAAATCTTAATCCGGGCATACTTTTTATCTTCTGCCTCGACAATCGTCCACGGCGCGTAGGGCGTACTGGTGCGGAGCAGCATCTCATCGGCTGCTTCGAGATACGCCGGCCACTTTTCACGATTGCGCCAGTCTTCATCGGTCAATTTCCAGGCTTTATACGGCACGTGCTGCCGTTCTTCAAAACGGCGTAGTTGCTCTTCAGGGCTGATATGCAGCCAGAACTTGGCAATAATCGCGCCAAAATCAACCAACTGGCGTTCAAACTGATTAATTTCGGCATAGGCGCGACGCCATTCATCGGGACGAGCAAATCCTTCCACCCGTTCAACTAACACGCGACCGTACCACGAGCGGTCAAAGATCGCAAACTGACCACGTGGCGGCAACCGTCGCCAGAAACGGTACAGGTAGTGGCGAGCTTTATCATCGCCGGCCGGAGCAGCAATCGCGTGCACGGTATAGGCACGCGGATCAAGCTCCGCCGTCAGGCGCTGAATAGCACCTCCCTTACCTGCTGCATCCCAGCCTTCAAACACAAACACGACCGGTCGCTTCTGATGGTACACCTGTAAGCCGAGCAGATACATCCTGGCCTGCAATCGTTTCAATTTCCGGTGGTACGTATCATCATCAAGACGCAAACTTAAATCAACGCGCTGTAACGGGCTGGCTGCCCGTAACAGTGGGGCGACCGGCGTAACGACAACTGGTGTTGTAATTGGTTCACCCTGTTGCAGGGACGTAGTCGTAGCGGGAGAAGTATCTGCATTCACCGATGTCACAGGTGAACCGGCCAGTAGCGGTGTTCGCAAATCGACATAGTAACGCCGCAACGCCAAACCACTATCATCAAGACTGGCCTGACGGTCGGTGGCTGTAATCCCCAGCCGACTCTCGAGAGCACCGACAATGATTTGTAAGATGGTGAGCCGGGCATAACGTTTATCGGCAGTCGGAATAATGTGCCAGGGTGCAAACGCGGTATCCGTGCGCGTGAGCATCTCTTCAACGGCCAGATAGACCTGTTTATAGTGACGATGCTGCCGGCGATCCTCCTCGGTTACCCGCCAGGCATTGAGTGGATCGGCCAGCAATTTGGCAAAGCGCCGTGCCTGCTGCTTTTTCGTGATATGTAACCAAAACTTGAGAATGAGTGCACCATCATCGGCCAGTTGCCGCTCGAAAATAACCGCATCTTCGCAATGAGTACGCCATTCGTCGCGACTACCACCGGTGATATAAGCCGCCAATAACTCACGGTACCACGAGCGATCAAAGAAACTCATCTGACCGTAGCTGGGTATCTTGAGCCAGAAACGGTACAACCAGGGATACTGTTGCTCATAGGTACGCGGTGGGGTAATCGAATGCACCCGAAAGCCACGCGGATCAAGGCGCCGGGTCAGGGTTGCAATTGTGCGGGCTTTGGCGGTGCCGGCCCAGCCTTCAAATACAAAGATGGTTGGAATACGCGCTTCCAGCAGCATCTGTTCGAGATCAAAGAGCCGCGCCTGCAACCCTGGAGTCAGTTGCGTGTATTCTTCCTTGCTGAGCTTTACATCAGTAATACAGCGTTCAAGCATTGTTCGTTCCTTACCGATATCCAGCAGGCAATCGTCGTTGCCGGTGGAAAAATGTATGCTCACGTACTACTTCGCTGATGCAACGGGCACTATGCCTGTGCGGATAAAGTAGGGTGCTCAGCCACCTAACACGATAGTAACCTGAAGCACGCTTTTCTTTACGCTCTGCCGATCATGGCGATATTGTAACAAATTATCAGGCAATGCACGACATGAACGATCCATTACCAACCGGCAATGGTCTGGAAATGGTTGCAGCGTATAATGTATATAAAATGCGGCGACGGCAAAAACGTTCGTCACTTCACCGCAAAACACCTCAGGGCAACCCAATCAGAAAGGGTGCATGTATGGCTCATCTATCACCAACCCGTCGTCTTACCCAAACCTACATCTTTAGTTTTGTAACGATTGGGATGCTGATAATCAGCGGTTATTGGCTGCTGACAGCAAACACGTCGCGTCTGTCACAAAATGACACTATGCTGGAAGCGACGCATCAGCAACAAGTCCGTATTCAGCAGGCAGCCCTCTTTGCCAATGAGCTGGCTCTGTTTGCCAATGCCGCACAAGCCGCATCATTACGCGCTGAATTACGTACCCTGAGCGCCGAAATCCAGCAAACGCATCAACGGATGCTGGTCTCTACTTCCGCACCCTCAATCGCCCAAATGACGACCGACCTCGACCGCTTTCTGTTGCACGTGAACAGGTTAGTCGAAGCTCCTGCCGATCAACTCAATCGCGACAATCCCGATCTGCGTGCAATCCAGAGTATTGTTGCTGTCTTGCAGAGTGATCTCCGCACGTCAGGCGACCTGCTGCTATCCCAGAGCCAGGAGTTACGCAATCAGATTACGCTTTCGCAGGCCGGCGTCTTAGCAACGATTTTTCTGCTGGTTATTGCCAGCGGCTTGTTCGTGCTGCGCCCATATACGCGCCGCGCCCGTCGCGAAGCTGAACAACTGCGCATGCTCTCGCTGGTTGCCCGCCATACCGATAACGCGGTAATTATCACCGACCGCAACGGTCGGATCGAGTGGGTGAATGAAGGGTTTACCCGCATTTCCGGCTATACCCTCGACGAAGTACGCGGTCGGAAGCCCGGCGAGTTTTTGCAAGGGCCAGAGACCGATCCAGCAACTGTAGCCCGCATCAGGCAGGCACTCGATAATGGCGAATCGGTAAAGGCCGAAATCGTCAATTACACAAAACAAGGGCGACCATACTGGCTGGCACTCAATATTTCCCCGGTCTACGACGATCAGCATAATCTGATCCGCTTTATCGCCATTGAGTCAGACATCACGCAGCAAAAAGAGATGGAGCGCATGCTACGGGCAGCGCTCAAAGAGAGCCGGGATGTGATGAATGCCCTCGACGAATCAACTATTCTCTCAATCGCCGACCCTGAAGGGCGTATCCTGGAAGTGAATGAACGTTTCTGCGCGATCACCGGCTATCGCGCCGATGAATTGATCGGTAAAGACCATCGCATGTTCAAATCCGGCGTTCATCCACCAGAGTTTTTCGCCGACCTGTGGCAAACCATTAAAGCTGGGCATATCTGGCGGAACGAGATTTGCAATCGGGCTAAAGATGGTCGGCTTTTCTGGGTGGATACAACCATCGTACCGTTTATCGGTGAGGATGGTAAGCCCGAACGTTATCTTGCTGTCCGCTTCGATATCACAGCCCGCAAGCAGAGTGAAGAGCAGTTGCGGGCCAGCGAGACTCGTTATCGATCGGTGATTACGGCAATGAGTGAGGGGATCGTGGTGATGAATCGTGCAGGCGAGATTGAAACCTGCAACGCCAGCGCCGAACGTATTCTTGGTCTGAGTCACGATCAGTTGATCGGACGTACCAGTTTCGATCCGCACTGGCAGGTGATCCACGAAGACGGCAGCCCATTTCCGGCTGAAGAGCACCCGATCATGGTCTCGCTAACCACCGGCCTGGCACTTAATGACGTGATCATGGGCATTCGGAAACCCGCTGGCGATCTGACCTGGCTCTCGATTAACTCCCAACCACTCTACGATGAACAGGGAAACGTCTACGCCGCTGTTGCCAGTTTCCACGATATTACGGCCCGCCTGCTGACCGAACGAGAGCTGCGTTTTCAAAAAACCTTGCTCGAATGCCAGACGGAGGCCTCACCGGATGGCGTCTTAGTTGTCTCGCCTGACCGCCACTGGCTCTACGCAAACCACCGTTTTCTCGAGATGTGGGGGCTGTCCGATATGCCGGTGCACGAAACAACCTGCGCTGTCAGTATGCAAAAGATGCTGGCCCAAGTCTGCGATCCCGAACGAGTACGGAACGATATTGAAGAGTTATATGTCAATCCCAGCCTTAGTGGCAAGGCCGAGATCGAGCTGAAAGATGGTCGCACGTTCGAGCGTTATAGTGCTCCAGTAATCAGTGCCGAAGGTGAATACTACGGACGAGTCTGGTTTTTCCGCGATGTGACCGAACGGCGTGCCATCGAACGAATGAAAAACGAGTTCGTGGCCGTTGTGTCACACGAGCTGCGCACACCGCTCACCTCTATTCGTGGCTCGCTCGGTTTACTGGCCGGTGGGATAGTCGGCGAATTACCACCACGGGCAGCCTCGATGATCGACATTGCCCTGAAGAATAGTGAACGGTTGATCCGTCTCATTAACGATATTCTCGACATCGAGAAGATCGAGTCGGGCAAGATAGTCTTTAAGTTTCAGCCAGTCGTCCTCGACGAACTGGTACGCCAGACGATTGAGGCAAACCGCGGCTTTGGGCAACAGTATGATGTGGCTATTGAACTTACTGCAACCTTACCCGGCATCCAGGTATATGCCGATCCCGATCGCATAGCCCAGGTCATTACGAACCTGATCTCGAACGCAATCAAGTTCTCTCCGCCTGGTGGCAAAGTCGAAGTCGCCATCGGGTGCGAACCACGCGGACGAATACGCATCACGGTTACCGACCATGGGCCGGGTATCCCGGTTGAATTCCGTGATCGCATCTTCCAAAAATTTGCCCAGGCCGACTCGTCCAATACCCGCCGACAGGGTGGTACCGGTTTGGGCTTAAGCATCAGTCGAGCGATTGTCGAGCGGCATGGCGGTCAGATCGGCTTTGTCACTGCCAGCGGGGTAGGCACAACCTTCTACGTTGATCTGGCCGAGTATCGCCCCAATACAAACACTACCGTATCACTGCCACCCCAATCCGACAGGCCACGGATTCTGATCTGCGAAGATGATCACGACATTGCTACCTTATTCTCATTGATGCTGCAACAAGCAGGCTATGCAACCGACATCGCCTATTCCCTGGCTGAAGCGCGTGACTTGCTGGCTCAGCGTGAGTATCAAGCCATCACCTTCGATCTGCTATGGCCTCACGAAGATGGGGGCGCCTTCTTGCGCGAATTACGCACGCAACCCCACACCCGCACATTGCCGGTTGTGGTTGTATCGGCCCGTGCCGGCGAAGAGCAACTGACAAACGGTCGCGACCTGGATGTGGTAGACTGGTTGCCAAAGCCTATCGATCAGCAACGCCTGCTCGCTACCTTGCGACGGGCTACCCGCCACACTAGTGCCGGTCGACCGCTCATTCTTCACGTAGAGGACGATAGCGATGTTATAGCAGTCGTAAGCCTGCTCCTGGCTGAAATTGCCGACGTGAAAGCAGCAACAACCATCAGTGAAGCGCAGGCATTGCTGCAAGCACAAGCGTTTGATCTGGTCATTCTTGATCAACATCTGCCCGATGGTAATGGCGCTGATCTCTTGCCGCTGATCGAGCGTCTGCAACCATCGGTACCGGTTATTTTCTTCTCAGTGCATGATCTGGAGCCGGAGATTGTCAATCGCGTGGCGGTAACGATGGTTAAATCGCGCACCACCAACACCGAGTTGTTAACAACGGTCAGTCGTTTGCTCGATCAGCAGGTCTCGTCATCGGTTACCCCAAATGAAGCTCGTTAGGAAAGGAGTTAACGTTGTGACATCACTACAGAAAATCCTCTTCATCGAGGATGATCCCGATATTCAAATGGTAGCCCAATTGGCGCTTGAGGCGGTTGGCGGCTATACAGTGCAAATCTGTAGTTCAGGTGCAGAAGCACTCGCTACCGCCGAACAGTTTGCACCCGATCTGATTTTGCTCGATGTGATGATGCCGGGAATGGACGGGCCAACCACGCTGAAAGAGCTACGGAAACGTCCTGCTCTGGCTAACACACCGGTTATCTTCATGACGGCCCGCGTCCAGCGCCACGAAGTCGAGCAGTATCTGGCATTAGGGGCAGTTGATGTTATCTCCAAACCCTTTGATCCAATGACCTTATCAGAACAAGTTGCAGCAATCTGGTTGAAAGCTAATGAAATCCGATCCCGCTGAACAGTTCGAAGCACTGCGCAAACAGTACGCTGCGCAGATTACTCAACGTGTGGCGGCTATTCATGCAGCTTGGAACCAGCTTGTGCAGAGCGACTGGGATAAGACGGCTGGCGTAGATCTACGCCAGCTTGCGCATAAACTAGCCGGTTCGGCAGCGATGTTCGGATTCGCTAACCTCGGTGCGGTAGCGCGTGACATCGATCTCAGGCTGAAAGAGTGGCTTGAACACAACCAGCCCCTGGACACTCTCACCCATCAACATCTGGCCCAACAGATTGCATTGCTACAACATGCGGTAGACGAATACCGCGACTCCACAGCGGTACCGGAAACGGATCAACTCACACCATCAACAGCGCCATCAGAGCCACCACCAGTAACCACAGCAAACACGGAGCCTGAACCGCCTATCCCGCAACCGCAACCCCGAGCAACGCCACGCGAGCCAAACGGTCGTCCGCAAACCATTGTTTTGGTCGAAGATGATCGCGAGTTCGCTGCGAAACTGGTTGATCAGTTGCGCCTCTTTAATTACGATGTCCATCTGGTGAGCGATCTGGAAGGACTGCCAACCCTGATCCGTGCCATCAATCCGGCAGCCATCATTATGGACATCGCCTTCCCAGAGAGTGATCTGGCCGGTACCGAGACCATTGCCAACCTGCAACGCGAACGCACCGAACCAATACCGGTCATCTATATCTCACAACGTGACGACTTTACTGCCCGTCTGGCAGCAGTACGCAGTGGAGGGCATGCCTATTTCGCCAAACCGGTCGATGCCGGGCAGTTGATCAATGCCCTCGACCGGCTGACCGGTGTCGAAGAAAACACTCCCCTGCGCGTATTGATTGTGGATGACGATTATGAGTTTGGGCACACCTGTGTTCACAGCCTGGAAATAGCCGGCATCCATGCGCGGGCGATTACCGATCCCCGAGAGACCCTGAACCAGTTGCAGGTATTTCAACCCGATCTCATCGTTCTCGATATGTATATGCCGATTTGCAGCGGTAAAGAACTGGCTAGCATTATTCGCCAGCAAGATCGCTACGTCGGCATACACATCGTCTTTCTCTCGGTTGAGACCAACCGGTTACAGCAGCAATCGGTGCTCTCATTAGGTGCTGACGACTTTCTTGCCAAACCAATCTCACCGGCCGATCTGGTAGCAACAATCTCGGCACGAGCGATGCGTGCACGCTATCTCCAGCGCTTTCTCATCCGCGATAGTCTAACCGGATTGCTGAATCATCAGGCGGTTGAAGAGGAATTGAGGCGCGAGTTCGCCCGTGCCGAGCGCCTGCAACAACCGTTGAGTATCGCCATTATTGATATCGATCACTTCAAGCGCGTTAACGACTCGTATGGGCATCTGATCGGCGATCAGGTCTTACGCAGCTTTGCCCGCCTCCTGCAACAGCGGCTGCGTAAAAGTGACCTTATCGGTCGCCACGGTGGCGAAGAGTTTCTGGTTGCCCTCCCCAATACCTCACTGGTAGAAGCCCGTACCTTGATAGACACGATTCGCACCAGTTTTGCTGCACTCCGTCACTATGGACCTGCCGGCGAATTCACCGTTACCTTCAGCGCGGGGATTGCCGGCTATCCACACCACCGTAGCCAGCTTGGTGTGATGCAGGCTGCCGATGCAGCCCTCTACCAGGCCAAACACGCCGGTCGCAACCGCATCGTTGTTGACACAACCGCCGGTGATGCGCCGCCGCTTCTGCTACCAGGCGCAAAAGACGAAGCAACCATCCGCACCGAGGCACCCTCCTGGCGGGCTTTAATCATCAGTGCTAATGGTATTCAACGTCGCATGCTGCGCCAGGCGCTGACTGCCCAGGGTTTGATGTACGATATGATCGATGATGTTGAACGTGCCTTGCAGTATGAAGCGCCAATTCCACCCAACCTCATTCTGGTCGATATGACGCAGATTGAAGGGGCACGCACTGCGAATATCATCCTGTTGCGCGAACGCTTCGCCAAGAGACGTATCGTCACCATTGCCCCGGCAACTGCCGAACCACGTGCTGCGGCTACGGTTGCCTTCGGTGTCGATGATTATCTACTCATTCCACTGGCTGCCGGTGCCTTATCAGCCTTGCTTGATCGCCTCAGTGCATCAGAGAGGAGCACGTAGATGAAACCCCATACACTGCTGATCGTTGATGATGACGATACCGTTGCCGAGATGCTCGAACTGGTGCTGCATGGCGCCGGTTACGAAGTGCGGCGTGCTGCCAGTGGTGAAGAGGCATTACAGCAGATTTTACAAGAATCTACCCGATGCCCTGATCTGTGATGTGTTGCTACCCGGTATCGATGGCTACACCCTGTGTAAGCGTGTGCGACAGCATCCGCTGACCAAAACAGTCCCGATTCTGATGCTTACCGCCCAAGGCGATATTAGTGCCAAGATTGCCGGCTTTGAAGCCGGTGCCAATGACTACCTGGCTAAACCATTTGAACCGCAAGAGCTGGTCTACCGGGTTAAGAACCTTCTGGCACGCACGACAATTGAAACCCCGGCTGCACCAGTACAACGCGGAAAGGTGATTACCGTCTTCGGAGCAAAGAGCGGTGTTGGCAAAACAACAATTGCGGTATCGGTGGCGCTGGCGCTACGCCTGCGTTCGCGCCGACGGGTCGTGATTGTTGACGCCGATCTCACCTTTGGTGATGTTGCCGTCCATCTCAACATTGCACCCACGCGCAGTATCATTGACATCGTTCGCAGCGGCGACGAGATCGAGCAGGAGATGGTAAAACAGGTTCTGCTTTCCCATCCATCAGGACTGCAAGCCTTACTCGCTCCCCCACGACCCGAAGAGGCAGAGCTGGTAAGCGCTGAACATATGACTCGCATTCTGGATTTACTGGCTATGAATGCTGATTACGTGGTGGTTGATTGCCAGACCAGCTACGATGATTGCACATTATCCGTCTTTGATCGCACCGATCACGTCTTGCTAGTCATTACACCGGAAATTGGCCCACTGAAGAATACAAGTTTATTCCTGGGTCTGGCTAACCAGTTAGGCATCGATCTACGGGCGATCAGTATTGTTCTGAACCGATCTAACTCAGGCGTCGGCATTGGTGTGAGTGAAATCGAGCGCGTATTACGCCGTAAGATCAACTTTCACGTGATGAGTGGCGGTCAACCGGTCGTCACGGCGGTTAATCGTGGCACACCACTGATTCTCAAACAACCAAAACATCCCTTCGTTCAACAGATTCTCTATCTGGCCGATCAGATGATGAAACAGCTCGACACACATCAAAGTGTACAGGCAGATAAAGTAACCCGATGATACGACACCGAAACCAATAGCAGATCTCACTCCCACCTCAGCAACATCAGAACCGGTAGGGGCAGGTATAAGGCTAACCCCTACCGGTTTTGGCATGAACAGGTTACAGGCACAAGACCGGCCTCTATCGGTGTTCGTCTGTTCACTCCTACGGTGTGACTGTGCGTTGCGGTTCGGGCGTCGATGACGCCTCGATCACAACTTCAGGAGAGGGTATCTCAGTCGGCACCTCCGGTGGTGCCTCGGTGGGTGCCGGCGGTGTGTCAGTGGGCGCAGGCGGCGACTCGGTCGGTGTCTCCGGCGGTGTATCAGTGGGCGCAGGCAGCGCCTCGGTCGGTGTCTCCGGCGGTGTATCAGTGGGCGCAGGCAGCGCCTCGGTCGGCGTCTCCGGCGGCACCTCAGTTGGTAGCTCACCCGGCACCTCTGGCAACGGTGTTTCCGTCGGAGTTGGCGGCGGTGGTGGTGGCGGCGGCGGAATAAAGATCGGCACCGTCGGCGTATTGGTCACCGGTATCAATTCATAGGGAGTTGCTGTCGGCGATGGAGTCAGCGTTGGTGAAGCAGTCAGCGTTGGCGATGGGGTAGCAGTGCTATCGCCGCTGGCTGCAATTGTCGGTGAGATTAGCGGCGCTGTCGGTGTTGCCGATGCGGGCACGACCTCTGATGGTGATGCTGCAGGAGTGAAGAGAGTGCTAACGAACGCTACCCCACCCAGGGCATACCCGATCAGTGCTATCACCAGTACTGAAAGCAAAACGGTATAGATCAGCCGATCACGCGGGGTCAGGTCAGAGAGCCATGCCCGCAGACCGGGAGATGGCGATGGCGGTGAACTGACCATGATCGAAGGTACCCCTGCCGGTACAACTTCTGGGGCTGACGTTGTAGGTAACGGCATCCCCATGTATAATGGGCAGCGTACATGATCGGTCGATAGACAATAGCGAACCTGATAATCTGGCTCAACGCGAGGAATCTCTTGTGCCTGACCGGAAGCATAACAGCGATGCTCTGGCGTTGGTGACGCAAAGCGGATCGCCTGATTCTGTTTCAAACCGAGGTATGGGCAGTGTCCTGAAGGTTCAAGCATAGCGGCGACGCTCCTCAAAACCGGGTCGCTGCCAATTATACGATCTGGCTGCGAGCATCGTCAAAATATTGTGTAATATGCGAATCGTTATTCTTTCTGATATACACTCGAACATTGTTGCCCTTGAGACTGTCCTGGCCGATGCCGGCTCCTTCGATGCACTGTGGTGTCTGGGTGATACGATAGGGTATGGCCCGGCCCCTAATGAATGCGTCGAGCTGATCCGGCACCACGCTGCGATAACACTCACCGGCAACCACGATCTGGCCTGTCTGGGCAAGATTAGTCTTAACGATTTTAACCCCGATGCCCGGCGCGCAAACCTCTGGAATGGCTCCCAACTCACCGCGGCTAATCGCGAATGGCTGCTTCCACTGCCGCCGGCCCGTAGCGCCAATGACCACTACTACCTGGCCCACGGCAGCCCGCGCGAACCAATTTGGGAATACCTGTTGATGCCATCGCAAGCCATCGCGAATCTCGAATGGTTTAGCGAACCGGTCTGCTTTATCGGTCATTCCCACGTCCAGTTTGCCTTCCGCTGTCCACGTAACGATAGCCATTGTGAACGGATTATGCCAGCAGCAGATAGTCAACTGGCGCTCACCGCTGATGCACGCTACTTCATCAATCCAGGTAGTGTCGGGCAACCGCGTGACCACGATCCACGAGCAGCCTACCTCATCCTCGATACTGACCGGCAAATCGTTACGTTCAAACGTGTTGCCTACGATATTAAACAAGTTCAACAACAGATGCGCAATTACGGCTTACCACCCGCCCTTATCTATCGCCTGAGTGTAGGAATGTGATATGACGCTCGAAGCGCAATATCGTCGGCGATTTGCCGGTTCGGTGAAGCTCGCCGAGAAGGCACGTGTCCGCTTCCCCGGTGGTGCAACCCACGACGGTCGCTACGCCGATCCCTTCCCTCTCTTCATGGAACGAGCCAGTGGGCCGTATAAGTGGGATGTTGATGACAATCGGATGATCGATTACTGGTGCGGACACGGAGCCTTGCTGCTTGGTCACGGCCATCCAACCATTGTTAACGCCATTCAGCAGCAAGCCCCCATCGCCACCCACCTTGGTGCCAATCATCGCCTTGAACTGGAATGGGCCGATCTGATCGCCAACCTCATTCCGGCGGCTGAACGCATTCGCTTTACCGCGTCGGGAAGTGAAGCAACAACTCTCGCTCTGCGCATTGCCCGCGCCGCTACCGGCAAGACGACGATCATCCGCTTCGCGGGCCATTTTCACGGCTGGCACGACGCGCTTGCACCCGGTGCCGATCCCGATGATCCCCACCGCGGAGTATTGCCGGCAACCCTCTCAAGTTTGCTCATTTTGCCGACCGATCTTGATCAGGTGGCTGCGACGCTGGCGACGCATACCGACATTGCTGCGGTCATTCTCGAACCCACAGGTGCTTCCTACGGTTCGATCCCGCTCCCGGATACGTTTCTGATCGGCTTACGTGAGCTTACTCAGCAATACGGTGTGCTCCTTATTGCCGACGAAGTCGTTACCGGCTTTCGGGTTGCGCCCGGTGGTGCCTGCACACGTGCCGGAGTACGCCCTGATTTAGTCTGTCTGGCCAAAATTGTCGCCGGTGGATTGCCCGGCGGGGCGCTGGTCGGACGGGCTGATCTCCTCGACCTGCTGGCCCATGACGAGGATGGCCCCCGTGGACGCATCCGCCAGCAGGGAACGTTTAACGCCAATCCTCTCTCTGCTGCTGCCGGCATTGCTATGCTACGTGCCGTCGCTACCGGCGAACCCGGTGCTATCGCTGCCGCACGTGGCACAATGCTCATCCAGATGCTCAACGAACTGTTTGCTTCGTATCGTTTGCGTGGCTGGACAGCCTTCGGTGATGGATCGATCTTTCACCTGTTCGTCGATCCGGCAACCGACCTGATCCCCGGTGAGATTCCGCGCAATCTGCCACTTGCCACACTTAAACGTGGGGGTGATCCCCAAATCCTGCGCCGACTGCGGATGGCGTTGCACCTGAATGGTGTCGATTTGATGCGGGGGCGCAGTGGTTTTGTCTCGGCTGTTCATAGCGAAGAGGACATTCGGGCTACAGTGGCTGCGGTTGCCACTGCTATCGAACTGGTGATGGCCGAACCCGCTTGAAATCCAGAAATAACAGGTGATACGCCTCTCGTCAATGTCACCTACTGCAACATGTAAGGAGTTTGTACCTGCAATGCAAGTTCAATCGATCACGCTGCCTCGTTCAGGGCTATTTATCAGCTTTAGTGTCTTGTTGGCCTTCGCTCTGCTGGTGACCGTGCCGGCTAATCCTGACTGGTGGCAAATTGTTGTGTTGGGGATTGTTCAGGGTATTACCGAATGGCTACCAATCTCATCAACTGCCCATTTGCTACTGATCAGCGAATTGCTCAACTACCAGGGCAGCATTGGTGGTACATTTGAAATCGCCATCCAGTTCGGTACAGTCTGCTCGGTCTTGATCTTCTACTGGCGTGATCTGCTTACGCAGGCTAACGCTGTGATCGGGCGCGGTGATACGCCGACCGTTACCACGGCTCGTACACTCTGGCTGGGAATCATCATTGCGTTTGTGCCGGCAGCCGCGGTTGGATTGTTAGCCCGCGACTTCATCAAAGCCGTGTTGTTCGAGTCGCCACTGCTGATGGCAACGACCCTGATCATTGGCGGCTTTATCTTCCTCTGGATTGAATGGAACGGTACGCGGCAAACCCAAACGACTGCCACCGTCGATTTTAGCAACGTCTCCTACCGCCGCGCCCTGATTGTTGGTATCGCCCAAACCTTCGCCCTGATTCCGGGGGTGTCACGCTCCGGCGCCTCAATTGTCGGTGGTCTACTGGCCGGTTTTGATCGAGCGACTGCCACCGCTTTTTCGTTTTACCTGGCCATTCCAACCCTCGGCCTGGCGACACTGGTCGATTTGATCGGCAGTCTCGATCAGATTCAAAGTGGCGATTGGGGCCGGCTGCTACTCGGCACAACGGTGGCGATGATCGTCGGCTATGGCTGCATTGGCTGGCTCTTACGTTATATCGCAACGCACAACTTCACTCTCTTCGGCTACTATCGCATCATTGCCGGTGTGCTGATTATCGGCGCAGTAGCGCTGGGCATCCTGTAGACGACTGCAATGAGGAATAGACCGATGGATGAGGAGCAGGCGACGTTCAACCTCAGCGAGCAACCACTGACCCCGACCACGCCAATCCGTGTGGCCGGAGCGATCTGGCTGGCACGGCTGGCCAGTGCCGGCCTCGATGACGACGATGACGACGAACTCGACGAGCGCACTCGTGAACGTCAACGCCACCACGCCCGGCCAACGATTGCCAGTTACGAAACTGCGCTGCGCATCTTTGTGCGCTGGGCCGAACGGAACGGACGCGAGTGTCTGGGCGATTTGCAGGTAGCCGATCTGGTCGCCTACGCTCGTGCTCTGCGCAAACGAAGCTACGACCTCTCACAGCGGGCTGCGGCTCAGGCTGATAGCCGGCGCGAACGACTCTCTGAGCGAACTGTTCACGCCTACGTGCGCCCGCTGTTCGGCTTTCTGGCCCTTGCCGACTCGCAGGGTGCCATCTCATTTCGGGTTGCCGCCGCCCGCCCCGAAGTCAGTCGGGTACTGCCCCGGCTGCCCGATCCGGTCGCACCAACCCCACCTGATCTGCGCCGACTGGTACGCTTTTACGATAAACCGCAGGGCGAAGAGCGTGAACGCCAAATGCTGTCCCGCTTACGCAACGCGGCTCTCTTGCACCTGCTCTTTTCGAGTGGTGCCCGTATCTCGGAAGTACTCGGTCTCGATGTTGGGGATGTTGCCCGCGACCGGCGTATCTTGCCGCGGGTGATCGTCCGCGGCAAGGGTCGCCGCGAGGGAACCCTCTTCATCCGGCGCCACGCCGAACAGGCGCTGCAACGCTACCTGGTCGCTCGTAACTGGCCAGCGGCCCGCGAACCGCTCTTCATCGCCTTCGACCCCCGCACGGGTGGTGGACGCCTGTCGCGTATCAGCGGCTGGCGAATCGTCACCGGGGCAGCCAACACTCTTGCCGACCGCCTGGTCTGGGAAGGGAAGGCTGACGAAGCTGAGTTATTACGTCAAGTCACACCACACACCTTTCGCCACTTTGTCGGGTATCACCTGCTGAATGAAGGCGTTTCGCTGGCCGAAGTCTCGCAAATCCTGCGTCACCGCAGCGTCGAAGTCACCCGCAGCTTCTACGCCAGCTACGCCGACGTGCAATTGCAAGAGGTACACGATCAGTTCAGCGCCGATCCGTGGCCTGATGAAGAGTAGAACCTGTTTCAAAAACATTTACGAGAAGTTCTCTCATTCATTCCTGATAGACCCCATGATCGTGACGAGTACACAAAACATCCCCGTGACCAGGGTGGTCAACGGCGTGCCACGCGCCGGATCGTGAGCACGGCTGCCGCACTCAAACTTCGCGACACGCGCATAACGAGCGGGTAAGGCAATCCATCTAGCACGTCGTGGCACGACCGGCCCCCTCCCCGCCGGCAGACCAGCCCCGCAGGGGCTTCCACGGATTGAGGCAGGGTTTCAACCTGCCAGGCCTTTAACTTGCCGATCCGTGCTAACCCGCCCCCTTCTCATTCGCCGCCCCGCACCCCCTCCCCGCCGTCAGGCAGCCCCGCAGGGGCTTTAATGAATTGAGGCAGGGTTTTAACCCGCCGATCCACGCTAACTCGCCCCCTTCTCGCCGGCAGGCCAGCCTCGCAGGGGCTTCCACGGATTGAGGCAGGGTTTTAACCCGCTGGCGCACCAACCCGCCACTATCTTTATCCTGCATGACTTATTACGCAAGAATTTTGTTGTATAATACCAACTGTCCGTTTCCCCGTATCATCATCCTGGAACCCAGCAAAGTGGCTGTGTCCAGGCAGAGGAGTTAGTATGGCCGAGATCATTTCCCTGACGCCGGCGGGTGCCGATCCAGCGACAGAACCGTTTCGTGGTGGCGCCTGCAAACTCCATCCCCAAACGATGTGCCCGGCCTTCGGAGCCTTACGGATACTGACCAGGATCGAGGGCGCACAACCGGCAATGGTTACCGATACCGGCTGTTTGTACGGTCTGACGTTCGTCACCCATTTCTACGCCGCCCGCAAGAGCATCGTTGCTCCTGCTCTCGGTACGGCTGAATTATCGAGCGGCAAGGTTCAGGAAGCAGCCAATGCCGCAATTGCCGAGGCTGCCTCAGCGGCTAATACCACGTTTATCCCGGTTATTTCACTCTGTGTCGCCGAAACAGCCGGCCTGGCCGAAGAGTTGTTGCCGAAAGAGATTGACGGCAAGCCGGTTATTCTGGTGCGGGTACCCGCGTATGCCATCCATTCCCATCCTGAAGCCAAAGATGTTGCCCTGGCAGCGGTGATGCGGCGCTTTATCGACACCGGCGGTGATCACGAGCCGGGCACCCTGGCCCTGATCGGTGAGGTCTTTCCTGCCGATCCGTTGTTGATAGACGGGGTTGTACGCCGGATGGGTGGGAGAGTCGTCACGACGCTCCCCGGTCGGTATGTTGATGAGATTCGGCAGGCGGGGCGGGCAGCCGCAGTCGCGGCCCTTCACCCCTTCTACCGCGAGACGATTGGTGTGTTGCGTGAGCGCGGTGTTGCGGTGATCAGCGGTGCTCCCATCGGTGCCGACGGTAGTGCAGCCTGGCTCCGTGCGATTGGGGCAGCCCTTGAACTCGACGAAGATGCGGTCGAACGGGTTGCTGCCGAGGAAGAAGCTGCTGCGCGCGGTTTTCTGGCCAGTAAGCCATTGCAGGGCGCGACCATCCTGGTTTCGGGCTATGAAGGGAATGAGATGCTCTACGCCCGCCTGTTGATCGAAGGCGGTGCCCATGTGCCGTATGTGAGCACGAGTATCGGGCCGAGTGCGCTCACTGCCGCCGACGAAGCCTGGCTGAAAGCGCACGGCACGCAGGCCGTTATCTATCGCAAAACCCTGGAAGATGATAAGGCGGCAATGGAACACTGGTCGTTTGATCTCATTATCGGCACCACGACACTGGCTGCCTACGCTAAAGAGAAGGGTATTCCCGCCGTCTACTACACCAACATCCTCAGCGTGCGCCCCCTCTTCCTGGCCGGGGGTATGATCGCTTCGCTCACCTTTGTCCGTGATCTGCTCAATCGCAAGCCCATCTACGACCGCATGCTGGCCTTCTTCGAGGGTGATGATCGCCGGGAGGGACATCGATGAGTATCACGCTGATCCGCGATATTTCTGACACAAGTAGCTACTGGGGGGCGTCGTGGGTGTTTGGCTGCTTCCCCGATGTACATATCGTCTGCGATGCACCAATCGGTTGTTACAACCTGCTCGGCATGGCGGTCACCGATTATACCGACGCCTTGCCACATATGGCTAACCTAACCCCAACCTCGATCCGCGAAGAGGATGTCATCAACGGTACCGCCAAAGCTCTCATTCGCACCATCGACGATCTGCGCACAATGGGTATGCTGGAAGGCAAACGCTTACTGGTCATCTCCACGGCTGAGAGTGAGATGATCAGCGCCGATCACGCCCAACTGGTTGCCCAGATTGATCCCGACGCCCGCTTCTTCTGGAGCCAATCTCTGGAACAGGACGAATGGATAGGGCGTGAACGCGCTCTGCGCTTTGCCTGGGAACAGTACGGCAAGCCCTTTGTTAAAGCGGATGTCCAGCCTCGTCCGCGCACAGTCAACATTATCGGGCCGTCCCTTGGTTGCTTCAACGCGCCCAGCGACCTCTACGAACTGAAGCGGTTGATCACCGGGATTGGCGCTGAGATCAATCTCGTTTACCCCTACGAAGGCAGCATTGCCACGACACCCAAACTGGCTGAAGCGGCAGTTAATGTGGTGATGTACCGCGAATTCGGGCAGGGGTTGGCTGAAGATTTGGGACGACCGTACCTCTTTGCGCCGTTTGGCGTGTTTGGGACAACGGCCTTTTTGCACGAATTGGGGCAGTTGCTGGGCATTGATCCGGCCCAAGTCGACGCCTTCATTGAGCGCGAGAAGCGCACCACCCTGCAGCCGGTGTGGGATTTGTGGCGTGGGCCGCAGAGCGACTGGTTTGCCACCGTGGATTGCGCTATTGTCGCTGCCCGCAGCTATGCCGATGGCCTGCGCAGCTTTCTCGGCGACGAGCTGGGGATGAAGATTGCCTGGGTATCGGGCCGCCCGCGCCGGGAAGATGAACCCGACAATATCGAGATTCGCAAACGGTTGCATGCCAAAGTGCCGGCCTTCGTCTTCGGTAGTATCAACGAGAAGATCTATCTGGCCGAAGCTAACGCTCGCGGTACCCATTTCATTTCCGCAACCTTCCCCGGCCCGGTTGTCCGTCGCACCACCGGCACCCCGTTTATGGGCTATGCCGGCGCCGCCAATATCATGCAAGAACTGGTGAATCGGTTCTACGAAACGGTGATCAGCTTCCTACCGGTCGAGACCATCAATCCCGGCCCTGCCGGCCCACCCAAACCGACCTCTGCAGAAACGATGCCCTGGACAAAAGAGGCAACCGAGCGGCTGAACGCAGCCCTTGAGGCCGTCCCCTACCTTGCCCGCATCAGTTTCAGCCGCAGCTTGCGTGCCGCCGCCGAGCAACTTGCAAAAGCACGTGGCCTGAACGAGGTTGGCATCGAGATTGTCGAAGCAGCAATTGCTCAGAGTGGCGCGACGTGATATGCTGAACAGAGAACGTCGTCTCTTGACGGCGTTCTCTGCCGATGATCAGATCACGTTGCGGAGTAATGCTGCATGCATATCTTAGTGACCAATGATGACGGAATCGATAGCCCCGGCCTGTGGGCATTGGCCAAAGCAATGCGCACGGCGGGTGCCAGGGTGAGTGTCGTCGCTCCAGCCGAAGAACAGAGTGCCATGAGTATGGCGCTGCCACCGCAAACTAACCGCGAATTACGCGCAATTATTCCCCCTGCCGAACTTGATGGTATGCTGGCCTTTGCCCACAATGGCTCACCGGTGGGCTGCGTGACGGTGGCGATGTTGAGTGGGGTGCTGCCTCCAATCGACGCAATCGTTGCCGGGATTAACCGTGGCCTGAACGGTGGCAGTAATGTGATGCTGAGCGGTACGGTCGGAGCGGCGATGATTGGGGCGCTGTGGGGACTGCCGGCTATGGCCGTCTCCCTGCAATATATCGGCCCTGAGCCAATGCCGTGGGCGACGGCAGCTTACGTTGCCGAGCGCTTGTTTCCGTTGCTCGAACAAATTCGCGGTCAGGCACCGCTGGTGCTGAACGTCAATGTCCCCCACGTTGCCTCACCAGACGATCTGCGCGGATTTCGCCAAACCCGTCTTTCAGAGTTTTTCTTCGGTCACTACCTCGATATTGAACTCAACCCGACCGGCCCGGTGGAACGTTCACAAATCATCTTTCGCTTCGCTCGCGAACGGGTTCCCGATTTCGATGTCGATACCGACGATGGTGCGGTGCGTGCCGGTTACGTCTCGATCACACCATTGCGACCGCTTATGGACAGCAGTCCGTTGACGCTCAATTTACCCGATCTACACGCCTGATCACGCTCTGTCACTCATCCCGGTTTACGTAAGCCACGCTTCCGCGCTAACCGCACTGCTGGTTGGGCAGCGGAAGCGGTACGTTCACAATATCCTCACGCAGCGCTCCGCTTATTCGTGCTATACTGTGCAGCAGTCAACAACCTCACGTTGTTCGACCAAAGGATTCGGGCCTGGTTTCCCGGAGGAAGTATGTCAACACTGATTGAAGCAATCGTTGCCCGTGAGGTGCTTGATTCACGAGGCAATCCAACCATCGAAGTCGATGTGCGGCTGGAAGGTGGTGATGTCGGACGTGCCATCGTACCCAGTGGTGCATCAACCGGCGCCCATGAAGCGCTTGAGTTGCGCGATGGCGACAAATCACGGTACAACGGCAAGGGGGTGCTGAAAGCCGTACAGGCGGTCAACGAAGACATTGCCGAAGCGTTGATCGGCTTCGACGCTGCTGACCAGATTGCCCTTGACCAGGAACTGATCGCGCTCGACGGCACGCCCAACAAGAGCAAGCTCGGTGCCAACGCCATTCTGGGTGTCTCGCTGGCGTCGGCGAAGGCGGCTGCGGCTGCGTTTGGCCTGCCCCTCTACCGCTACCTGGGTGGTGTGTATGCCCACGTACTGCCGGTGCCGATGATGAACATCATGAACGGCGGTCAGCACGCCACGAACAGCACCGACTTTCAAGAGTTTATGATTATGCCGGTCGGTGCCGAGAGCTTCCGCGAGGGTCTGCGCTGGGGTGCCGAGATTTATCACATGTTGAAGAAGGTCATTCACGACCGCGGCTTCAGCACGACGGTTGGCGACGAAGGTGGGTTTGCCCCTAGCCTGCCTACCAACGACGCCCCGCTGCAACTGATCATGGAAGCTATCGAGAAGGCCGGCTATCGCCCTGGCGAGCAGATCGTTATCGCCCTCGACCCGGCGACAACCGAGATTTTTGAGGATGGCAAGTATCATCTCAAGCGCGAAGGCCGTTCGCTTTCCAGCGCCGAGATGGTTGACTACTGGGTTGATTTGGTCAATCGCTATCCGATCATCTCTATCGAAGATGGTCTGGCCGAAGACGACTGGGAAGGTTGGGCACTGTTGCGAGCAAAGCTGGGCGACCGCGTTCAACTGGTCGGCGATGACTTCTTGGTCACGAATGTGCAACGGCTTCAGCGAGCAATCGAGGCCAAAGCAGCCAACTCCATTCTGATCAAGCTCAACCAGATCGGTTCGCTCACCGAGACGCTGAGTGCAATCCAACTGGCCCAGCGCAGCGGATGGACGGCAGTGGTATCGCACCGTTCCGGCGAGAGCGAAGACGTTACGATTGCCGACCTGGTGGTAGCAACAAATGCCGGTCAGATCAAGACAGGTGCTCCGGCGCGTACCGACCGAATTGCCAAGTACAATCAACTGCTGCGGATCGAGGAGGAACTGGGAAGCGCTGCCCGATACGCTGGTCGTAGTGCGTTTAAGGTGTAGGCTCGCATAATACTTTCTACACTATACTACCGCGAACATAACTCGCAGGGCAACCGTTTAGTCGCCCTGCGAGCTATATCTGTCAGTAAGGGTACTCTTAACCTTCAGATACGATAGCTCAATTGCTACCCACGACAGCACCCTCGGCTTCACCCATCTTCTTTATCCTCACCCAACCGGCTATCGAATCATCAGGGCGGCCTGACGACCGCCCTGATGATAACCGTTCAATTATCGTTGATCAATCGGCACATAATCCCGCCGCTGTGGGCCAACATAGACCTGTCGCGGTCGGGTAATCTTCTGTTCCGGGTCTCCGAGCATCTCGATCCACTGGGCCAGCCAACCTGAAGCGCGTGGAATTGCGAACAGGAAGGGGAAGTACTCGATTGGGAAACGCAGTGCCTGATAGATCAGACCGCTGTAGAAGTCCACATTCGGATAGAGTTTGCGCGAAACAAAGTACTCGTCTTCCAGCGCAATCCGCTCAAGTTCCATTGCGACCTCAAGCAACGGATTGGCAGCAGTAGCGGCAAAAACCTCATGAGCAATCTTACGAATGATCTTGGCTCGCGGATCGTAATTCTTGTAAACGCGATGCCCAAAGCCCATGAGGCGCGTTTCACCCTTCTTCACCCGCTCGATAAATGCCGGCACGTTCTTTGGATGGCCGATCTGCTGCAACATGCGCAACACCGCCTCGTTGGCACCACCGTGGAGAGGACCGTAGAGGGCGGCAGCGGCAGCGGCCAGCGCATTGTACGGATCAGCGTGGCTTGAACCAACACTACGCATGACCGAGGTAGAGCAGTTCTGCTCGTGATCGGCATGTAAGATGAAGAGCACATCCAGCGCTTTGGCCAGCACCGGATTCACTTCATACTCGCGCTGGTTCATATAGTCCATCATGTACAGTAGATTAGCGGTGTAGCTAAGCGAGCTATCGGGCAAATTGAATGGACGACCGATGCGGTGGCGGTAGGCAAAGGCAGCAATTGTCGGGATCTGACCAATAATACGCCAGATTTGCTTTTCGCGTACAGCCGGATCATGGATGTTCTTGGCTTCGGGGTACAGTGTGGACATTGCCGCTACGGAGCTGATGAGAATACCCATTGGATGGGCGTCGTAGCGGAACGCTTGAATCAGCTCTACCAGGCTGTTGTGGATGAAGAGATGCCGGCTGATCCGGTATTCCCACCAGGCCAGGCGTTCCTTTGAGGGGAGTTCCCCGTACAGCAGCAGGTACGCAACCTCAAGATACGAACTCTGCTCGGCCAGTTGCTCAATTGGATAACCTCGATACTCTAGAATCCCCTTATCACCGTCGATGTAGGTGATGCTACTCTTACAGGATGCAGTATTGAGGTAAGCCGGATCATAGGACATCAAACCAAAATCGTCTTCCGATACTTTGATCTGGCGTAAATCGGTTGCCCGAATGGTGTTGTTCTCGATGAGAATCTCGTACGTTTTACCGGTGCGGTTGTCGGTTACGGTGAGAGTGTTCCTGGTCATAGCCATGCTCTTTCATGCTCACTGCGCCTGCATCGCCATTGATACATCAGTGCTACCGCACTGTGATCGACATCATGGAGGCCGTACTACAGTAGTTCTATTGTGGTGGTACGCTCCCTCGTATTGTACCAAAAGTTGTTACAGATTGCACGGAGTTCAGTTACAGCCCCTGTTGCTACCACCCAGGATTGTTGGGCAAGTGCTGACAGGTGTGTGCCCCAAGCCACTGCGCCGGTTTAATGACCGGCAATCATGGCCGGAGCCACCACTTCAATCGGGATGCGCTAGACGGTTGTATCAGTACCTGCGACCGGTAGCGGTTCGAGGGAGGGCCAGCGGTAGCTCCCAATCACAAGCCAGTAACGGCCCGGAGGTAGATCAGCCGGAATGGTCAAACGACGATCATCGATCACCACTTCACCCGCCTGCCAGAGGCTGGTTGGGCGTCCTCCGGCTGCCGGTGGGCCATCGACATCAGCAATGCGTTCATTGCGATCATTGCGGAGATGCAGCATAATACTCCGTTCATCGAGATTGCCACGCACTGCTTCCCACCACAGCGTGATGGCAATGCTTTCACCAGCCGTTACCCGCCCGGCACTCAGATCGTACCCGCGCAGCAGCATATCATCCCCAAAACGAATGTTAAGAGGATAGACAGGACGGTTCATTGCTGTCGTAAGGAGCGGATGTTGCGCGACCCAATCGAGTGTAACATTGCCGGCCTGATCGATAGTGAATGCAAAGAGGTCTACCGGCGTCAGCAGAGCACGCTGATCGGTACCGAGCCAGAGCCGGGCTGTGTAAGCGCCGGGTTGTCGTACACCTTGCTGAACACCGAGTGGTAATGGTTCACCAGCCCCATCAACGGCAATTGCCGTCCCATCACGCAGATCAATAGTGATCGTTTGCTGCTGGATGGTAGCATTAACCGGTACGCGCAACCCGTAGCGCCCGAAGAAATACCCCTGTCGTCGATCCCACAACTCAATAGCGGCAACCACCGGCCCACTGTCCGGGTTGAACATCGTCAGTGATGTTGTTATGCGCAAGTCGTCTGCCGTACTGGTTGCCTGTAGCACGACATTATGGGGTAATCGCCCACGAACAACCGGTGGATCGGTTGTTAGCAACGCACTCTGAAGCAGGATCGGTTCGGCTCTGTGCTGACGCACTGCTACTGCCCGCGAACTCAACAGAGGGCCAACCGTTAACCAGCTTCGCCCTGCCGGGACGCGATACGTGCGACCATCAATGCTCAGGCCACTCTCGGCCAACGTCGCAACCTGGAGGGTCAACCAGCGCTCATCTGGTTCGCTGGCAGAAGGTATTTCGTTCAGTCCCAAACGTCGATCAGAAACAGACAGCGTCATTGCCTGATCAACGCGCAGCAATTGATCGAGAGGTAAATGGGCAATCACCGATGCTGGCTTTCGATAGAGGGCGTATGTATTGCTTTGCCAGATCGGAGATTCGATAATACCCCATATTGTTGGGTCTTCGTCACGATGCAAGAGCACATAGTCACCGATACCGGAACTATTTGTCGCTACCGACGTTGCATAGCCGGTACGCACCGCACCGTACACAGCAGCATGATCGAGTAAGTAAGCTGCCAACGCACTGTTCACACCCTGCACTCGTGGATCTCCCGACAGAAATACGCTACTCCCTGCCGGTACGACCTGCCGCAAATCGCGTAATGCCGGCAGGGTATCGGCAAAGAGACCAGGGCGCTCCCAATGGTCGATAACAACACGCACAGCAGTAACTGCGATGGAAGCCCCGACACATAACGCCACACCAACAATGCTGATCAGGCACCACCGGTACATCGGCTGCATCCATCGCTCAACCAGAGCTTGCAAACCGGCAACGGCTAGTACGACAGCAAGCTACCCTACGTAGGCTGCTGCTTTGAGGTAACCGTAGTGATACCCTGAACCAAAACGCAAATAGAGCAGAAACAGGATCACGCCGAGAAGCATCCCGATCCAGCGTGCACGTTGAGGGGTTATAACAAGTGCATAACCGGCCAGTCCTATCATCATCAGCGCAGCCGCCCCGGTAAGCGGATTCAATGGTTCGGGTGCAGCACGCAAACGAAAGGGGGTTAGCCCAACAATATCACTCAGTGGCACAAAGCGAAAGAGGCCAAGAGTGGTTAAAGGTAGGCTGTAGCGGTAATTAAATCCGGCAAAATAGTCTGGTATCGTGGGCAAAGCAAGAAGGAGGATGAACAAGATGAGACTCACCGCCTGTCTGATCATTCGCCAGCGGTCTTGCGTTTGCCAGAGTGTAACAATCCCAATGCCTGCCGCCATCAGACCAACCGGGCCAAGCGCCGGATAGTAGGTAATCGGCAACGCCACCAGGCCGATGGCCGCTGCAACCAATCCCTCGCCAAACCGGGGAGCCTGAACAGCAGCAAGCCCTACTATGATTGCCAACGGTATTAGCGGCCAGGCGGCAAGCTGCATTCCGAAGTTGAAGAAACTCACCCACAGTAAGAGACCATTGAGCACGGACAGTAACGCAGCAATGGTTGCCGACCAGCGCTGCAAATCGAAGACAACCTGTAACAGCACGTATATACCGACACCACCCAATGCCCGCAACCAGGCCAGCAGCGGGGCAAAGCTGGTTAGCGGTTCACTGCCACCGAGCAGATCAACGCTTCCCTGCCAGATGCTGAACCCAAGAGTTAACCCGATCCGGGGTGGACTGGCATTCAGATCGCGTAGTGGATTAGCCGGAGCGGTGGCAATTGCGCTTACCGGCCCCCGGCTGAGGTAACGAGCGGTTGGCCAGTAATTTTCAATATCCCAACCTTCACCAATCGGTGCCGAGTAGCCATAACTCAATAACGGTGCGACACCGATAATGATCCCAACTCCTGCCACCAGAAGTGCCGGCCAGTACTGCCGCAGGGCTATGGATATACGCGGTGGGCCGTATCGCCACCATGCCAGCACATTACACAAACCACCGAGCGGCAAAAGAATGCCCAGTGCCAACCCTAATCCACCGAGAAAACGTACGACCCAATACCCAATGACTATCGTCAGTGCGTATCCCATCAGGGGCGCCAGCAACGCTCGCCATGGCTGAAGTACAGACGGGAGCAGGAGTCGTGCAATTCCCCACCCAACCCAGAACGCAAGCAGACTTGCCGTTATTAGCGGCAACAGGATATCAACAACCAGCGTATTCATACCGATCCCGGCCTCGTTGCCGAAATGGCAATCCCTCGCACAGCGGGACGGAGGGATCGCATCTTGCGACTGTCGAGGTCAACCAATATCTATGTAGCGAACCGCCGACATCATTGCCGACGGGCAACGTAGAACAACACCAGCGCCGACCCCAGGTAGAGCGCCACCGAGACACCAATCAGCGCCGGTAGTGCTCTATCATACAACAAACCAAGACAAGCGCTGCCGACAAACCAGCTCACACCAAAACCGGCGTGAAACAGGCCATACGCCGCGCCGCGTCGATCAGGTGGCACCAATTGGCCTACCGCAGCGCGCAAGATCGACTCTTGCGCTCCTAACACTGCCCCCCAAAGAACAACACCGATGATAACGGTAAGCAGACCGTCACTAAAGAGAAGTGGGGTGCTCAAAGCTCCCAGAGCGGTTACCCCAACCAATGCGCCAAGGCCAATCCGGTCGTAGAGCAAGCCAAAGCCGAACGCAGCAACAGCATCAACCGTCATCGCCAGCGCGTACAACGCCGGAATAACTGCCGACTGAACGATTTGCAAGCGCTGTAGATGATAGGCAGCCAGCGCAAAATCTACACTGGCCGCCGCAAAGAGGGCAACGCCGGCCAGGTAATACCAGAACTGACGCGAAAAGCCGGTTGTGGTTATTGCCGGGGTGTGTCGCGCTAAATCAGCAGGCTGTGGAAAGCGCATCCGTGCCATCAACAAGACCATCATGCAGAGCAGGCCGGGAATAATCAATACCCCAAACGCCAGTTGAAAGCTCCCACTGAATGCCAGGATTCCAGCCAGCAGCAGCGGCGCCAGTACTGCGCCAATCTGATCCAGCACTTCGTGCAGCCCAAAGCCTTTACCGGCACCTACTCGATCAGCAGCGTATGAGATCAGGGTGTCTTTCGCCGGACTGCGTAACGCTTTGCTCAAACGCTCAACCATTAACAATCCTACCGCTAATGGCCATGCGTTGGCTAAAGCGAGCAACGGGACTGCAATAACCGTCAAACTATAGCCAAGGATGGTCAGCAACCAGTAGCGCCGGGTACGGTCGCTGAGATAACCGAAGACCAGACGCAACCCATAGCCGATCAGCTCGCCAATCCCTGCTGTCAACCCCACAACCGCACCACTGGCACCGAGCAATGCCAGATACTGACCACTCAGACTTCGGCTACCCTCGTAGACCATATCGGCCAGCAGACTCACGACACCCATGAGGGTAATGAACTGAAGGGCACGCCGATAGGCCGGGGAAGATACAACGCTCATGGCAAACCTCTCGATGTATGTCCTGATACCAATGATCCGGACAGAAAGACGTGACCGGCAGGGAAAACCGTAACAGATATTAACGTCTGCCTCCTCCACGATGAGTCGCAAAGGCTACCAGAGCGTGCCAGATCGCAACTGCCGCCAGGCGAGCAGTACGATCATCAATATCATATTGGGGATTGAGTTCACTGAATTCGATCAGGCGTGTGCGTGGCTCAGCACCAGCCAGCGTTGCCAACGCAACCAGTTCATCACCGCGCATACCGAGTGGGTTGGGGGCGCTAACTCCAGGCGCCTCGGCAACCTGTACCACATCGAGATCAAAACCCCAGCCGATGCTCCCGGCATCACTCGTAGCGAGTAGAGACCGCATTGTATCGGCAACCCCATAGTGACGGGCAGTGTTCAACTCGATAATCGTTGAGCCTCGTGTGCGCAGGTATTCGGTATACGCGGGTGCATTGGCGAATGGCTGCACCCCACATACCCAGTAGCGTTGTGGTGCAATCAGACCTGCTTCAATCAGTTGCCGATAGGGGGTACCGCTATTTGCCGGTTGATCGGCCCGCACGTCGTAATGCATATCGACATTAATTGCCAGCGGCGGTGGCGGAGCTGCCACTGCCATCGCCGCCATATCGGGAAAGCTGATGTCATTCCCTCCGCCAAGCGAAATGAGCAACTTTCCATCGGCAATGATACGCGCTACCAGAGCCTGCTGACGCGCATGAATCGTTTCGAGATCGCCGGTAGTATCGACATCACCGAGATCGCAGATCGTAAGATGTTGCAAACCGGTAATACCCAGGCGGTATAGACAACGCCGAATTGCGGTCGGCCCCTGTGCAGCACCGGGCCGACCACGATTGCGCTGCACGCCGATGTCCTGCGGACAACCGAGAATCACGACCTGAGCAGCATCATACCCGACTGTACCGGGAATAACCAATTCACCCAGGCGTTGGTCGTTCGGATCATCACGGCGATAGAAGAGATCACTCGCCGGAGGATGCAGATGTGACCATGGCGCGTTCACTGGCGGAAGAAATCGATAACCTGGCTGCGTTCTTCTTCACTCGGCATCAATTCGATGAAGGTGATGCGATGCCAGGGGAAAATCACGGCCTGTACACCGGCAGCCAGATACGGCACCGGCTTGCCATCACGTTTGCGCATATTTGTCACTTTTATGAAGAGATCGCCGGGCTGCGGCTCTTGATCAATATCGGCCAGCAGCGGATCTTCGCCGGTGAGATGAAGAATGACTGTTTTCGGCATACAGAAGCCTCCGCAAAGAATGTATCTTATCCGTTTATTTCAAATCGCACCAACAGCATACCGAACTGTATTTCGTCACCATGGTGCAGCGGCATAGGGTGATCTGGTGACACCCGCTGGCGATTCAAAAACGTTCCGTTGGAACTGCCCAGGTCTTCGAGAACATAGCTGCCGTCGCGACAGACAATACGGGCATGGCGGCGCGAAACACCGGCATCGTAGCCCCCATCAAGACTCAAATCAACATCGGGAAAGAAGTTGCGTTGTTGATCTTTGCGCCCAATCACCAGCTCAGGCGTAACCGGCAAAACAATACGCCGTCCTGAACTCAAGACCACCAGTGCAATTGAGGCGCTTTTGGTCTCCATGGCCGGCACCGGCACAATGGTAGCCTCACCACTATCCAGGTGGAGAGCTTCAGCAGCCGCACGATTCAGAGAGGCCGTTGTCTGGCGTACAGGTTTTGCGTGAAGCAAACTGGCCCCACAAACCGAACAAAAGATGGTTCCATCGAGTTGTTGTGCCTGACAGTGGCTGCAAATCACCATTGGTCTCTACTCCAGACTACGATTGCCCTTCGCGCCCAATCAGGCCACGTGTCCCGTATTTAATCCGCTTGCGACCTTCTGCACTTGCCTGCCCGGAACGCAGCAGACGGGTTGCTTCTTCCTGAACAGTACGGGCCAGATCAACTTCACCTGCTTCAAACAACCGCGTACCGGCCATTTGCAACCGCCGGGTTGCTTCTTCGAGCTTACCCTCTTCGACCGCCTGCCAAGCACTGGCCTGAAGCCGATAGGCTACCAGTCGTTCTAGCCAGTGCTTGACCGTTGGATCAACCTCATCGCTGACTTCATTAGGATCGCGGGTTATCACGGTGAGGGTTTGCTCGTGGCTTGCAATTGATCCATCGCTTCCAGGTGTACGGTAGCGCAAGCCAAGACGAAGCAGCGTATGGCGACCAACCGGAAATGGGGGAACAACCAGCTCCATCAGCAACGCTTGTATATCATTTTCAGGCCAATCGCCGAGTGCTGCTGTCCAAACAAAATCGGCCTCTTCAATAACTGGCAATGGCCCAATGTATGGACGCACGCGATCAAGCGAGCGGAGTAGGGATTGGGGGGGCAATGTGGCTCGTACATGGACATCCTGAGCAAAGATGTTGTGCATCCGCTCAACTTCGGCGGTAAAGATTTTGGTAATTTCCGCCGCGGAGGTAATGTAGTGAGTACGACTATTCTCACGGGCCGCAATGGTTTCGAGCAAATCTTCGTTCCACTCGCTCCCAATGCCGAGAGCCGTAATCCCGATACCCCGTGATTGCGCACGACGGGCAATCTCTACACAGCGCCCCTCATCGCCATAAGTGCGGCCATCGGTGAGGAGTAACAGGCGATGGACGGCACGTGGCATCATCGCTCGTTGTAATTCCTGCACACCAAGCGCCAGGCCAGTTGCCATCTCGGTACCACCCGCAGCTTCGATAGTGCTGATCTGGCGTTTGATTTCGGCCCGTGCTCGCGCCAGTTGCGCTGAGACTACAACTTCAGCTCGGTCATTAAAGGTGACCAGCGCAAAACTCTCGTGATCACCCAGCAGATCGAGAATCTGCATCGCTGCCTGCTTGACCTGTTGGAGACGCTCACCGCGCATTGATGAGCTGCGGTCGATCACCAGGCACAAGTTGAGCGGCAGACGCGGCATCTTGGTTGCACCACTCTGCGCTGAAAGCTCGACAAGGGCATAAAGTACCTGTGGCTCCTGAATAGCCGGTAAAATACTCCGGCTGGGTGTAATTCGCACATCAACCCTACTCATAGTTAAGCCTCGTCGAGCGGTAAAGAAACAACCACTGCCGAGATATTGTCATCACCACCGGCCAGATTTGCTAATGCAATCAATTCACGGCAGACATCATGAGGCCAGGGACTATGACGCAGCGCTTGCTCGATAGCTTTTTCCTCAACCAGACTCCACAGACCATCACTACAGAGAATCAGATGCGAGCAGTTGGTCAACTGGTGGTAGACAAAATCCACAGCCACCTGTGATTGTTGCCCGACGGTACGGTAAAGCTGATTACGCAGGGGATGATCACGCGCCTCTTCGGGGTCGAGCTGTCCTAATGCAATCAGACGCCCCACCGTCGAGTGATCGGTTGTCAGCAGACGTAATCCACCCGGTTCGTACACATAGCACCGAGAGTCACCTACATGAGCGATGTACAGGCCGTTCCCGATCACCAGAGCGGCGGTACAGGTGGTACCCATATCGGAACCGGTCGCCTGGGCTTCCCGCCAGATCGCCGCGTTTGCCTCCTGCACAGCCTCAATCATCAACGGCTGCAACGCTTCGAGCAAACCATCTTCAATCACCGGCAACACCAGCCGCTCAAGCACGCTGGTGAGCACCGTCTGCACTGCAAGGCGGCTGGCCACCTCACCACCCTGATGGCCTCCCATACCATCAGCGACAATGAATAGGCCTACTGTAACATCACTCTCCTCACGCGGTAAGGTCATGATCGTAGCCATAGCACAGTCCTGATTTGCTTCACGTACACGACCAATGTCACGTAGTGCAGCGGCGGCAAACCCCTGCGCTGAACGGCGTAACGTGAGAGCTGGCTGATAATCCTGCCCGATTTTGCGGGTACCATCCTCTTCTGGCAATGTCAGGTGTTGCTGCCGTTGGCGTTCAGCTTCAATGTCGGCCTGACTTAACGGTTCGGTCGGCGTTTCGTCCGGTGCAGGAGATGTTTCATCCGACATAAGCTCTAATTCCCTTCACTCTATCGAACTTACGCTTTCAAAGCGTAGAGATGATGATCCATGGAACCGATGTAGACAATGCCATTGACAATCATCGGGGTTGAGACAATCGCCCCTTCGGTTGGATATTTCCAGATCAACTGCCCACTACCGGCATCAAGACAATAGACAGCCTGATCAACCGCACCAAAATAGAGCCGACCACCTTCTACCCGTGGTGAGGATGTGATCTGACTTCCAACTTCATACTTCCAGACCAGGCGGCCATTTTTGGTATCAAGCGCGTACATCACGCCATCGACACCACCCACAAAGACCCGCGTCCCAACCACAAAGGGCGATGAGTTGATGTAATGGCCGGTACGGAAGCGCCAGGCCGGCCAGCCACCTTCGGCATCGAGGGCGTACAGGTTCTGATCAAGTGAACCGACAAAGACCAGGCCATCACTGTGCGCCGGCGACGAACGTACCGGCTGTTGCGTCCGCTGTTTCCATTTCACTGAACCGGTACGGCTATCAAGACAGTAGACATTCCCGTCGTCACCGCCGATAAAGACAGAAGAGCCATTGATACAGGCTGACGAACGAATGGGGTTCCAGGTGCGGTATTTCCAGATCAACGTACCACGCAGACCGTCAATGGCATAGACATGCTGATCATCGGAGCCAACAAAGATCACCCGATCATCAATCCGGGGTGATGAGCGGATCGCCTTGCCGGTCCGAAACGTCCAACGCACACCACCACGCCGCATATCGAGGGCGTAGAGTGCACCGTCTTCTGAACCGATATACACCATATCCTGCCAGACTGCTGGCGACGAACTGATCCCACCCTCAGTCGCATATTTCCAGCGAAACTCACCGCGCGTTGCATCAAGGGCGTAAATGTTGGTATCGTAACACCCAACAAAGACTAAACCGCCACTGACAAATGGTGACGAACGCACTTCATCTTCAAACTTAAACCGCCAGACCAGTTCGGTGGTCTGCGCACCCTTAAGGACAGCCGGCACTGATACCGTTGGCTTAGCCGTACCGGCCCCGGCCAGTGAAGGCACTGTTAACAACGCCTGTCGAAGCTCTTCGGCACTCTGCCAGCGCGCTGCCATATCATATTCAAGCGCACGTGCAACGACCGCTTCCATCTCCGGTGAAACAGTTGGGTTGATCTGACGGATCGGGCGTTCTTGAAACGTAAAGGGTGTTTCGAGACGCGGATCGATATTCGTCAACAAGTGGTGCAGAGTAGCTCCCAGCGCATAAATATCACCAACCGGCTCAGCAACGCCACGGTACTGTTCAGGAGGTGAATAGCCCTCGGTGCCGATCATGGTGCCTTTGCGGTCAACCCGATTGAGATTACGTGCAATTCCAAAGTCAATCAACACAATCCGATCATCGCCGACTACCATCACATTAGACGGCTTCATATCGCGGAAGACAATCGGTTCTGGTTTATGATTATGTAAATACGAGAGCACATCACAGATTTGCAGTGCCCAGCGTGCGACCCGCGCTTCATCAAGCGGTTTACCGTGCTCCTCCAGTACCGTCTCCAGGTCTTTCCCCGGAATAAATTCCAGCACGAGGTAAACTTTCCCATTCTCCTCAAAAAAGTCATACACCTTGGGAATGGCCGGATGTTGCAGGGTCGCCAGCAAACCAGCTTCACGCTGAAAGTTCTTCAGGTTCAGCAGACGGGTCTGCGAATCGGGGGCGCTTTGCGCCATCTCTTTGATTGCACAGTAGCGAACGACATCCTTAAAGCGTAGATCGCGCCCGCGATACACCACGCTCATACCGCCAACTCCAACCGGAGCCTCAACCTGATAACGCCCCTGCAACAGGGTACCGGGGCTAAGCATTGTCGGCATAGCCGGTGCCGACTGGCTGGCCGGTCGGGACTCAATCTGGCGTGTGCCCTCATCTGCCGCCGCGGGATGAGCAGCAGGGCTGATCTGGCGCGTCCCTTCCTCAGCAGGAGCGCCGGTATCGGCAGGTTGGGCATTGACAGCTTTAGTACCGACCCGTTTGATCAAACCCATGAGCCACCTCACCCGGTAGTAGTGCATGCGATTACTGTAACGTTATTGCAATCGTTTCTCTATTATAGAAGGTGTTGGTAGCTTCAGCAACCGCTATCAAGCACGAAATTGACATGCGACGCAAGATATTTTCGGCGCTGAACGTCGCTTATACCTTCACCCATCCGCGCACCCGCTCTATGGCCTTCTGCCACCGCTCGTTGTGCACAGATCGCTCAGCAGGTGAAAGGCGCGGTACAAAACGCCGGGCGCGCTCATCAATTAGGGGCGGTAGCGATTCTTGCGACCAGACCCCGGCTCCAATCCCGGCCAGCAACGCCACGCCACGTGCCGTCGTCTCGGTATCAGCCGCTCGCACCAGGGTAACCCCGCTCAGATCGGCTTGAATCTGGCAGGCCAGATCACTGGCAGCCAGACCACCCCCTACGCGCAACTCTTCTACGGTAATCCCGGCTTCGGCCTTCATCGTCGCCAGAATATCAACCAACTGAAAGCCAATAGCTTCGTAGAATGCCCGGGCGATATGACCAACATCCACCCCTAGCGCCAACCCAAAAATAGCACCACGAGCGCTCCGGTCTTCACTGGGTACGCCTAACCCATTCAACGCCGGCACAAACACGACCCCACCACTATCCGAAACCCGGGCAGCGTGACGGTCGAGATCGGTCACCCGCCGCACCAGACCAAGCTCACGTAGCCAGTTCGCAGCCGCGCCGGTTGTGGTCATATCGGCTTCGAGGGCATAGGTTGCCACACCTGCAATCTCCCAGGCCAGGTAGGTCTTACAGATGCCCTGGAGTGGTGGTGAGGAACCAATCACCGCATTCACAAATGATGCTGTCCCGTGCGTCGCCGCGGCCTGGCCCGGTGCACGACAATCATAACCAAACAGCGCCGATTGTTGATCGGTAATCATTGCCAGCACCGGCACCATCGCTCCATCCACGGCCAGATCGCCAAAATGATGGATGGTTGGACGGGCAACCGGTAACGCTGCGCGCGGCAGATTCAAGGCGTCAATCCACTCATCCCACAGTGCACGTCGGCGCGGATCGTAGACCGTCATGGCCTGCAACAGCGAATGATCAAGCGCATGTTCGCAGGGTTGACCAAGCGCCCGCACGATCCAACCCGCGGCCAGCGACACGCGCAACACCCCACGTTCAGCAGCGCGACGAAAGGCTGCATCGTGTTGCATCCGCCAGGCCATATGCATTGCCCCGGCATACGCACCGGGAAACTGACCCAACCGCTCGCGACGCTGCGGCCCTAACGGGGTCTGATCTAACGCTGCTACCATTGGCGCCGTGCGCAGGTCTTGCCATGCAATGGCATTCCCAATCGGTCGACCACTGGTCGCGTGCCAGGCAAAGACTGTATCGCGTTGTGAGGTGATCCCACAGGCCAGCAGTTCGTTTCCCCGCACACCGGCCCGCCCTAACGCTTCCTGAATTGCTTCAGCGACACTGCGGGCAATCGCTGCCGGACGCTGCTCGACCCACCCCGGTTGTGGATACACGCGCCCCACAGGCCGATAGCCATAACCACGCACCTGGCCATCGGGATCGTAAATCACCGCCCGACTGCCACTACCACCCTGATCAATCGCGAGAAGATAGCGCTTACTCACAGACTGGCCTCATTTATCGCAAGAACACATGGTAAGCATTATAGCAAATTGATGCGCAAGAAGGGACACCCTGATCAAACCCATTGCTTTCTATCAAGAAATGCGTTACCATGAACTATATTGACGGTTAGTATTCTCTTAAGCACGAAAACCTCTGCCCGGCACCACGGCGAGGGAGAGATTCTGTCAAAGAGCACACTTCATCCACCTGGACGAATTGAATATTCTGGTGACGCCTATGAATCAGACAATTAGTCAAATCATTCAAAGACAGGCATCTCTCGGTGATATAATCACCCTCAAACTAAAAACGGGAAAGGAGTTCACAGGAGTTATTACCGAAATTGGCACTGATCATATAACGATAAATCGCGATGAAGAGATTATTACAATTGTAACTGATTCGATCAGTGGCTGACTAGTGAAACGAACAAGTTTCCAGGCAGATGAAATACGAACATTGTCTATAATTTCTAACGTGTCTACTCCACCACCAGCTCATGACCAACCATTCGCCAGAGCAATTCAAAATCTTACAGGATCGGAGAGAAACGTACACTCAATTCCTGAATTCCAGGAAATCGAACACCCCTACGCAGCGTATGCCGAAGGTTGAATTGTCAGCAACCCCGACATGTTTTTTGGTCGAGATGAATTGATTGCTAATATTGCTAAAACCCTACAAAGCTCATACCATCAAAGTAAGTGCGTGATCATTTACGGTCAGAAGCGTGCAGGAAAGTCTTCTATTTTGTATCATCTTAAAACTAGATTGCAATCGAACAAAGATATGCTCATTCTTGATGTAGGTAACATTGGCTCCATTCTGGATGAACAATCAAATACACCTTTCCTTTATCAAATCCTCTGGGCTATTTTGAAAAAGCTGGCATACGCTGTCGAAGATGAGATAGAGAGAGGCCGACCATAGATAAAACTTGATCTTCCTGGCGATCAGGCATTTTTTAACTATCCAAGCCTGCTTTGTTGCAACGATCGGATCAATCGAGACGCACGTACCGATGGATAGTATAGACCAATCCGTTGCTGATCGGCTCACGCCGCGGCAGACTGCGCTTGCGCGAACGGAGCGTGTCACCAACCGTGCGCTTCATCACC
>NZ_DAOUBI010000205.1:0-14824 GCF_034432675.1 Chloroflexus sp. | reverse complement strand
TCAAGCTGCTGCACCAGCGCCTCGAACAGATCGCTCTCGGTGATGATGCCAATCACACGCTTGTTTTCGTCAATCACCGGTAAACCGCCGATCTTGTTCTCGATCATCAACAATGCCGCCTCGCGCAGACCGGTTTCCGGGGTGACCGCAATCGGGTCTTCGGTCATAACCTCGTAGACCTTTACATTTCGCAGAGCATGGGCAATATCGACCGGATCGAGACCGGCAACCCGCATAATATCGGCGCCACGAATATCGCCTTGTGTGATAATACCGCGCAATTCACCTGTATCAACCACCACTGGTAGCCGTCTGATGTCGTGCTCGCGCATCAGGGCCAGCGCTTCGCTGAGTGGCGCGGCCAGGTTGATGGTGATAGCCGGTGTGCGCATCCAGTAGCGAATTTCTTGTTCGACCGGAACGGCCGTTTTTGTTTTGTTCGTCATGGCGCGCCTCCTTGCGCTGATAAACTGGATGTCTGTAGCCATGATCGTAGCACAAGAACGGCTCTTTTGAAGAGGATTTCTTTCCCTTGCGTAGTGATGATCTGTCAACCAGATGGCAGAGAATGACGTTGCAACCCTGCGGGGAAGTATCCGCCGCAACGTATTCCAACCACGGCTGAAGATGGTACAATACCACTGCCGAATAGTGGTCTGCTTGCAGTTGTTGTTCAGCCTGGGCTACAACGAGACAGGCTGAAGGGTCGCTGAGATGCCGCTTGCATGAAACCAGAAAGGGCGTACCCGTGAACCGGTTGCGTTGGCTGGTATTGGTGATGATAGGTCTGTTGGTCGGGTGTGGTTCTGCACCCGTCAATCAGCCTGCACCAACACCAACCACCCTGATCGCAACTCCCCTGGCCGAGGTGCCGGCCCCCACCCCGACTGCCACCCATCTGATGTTGCCGTTGGTCGGCGCCGCCGACACCACAGCTCAGACCCCACCCCTGTTACCGTATCGGGTTGTTGCGTCCTATCCCCACGATCCGCGCGCATGGACTCAGGGGCTGATCGTTGCCGGGCCGGGCCGGCTGTTTGAAGGAACCGGCGACTACGCCAATTCGTCGCTCCGCGAAGTGGAGCTGGAGACCGGTCGGGTGTTGCGCAGCGTTGGCCTCGGCGATCCGACCTTTTACGGGGAAGGGATTGCCCGAATTGGTGATCGCATCTTTCAACTGACCTGGCAGAACCAGCGCGGGTTGATCTATGATGTTGACACCTTCAACCAGATCGGTTCATTCATCTATCCGGTGCCACCGGCAACTATGCCGCGTGAAGGCTGGGGCTTAACCTACGACGGCTCGTCGCTGATTATGAGCGATGGCACAGCGACGCTCTACTTTATCGATCCGGAAGCGACGGTCACGACGGGCCAGCTTGTGATTGAGCGCACGGTCACGGTGAGGATTGGCGATCAACCACGTGACCGCTTGAATGAGCTGGAGTATATCAACGGCGCGATTTTCGCCAATGTCTGGTATAGCGACCAGATTGTGCGCATCGATCCGAACACCGGTCAGGTAACTGGTATTCTCGATCTGAGTGGATTACTCTCGCCCACCGAGCGTGCTGCCGCCGACGTGCTGAACGGGATTGCCTACGATCCAGAGCGTGGGTTGATCTACGTCACCGGCAAATACTGGCCGCGCCTGTTCGCCATCGCGCTTGAACAGACGATGTATCTTCCGCTGATCTCCAATTCGGAAGGTCAGTAGTATGTATTCGTGCCCGCCAGGGCTTCAACAGACAGGAGTCGATCATGACCACAGCAAGTGGCCTCCAGTACGTCGAAATTCAGGCCGGTGATGGCGAGCAGCCCCAACCCGGTGCGATTGTCGCTGTTCACTATCGCGGGATGCTGGCCGATGGCAGTGTGTTTGATAGTTCGTATGAGCGTGGTGAGCCGATCCGCTTTCCCCTCGGTGTCGGGATGGTCATTCCCGGTTGGGATGAGGGGATTGGCCTGATGCGGGTTGGTGGCAAGGCGCGGTTGATTATTCCGCCCCATCTCGGCTATGGAGCGATGGGGTATCCGCCGGTGATTCCACCGAACGCAACCCTGACCTTCGATGTTGAGCTGGTTGAGGTTTTGCCCGGCCCACCGGAAGCGCCGCAAGACCTGCCGGCTGATCGGTATACGACCAGTGCCAGTGGCCTGCAATACGCCGATCTAACAGTTGGTGATGGGGCAACCGCCATGGCCGGTCGCACCGTAACCGTCCACTACACCGGCTGGCTCACCGACGGCAGTATGTTCGATAGCTCGCTCAGCCGTGGGGAACCGTTTGTCTTTCCGCTGGGTGCAGGACAGGTTATCCGTGGCTGGGATGAAGGGGTTGCCGGTATGCGGGTTGGCGGGCGTCGTCAGTTAATTATTCCGGCGGCGTTGGCCTACGGCAATCGCGGGGCGGGCGGTGTGATTCCGCCGGGAGCAACTCTGATCTTTGAAGTGGAGCTGTTGGAGGTGCGTTGATGCGGATTGAGGCCATCGAATTGCGACGGATCCGGTTGCCATACCGGGCACCCTTCGAGACGAGCGGCTGGCGGGAAGAGGCCAATCATTCGGTGATTGTGACCCTGCACAGTGATGGAGTAGTGGGCTGGGGCGAAGCTCCGGTTGGCGTGGGGCCGTGGTACAACGAAGAGACCCAATCTACCGCCTGGGTGATGATGCGCGAGATTCTGGCCCCGATGCTACTGGGGCGTGATCTGAGCCGGCCAGAGGAGGTGGATGCGATCTTTACCCGTGTGCGCGGCAACCGCATGGCACGGGCCGGTCTTGAGTTCGCCGCCTGGGATCTGTTCGGGCGCACACAGGGTACGAGCCTGAGCACAATGCTCGGTGGCACCCGGCAACGGGTCGAAGTTGGCGTCAGTGTCGGTGTCCAGGAGTCGATAGAGGCGTTGCTTGATGTGGTCGCCGGTTACGTCAATGCCGGTTACCAGCGGGTAAAACTCAAGATCAAACCAGGCTGGGATGTCGAGCCAACACGGGCTGTGCGCGAGCGCTGGCCCGATCTGCGCTTGCAGGTTGATGCCAACAGCATCTACACCCTCGACCAGGCCGATCAGTTAGCCCGGCTTGACGAGTTTGATCTGTTGCTGATCGAGCAGCCCCTGGCGCATGATGACATCATCGATCACGCCAAACTTCAACGGCTGCTCCGCACGCCGATTTGTCTCGATGAGAGTATTGTCTCGCCAGATCATGCCCGCTGGGCAATTGAGTTGGGTGCCTGCGGCGTAATCAATATCAAACCGTCGCGGGTTGGTGGTTTTACGGCTGCCCGGCGAATTCACGATCTGGCACATGCCGCCGGCATCCCGGTCTGGTGCGGCGGCATGCTCGAAACCGGCATCGGGCGGGCTGCCAACGTCGGGCTGGCCAGTCTGCCCAACTTTAGCCTGCCCGGCGACATCAGCGCGAATGACCGCTACTTCCACCAGGACATTGTGACCAACCCGTTCACTCTCAACCCCGACAGTACCCTCAGTGTCCCAACCGGGCCGGGGAGTGGGGCTGAGGTCGATCTGGAACGTCTTGCGGCAGTCACGACCGATTATGTCATGCTGCGTGCGTAGCAGCATGTGGAATGCATGATGGAACAGCGCCCAATCCAATGGCTGGTGAGCGGCGTGGTGGCGCTCGCGATAATTGGTCTGCTCGTGTTCGTCAACAGCGGCTGGCACAGCCCGGCGCCAGTCGCGACGCCCGTCGCAGCCGAGCCGTGGCCGACATCACCACCGACATTTACCCCATTGCCACCAACCCAGGCAGCGGCTGCCCCGACGCTCATTCCGCTGCCCGATCTACGCCGGATCGATCCGTCAATCGAGCTGGCGATCAAGTTCCCGGTCACAACCGTCACGACAGTGAGCGGAGCGCAGAGCTTCTTTGGCCGTGATGAGATCACGCTGAAAGTGACCGCCGAGGTTCGCCTGGCCGTTGATCTAAGCCAGGCCCAGATTCGGCGTGACGGCAATGCTCTGTTTATTCAATTGCCGCGGGCTACGGTTTCCGGCGAACCGAATCCAATTGAGATTGAAGTGATCGGCGAGTCGCGCCGCTGGCTCGGCAGTCAGATCACAGCGGCCCAGAATCAGGCCCTGGCCCAGGCCCGCGCCGACATCAAACAGCGCGTTGCTGGTGATCAGGGATTGATCAGCATCGCCAGCGAAGTTGCCTACCGCCGCCTCGAACGCTGGCTGATCGATGATCTTGGTTTTAGTCGCGTCGTTATCGAACCGCTCACCCCGTAGCGTGAGGTGGATGCATCTATGCGCACGTTGAAACTGATCTGGAACGGGTTCGCCATTGCTGCGGTGATCTTTTTGATCTGGAGTGTTATCCAGGCGTTTCAGAATCCATCTGCGCCGCAGGCTACCTCAACCACCACTGTGGGGCCGCAGATCATAGAGGCCGTGCGGCGCGTGAATAAGCAGATTTTCATCGAGCACTACGCCGGTGTGGAAATCCGCCATCTCGATGCGCCGGGTGGCTGGGCGACATTTTTGCGCAATCTGGGAGTACGCCAGGAGTTTCTGGTGCTGATCCGGGGCCGGGTGCCCGCCGGTATCGATCTGAGTCAACTGCGCCCCGAAGATGTCTGGGTGAGCAGCGATGGCCGCCGGGTCCAGATCACCCTACCGGCGCCACAAGTCTTCACCGATCAGGTGACCCTCGATCTGGCTAACAGTCGGATCATCGAAAATACCGATTTCTGTCCCGGCTTCATCTGCCCGCGCACCGAACTCGAACAATTCTTTCAATCCGTTGACGCCGAGGCAAAAGCCGCACTGGTAGAAGCTGCTATCGAGTCAGGCATTTTGTCACAGGCCGCCCGTGATGCCGAAACCTACTACACCCAATTCCTCAACAGCCTGGGCATCGCCGAGGTGCGGGTCATCGTACGCGGGTATAGTGCGCCGTAGCGGGGGCAGGTAGGGCTAAGGTAGAAGAAAACATCGTAGGAAGGTACTGCAACATGCTTCCTCTACGTTCCCAACCGATTCGTTTTCAAAAAGTCTTCCACCTTATTAAAGGCGTTGAAGAACAGCGGTGTCCCGGCAAATGAGAGTGGTGAAACCGGACCGATGGTCATAAATGAATACTCTCGACTACCTGTATCGAATGACGAATGCGGATCTCTGAACAACTGATAAAGATCGAGAGCTTTACTTCGGCCTCCAACCAGCTCACTCAGCGCTTTGAATTCTGTCCCCATACCCAGACCGAACCCGAAGAAAAAGATGCGTAACTGCTCCAGAATTTCGCGATGCAAACTGGAGAGGGTCTGACTAATGAACATCCACCCCAATCCGTACTTGCGAGTAGTACGGGCGGCATCGATCAGAATACTCCGTATTGTACGTTGCTCATCACTATCTGGATTTTCGCGGGGCGCCAGGCGGTGAGCTTCATCCATCAGCACCAGAGTATTAAGACTACGGTTCTGCCTGTAAGCATATTCTGCTGCTGTACGAATACCTTCCAACAGCCGTTTGATCACTAATGCCTGAATTGTCTCATTCCAGAACAACTGGATGTTCTGAGGCTGAGATGAATGTTCATCAAACATTGGCCCTAAACTGTTGGTCGTTTGAGTTGCCTGTTCCACTGACAGGTCGATCACAACTAGAGGTCGTCGTGCCTGATCCAGATTAAATAAGCCTGTCAGTAATGACTCAACTTTGCGAGCTTTCGGTCGATCCTCTCGAAAAAGCCTTGTCACCGGAAGCCAGTAACTCTGGAAGAAAAAATCTTCGTTAGCTTGACTGTATACCGACTGAAACCGTGCGCGTGATCCATCGGTACGATAGAAGATCTTTTGGACATTTTCATCGCCGAGAATGGACCAGGCACGTCCAAAAGACTCTCGCGTATGCAACTCTTTTAACGCCACCTTTGTGCGCCGCAAACGATCAGATAGCACCCCTGCGGCTAACTGTCGATTGTCACCTTTCGGTATGCTCAGTTGTTCAAAGAACGGTGACTCGTAGAGAATCCGAGCAAATAATTCCCACTGATCCAGCACCAGATCCTGTACGCCGTAGACCTGCGCGAATTTTCCCAATCTATGCAGTACTGATTTCATCGGTAAATGAAATCCACCAGGTACGGCTTCTCCGCTAACTTCTTTAGCAAACTCTCCCTGGGGATCGATAACCAGAATTGCCATCTGCGGATGCCGGGCATACGCCAGCAAAATCATCTTAGCCAGTACTGACTTGCCGGAGCCAGTCTTACCAAAGATACCTAGATGGTAGGCTTCGCCAGCACCTTGTGGACCACTGCCAAAATGTTTGAACCACAGCGGCAGAAGTGGTTTTGAGCCGTAAACATGGCCCAGGTAGAAAAGCTGATCTCGATAGGGCGAGAGCAACTCGGACAACACTTCGTCGTTAGCAAGACAGATTGGCGTACCAGTAGACGGAACTGTGCCCAGAATGCTGGGACGATACCCATTTGGGCCTGCGGCAAACACTGCACTGATGGCCATCTCACCAAGATGCGTATCCTGGCGCTCGCTAATGGTATCTATACTCCCGCGCTGGCGAATCAAGCTACGCATTGTAGGGTCTTCATGCCAGACGTTACGCATACTTACCTCGGTGATCTGGCCGAGCGCATAATGAGGAAGGCCATCCTGGTCATAGCGGAAAAGCGCCAGTTCCCCAACGAGCTTCTTGCCGACGGCTCTAGCCAGGATATCCAGGGCTAACTCGCTCGTGGATGATGGTGATCCTATGACACCAATGCGTTCCGCCTTGTCTACCAGTTCATTGAGGCTCGTTGACATAGATCATACTCCTGACTCAGTACGATAACCATGCAGGCCCAAAAAAATATCGTCAACGTTCCCCTGATATGTCTCTGCGATATGCTGACTGGTTACCTGCCGAAAGGTGGGGATAGCCTTCGGTAAATGCTTTACCATCCGATCTGCCAGATAAAGGGGAAATGGTTCCATAACCGCTGGTGCACCGCATTGATAGCGTACACCGTGCAATACCGTTGCCAGACGTGCCGTATTCTGGGCTACAGCGCGACTCATTTCTAAGCGGAGGGCTGGTAACCACGGATAGGGTCGATAGTAGATAACTTGAATCTCGCCAAGTGCCGAAACGATCTGATCAGCTATATCCGCAATTGTTCGACTACCGAAGACTGCGAGCGGCTCGGTGTTGAGATGCCATGGTTCGGGTGGTTGCTGCAACGCGCTAGGTATAGTGTATTCGCCTGGCTCTAGCAAGAAGCTCAGGAGTCCGCGATCATCGTGAGTGTCTGGCCAGCCCATCACTCGCCCAATCTCTCGCCTCGTCGTGTACTTTGGAACCGCCAGCCAGCACCGATCACTTCGGTTTGAGGAAAGCACGGTCAAATAGGCTTCTAACATTGAGGATGCACGTTCGAGAAAGTACGTTGTGGTTTGCAGATGGATAATGTCACGACTTTTATTGAGTGCCTGATTGAAATAGATAAGAGGCGTCGTGAGCGATCCATCAAGAAAGACGATCTCGTGCGGGGCACGTGACGCCAGTTCCAGCTCCAGGCCAATCATGAGAGCACGTAAAATAGTACTTGTTTCAGCTTCGTGGGCCTCTGTTTCTACCCAAACCTGATGCCGAGGTTCAGGCCAGTGGCATGCTTCAGAAGGTGGCGTTAAGCCTTCAACCGCCACCGCAGCGGCTACAACCAGATCACTGGTCAGAAGCCGTTCTACTGCATAAGAGCCATCAACGCCACAGGTTGTAGGAATAGGAACATAGGAAACTTCGGCGTCGCGACGCAGCATGCCTGCACGTTTTAGCCCCTCTCGCCATTCGTTGCGCCGTGTGCGCACCTGCTCGAAATCGTACAGTAACTTCTGACCGAGATTCTCGGTACGCTTGAGCATTTCATCTACAAGGGCAGACGGCAGTTCACCGAAGGGACGTTCTGCAGACTCAGTCATGGCTCAACCTTTACCTGATCAGCCAGTAACAGATTTCTGATTTCCTCTCTGCGCCACTCTTGCCAGCCATTTACACGCTCTGATCGCGGTAAGAGCCAGCGTTTTCGCCACCAGGCGACGAGATCAGAGAATGGCAAATGACGGTACTTCGGCTCGGTATCAAGCCCTTCCATGTATGACTCAAGATTATCTACCAGACGAAACAGAAATACTTCTCGTTTGACACCGTGCCGGAGAAGGTCACCAGAGAAGCCTAACCGGTTCAATGCTCTGACCATTATTTGCCATTTCCGACGTGGGCCAGTACCAAAACCGCCGTATGTCGAAATTCCCTGCTGTTCCAAAAATGCTCGAAAGAGAGGGTACAGTTCCATCAAGTGGAACGTGCCATAACCTTCCGTGTAGCCAAGCGACTCAGCAATAATGGTGCCGTTAAATCGGAGACGGTTATACAGACTGCTTCGCCCGAAGGCACTGGTCGTTGTCAGAGCAACTAGATGGGGAGGCAAGATGCGCCGTTCCATCTCGGTCATTCGTCCAGAATATTTCCGCCAGTACATCTGGCGAATTTCGTTTGAAGCCACCACCAATGCAATCAATTTCCCACCTAACAGGCGATCATACGGTGGTATCGCACCTAATGTTTGGATGTCCATCGTCTGATTCACCATCTCAGTCTTCCTACCGGGCGGATAACAAAACAAGCGGTCTCGTGCCGGGAAGCTAAGCGGTGGCGATTGCAGTGCCAGAAGGCCGATCAATTTACCGTTAGACCGATCCATGATCAAACAGCGCAAGCGACGGCCATAACCCTTCGAGAACGGCAGTGACCAGAGGAAGCGAGCAATACGAAAGAGATTATGATGTTGCGTTTCAGTTACTTCAATCAATACAGGATCGATGCGCTCCGGAATTACTTCGTCACCATTGGCGAAGAAGCGAAGATAGTTGGGCAGGTTCCGATCAAGCCATTCTTTCCTGGAAGCGATTTCTAGTTGAACCGCTGGCTCGTGTATCTGTCGCAGACCATCCTTGTCCAGGATTGAAGGGTAATTGATACTATCTTCCGTTACTACAAAGCCAGCTTCTTGTAGTTTGCGTAGCACCAGTTCAGCCAATTCTGCCCCATTCACACGAAAAGTCCTATGGTACTGGTATATTCTTCACACTTTTCAGTAGCATAGCCGGGAACATAAGGCATGTCAAGTACATTCTATGATCGTCGTCGATATGACGTAACTGCACGCACACAAATTATGTGTATTGCCATCTTGTTATTTAGTGGGGGATGAGTGAAGAAACCATACTTCTGGGAATATATCGAGTACGTATCACCTGTAGGAAACACTCTGCAAACCGCATCCAGAAGTAACAGAACACGACAACCTGGTAAATCCGCCACAAGGCTATGCCATCGTGATACTCGACAGGCCGATGAACGTTAATCACGTACCAAATCCTGCTTTCAGCACAACCGAAAGGAAGGAATATCAGAACCTCACCCCATCCCCCCGCCAGCGGAAGATCAGAATAAACTGGTGCATCTGATTGGCCACGAAGGCATACGGGTAGCCAAACGGGTACAGTCGCTGACTCTGGTCGTGCCATATCCGGTAGCCACGATACTCAAGCCCCGGTATCTGACGCAGGGCAATCACCAGATCGGCGTGGAGCATGTTGTGGTGCTCAGGAGTGGGTTGCAGGTCTTTGGCGAAGAGCACCAGATACCCGCCGGGCCGCAACACCTGGAGCGCAGCGGTGAGGATGGTGCATAGTTCACCGATAAACTTGTGGTATGGCAGATTGCCCAAATCCGCCGCTGATGTTGTGAACGGCGTGGGATCGGGCTGACCGCGTTTGCGCCGTTCGCCGGTTTTCGGACGCGCCATCATGGCCGCGTATGGTGGATCGGTCAGAATCAGATCAAACGGTCGTCCCTGCACCTCCGGCAGTTCGAGCAGGTTACGGGCATCGCCAACCACATAGGTTTGCGGTGCAATCTGTAGCTCGGCACAAACCGCCTGGTAGATGGTTGCATATTCGGCTGACAGATCGATACCGACTGCCGTGCGCCCCTCCAGCGAACTGGCGATCAGCGTACCACCAACCCCGGCAAACGGATCGAGCACGTGACCATGTTGGCGGGTGAAGAAGCGGATGAGTTCGGCCATAAGTTGGGGCGGTTTGGGCGAGGGGTGCTGACGACGGAGATGGTGGGCAAAGCTCTCCGGCCCGCGGGTCGGATACGCAGTACTGATGACAGAACGCAGCGCATATGTCCACTCCCGCGCATCGAGGTCGTTGAGCCGGTTACGGGGATCGTGTTCGCTGCTCATGGCGTTCTGCTCTACATCTGCACGGTGTCATGATCATGATTCGGTCTGGCGCAGGAATGGGTAACGCAGAAGGCGGCCGTCTCTCCCCCGGCCACCTTCCCGGCCTGACTCCGCCTACGCACGGCGGGCAGCCATTGCCTCGGCAAAGCGGGCAAAGAGATAGGTTGCATCGTGTGGCCCTGGCCCTGCTTCGGGGTGGTACTGCACACTGAAGCACTGCAATTCAGGATAATCAAAACCCTCCAGGGTCTGATCGTTCAGGTTTATATGGGTCAAAACAACACCTGCCGGCAATGAGTCGGGATCGACGGCAAACCCATGATTTTGCGAGGTGATCTCAACCCGACCGGTGGGGAGATAGCGCACCGGATGGTTGGCGCCATGGTGGCCAAACGGCAGCTTGTAGGTGCGCCCGCCGAGGGCTAGCCCCATCAATTGGTGGCCGAGGCAGATGCCGAAGATCGGGAGTTTACCGAGCAGCGAGCGCAGGGTGGCTACGGCATAGGTCGCCGCTGCCGGATCGCCTGGCCCATTCGAGAAGAAGATACCGTCGGGCTGGAGTGCCAGTACATCTTCGGGTGAGGTTGTAGCCGGTACCACCGTTACCCGACAGCCATGATCGACCAGACGGCGCAATATGGTGCGCTTGAGGCCGAAGTCGTAAGCAACAACATGGAATCTCAGCTCTTGCGCCGGGCCGTTCGGGTAGGGTGGGGTAAACGGCATACTGTTGGTTGCCCAATGGTACGGTTCGGGACAGGTCACCACTTGCGTTAAATCCAACCCTGCCATCGGCGGCGCAGCCCGACATTTCACGAGCAACGACTCTATCGACTCGCCGGTTGTAGAAATAATGCCACGCATTGCCCCGGCGGTACGGATATGGCGGGTAAGGGCACGGGTGTCAACATCGCTAATCGCCACGATCCCATAGTCGCGCAGCAGTTGGGAGAGACTGCCACGCGCACGCCATGAGCTGTAGTGTTCACTGTAACTGCGCACAATAAAACCGGCAACCTGTGGCTGGATCGACTCCGGGTCAAAATCGTTGACGCCGGTATTCCCAATGTGTGGTGCTGTCATAGTGACCAGTTGACCGCAGTACGAGGGATCGGTCAAAATCTCTTGATAGCCGGTCATACCGGTGTGAAAGACAACTTCGCCAACACGCTCACCCGGTGCGCCGAACGACCGACCGGGAAAGACGCGACCATCTTCTAAGACAAGCACTGCATCCATTGTTTGTTATACTCTCATTGTGAGATGCGGCGTAGTTCATGCCGCCTATCAAACTGTCTGGCGTATTGTAACATAGAAGTTACGTTGTTCATTGGATCGTTGCCATTCGTGAAGAGCGTTATGTCTTGTATACACTGTGGTGGTGTACCACCGAGGCACGGAACACACGGAGACTCTTCCATCCTCTGTGCCCGCGGTGGCTCTGTGGTGATACACAAACCGGTGCCGTTGCGGTAAGCTCGATTGGTGGTTCACCACCGAGGCACGGAACACACGGAGACTCTTCCATCCTCTGTGCCCGCGGTGGCTCTGTGGTGACGCACAATCTCCATCAAGGCAGGAGAAGCTGGTAAGATACACACCATGCATATTGTGCAATTCTACAAAGACTATCCACCGATACAGGGTGGCATTGAATATCATCTCCAGGCGTTGAGCGAAGCGCTGGCTGCACGTGGTCATCGGGTAACGGTCGTCTTTGCCGCACCGGGGCGACGCGGCTGGCGGACACAGCGCAACGGTGTCGAGCTGGTGGCAACCCCTCGTCTGTTAACTCTGGCCCGTGCGCCGATCAGTCTCCCCCTCCTCTGGCAGGTACCACGCCTGCGCCCCGATCTGATCCATTTTCACCACCCCTATCCCTTTGGCGATCTGGCCCTCCTGACCGTGCAATCGCCGCTGGTCGTCACCTACCACAGCGATATTGTGCGGCAACGGGTGCTGGGAACGCTGACCGCTCCTCTGATCGAGCGCACCCTGCACCGGGCTACCCGGATTATTGCTACCAGTCCGTTTCTGGTGCGTTCATCGCCATGGCTTCAGCGTCATCGCGCACGTGTGCGGGTGGTGCCCTTCGGTATACCACCGCTGTCGTTGCCCGATCCACGCTTGGTGGCAATGCTTCGGCAGCGCTTTCCTGGCCCCAATGCGTTGTTCGTGGGACGCCTGCGCTACTACAAGGGAGTAGACCGCCTGATCCGTGCCCTGGCTCTCCTACCCTTTGGCCACGTGGTGATTGCCGGCGGCGATGCGACGGTACGCGGTGCTGATGTGATCCGCCTGGCCACTGAATTAGGCATTCGTCATCGTGTGCATGTGTTGGGAGAGGTTGATCAGGCAACGTTGCGTGCTCTCTACGCGCTAGCCGATGTACTGGTGTTGCCTTCAGTAGCACGCAGTGAGGCATTTGGGATCGTGCAGATTGAGGCTCAACTGGCCGGCTTACCGGTCATCTGTACCGAACTGGGAACCGGTACCAGCTACGTGACAGTGCACCGGCGCACCGGTCTGGTAGTGCCGCCAGACGATCCACCAGCACTGGCCGCAGCGCTGACCGAACTCTGGCGTAACCCGGAGCGGGCGCGGGCGTTCGGACTGGCCGGACGCGAACGCGCTGTCACCGAATTTCAGTTCGCGGATATGGTAACGCGCATCGAGCAGATATATGCCGAGGCGCTGACAGTATCACCCTGAAATGACAGTGCTATAATGACTGCCTGAACCGCTTTTGTACAATTGGAGCAGCTCATGGAACGTTTTGCAGCTTACGTGGAAAGCCAGCGCTCGCGCTTTCTGGCGGAATTGGCCGACATTGTACGTATACCCTCGGTGGCTGCCCAAAACCGTGGCATCGACGAGACGGCAAGCTTTGTCGAACAACGCTTGCGTCGGTTAGGCGCCGAAACCCGCCTCTTGCAGGCTGACGGCGGCAACCCGATGGTCTACGCCACGATTGGTAATGGCTCACGCACTCTGCTCATCTACGACCACTACGATGTTCAGCCGGCTGAACCGCTTGAGTTGTGGCAGAGTCCACCCTTTGAATTGACCGAACGTGACGGTAAGCTCTACGGACGTGGTGTTGCCGACAATAAGGGTAACCTGATGTTGCGTATTCAGGCGATTGAGACGTGGCTGGCGACTGAGGGTGAACTGCCGATCCGCATTATCTTCGCCGTTGAAGGCGAAGAAGAGGTTAGCTCGCGCACTCTACCGGCAGTCTGTCGCGAATATGCCGACCTCCTCCGCGCCGATGGCTGTCTCTGGGAGACAGGCGGGGTTGACATTAACGAACGACCGGTCGTAACCTGTGGCGCCAAAGGTATTCAGTACGTCGAACTGGTGGCCCGTGGTGCCAGCTACGATCTCCACTCCTCGTATGCGACCTTCGTACCAAACCCGGCCTGGCGGCTGACCTGGGCACTCAACACACTCAAAGGCCCCGATGGTCGGGTGCGCATCCCTGGCTTCTACGACCGCGTCCGGCCCCCCTCAGCCGCCGATCTGGCCGCTCTGACCACCATCCCAACCAATGATGAGGAATTACTAGCCGATTTTGGTCTGGATGAATTTCTTGATGGTCTGCGCGGTCTGGATCGTCTGCGTCGCCATCTGTTTGAACCAACCTGTACGATTTGTGGGTTGGTGAGTGGTTATACCGGCGAAGGCAGCAAAACCGTCCTGCCCAATGAAGCACGCGCCAAGATCGATTTTCGCCTGGTACCGGATATGGAGCCGGCTGAAGTGTTGCACCAGTTACGCCAGCATCTCGACGCCGAGGGCTTTGCGGACATCGAGATTATTGATTTGGGTGGGGAACATCCAGCTCGTGGGCCGCTCGATGCAGCGATTGTCCAGGCAGCGCTCGCCTCAGCCCGCGAGGTCTACGGCAGTGAACCCATCCTCTACCCCACCATGGCCGGTACCGGGCCGGTCTACCCGCTGTGTACAGCATTGGGCACACCCGTCGCCAGCGGTGCCGGCTGCGGTTACCACGGCACACGCGTTCACTCCCCGAACGAGAACATCCGACTCGCCGACTACTGGCGTGCTATCCATTGGATGGGGAGTCTGATCCGACATTTCGCCGGGTAATGATCTCTGTCGCTCCAGGGGCGCACGTCTGTGCGTCTCTCCCTGCCAATGGTGAGAGCGTTTACCCGCTGTCGCATATTAAATCCAGCTTACCAGGAGTCATAGGACACGCTCTGGCGCCACCTGAATGCTACACTACGATGTGTAAGTACGAATCTGAAAGTGTGCGCCTCCGGTGCGCTCGCTACCTGCGCCAACCCGCCGTGTCGTCTTCAGCGGCGTACCGCTCCCCTTTACCAATCCCCGACAGCGGGAGCCATTCGCCCCCGCTGGTTCCCGCCCCCAGCGGGCTATGCATTACCCACATATCGCGCTGCGTTAGGCCAGGCTGCACGCGCTCCCAGTGGCGCAGACTTCCAGCCTGCGTGGAGGCATCCTCGCCACCACCGTCAGGTGCTGGCCGTGGCCGCTGGTGCGC
>NZ_DAOUBI010000204.1:0-4403 GCF_034432675.1 Chloroflexus sp. | reverse complement strand
GGTTCGTGACCCGTGACGCATCGTCTGGCGTAGCCGGGAGCGCACACCTCCGGCGCACTTCACCAGCGATGTATCGCATGCCAGAACCGACGCCCGACAGCAAGCAGCGCGTTGCAGCTTCTGACAGTGGTCAGATAAAGGGTATTGCATGTTGGCATTCTTTATGTTATCGTTTTTGATAACGATGTTGAAGTTGATATATCAAAAAGGTTCTGCCTATGCCACTCAAAAACTTTGCCGTTGTGAATCACCCGGCGCGAATGCGTATCTTTCAGACGCTCACCGGGGTTGAACTCTCCATCAATCAATTGTCACGTGTCCTACCCGACATCCCTAAACCGTCGCTGTACCGACACGTACACAAAATGCTAGAAGCAGGCGTGGTGCGCGTTGCCCGTGTGCGCCATATTCACGGGATCGAAGAGCGCTTCTTCATCGCCGAGGAAGGCTTGATTGACCCGGCAGATGTTTTTCAGCCCGGTGGGTTAGAGCAGTTCGCCGACCATATTCGGTTATACGGTTCGTCGGTAGCCCAAGACCTGGCGAATTACGTGCTGGAGCGTGGCGAACCTGACCTGAATAACATCGTTGCCCGGGAATACACGTTTTACGCGACAGAGGAAGAGTTCATGAAGGTACGTCAGGCAATCTACGATCTGTTAGAGGAATTGCAAAAGAATCCCCCCGCTGAAGGACGAACCAAACGTCGCATTTTTGTGATGGGCCATCCACTGCGAGCGGCACTACTGGCAGACCAGGCAAATTCGGACGCAGGGTAAGTCTTACTTCAGGAGGTTGCTATACCTGGACGGTAGGAGCATGGATCCCGTGCCTCTACCATCGATTGGTCAGGTGATCTGGCAGGTGTATCGTGTCAGGTACGAGCACGCTTCCCGCCGTCCAAAGATGCAGATCAGCGATGTCTATTTTTTTCTGCTGGTCTGAGACGAGATGAGTCAAGGGTTTGCATGCGCTGCCGGCAATAGGGCACGTGTCGCTCGCCTGCGTGCTTTGGTAGTCAGAGAGGGTGTAAATCGGTGAAGGGCAATCGCTGCTGGCCGGCAGCAGGTACCGCCTGCCACGCCAATGCTCATTTCCTGAGCCTCTTCACTCCCACCATGACCGCCATCCCCGCCGTAAGCAGCGCTACTACCCACGCCATCGTAGCAAGCGGCACGATAGTTGCTTGCTTGAGCGCAATCCCACTGGCTGCCCAGGCTACCACCGCTGGCAATATCCCATCTTGCCAGCGGTGGACAAACCACCAGCTCAGGCCCGCAGCCAGTCCCAGCAGCACCATCGTACTCACAATCCCACCGGTGCCGGTATCGCGCCAGCCCAGCTCGTACAGCAAGACACCACCATTGACCAGGGTGGCGACGCAAATCCAGCCCAGGTACAGGCTAAACGTTGGCTGTACCAGCCACTGCTCGCCAACCTCTGCCTGGCCGGGGTCACGCAGGGCCAGATAGACACCAATCAGCCCACCCAGCACGACCAGCATTGCCGGTAGCGAGAGCAGGGGCAGATTGTAGTGCCAGAAGATGAGCCACGCAATATTGCCGACACAGCTCAGTCCGAACCAGGGCGCGGCGGCCCGCAGGCGGGGATTGGTTGCCTGCGCCGGGAGAAGCTGATAGATCGCATAACCAATGAGACCGATATAAATCAAGCTCCAAATCGAAAACACATAGCCGGGCGGTGTGATAAAAAGAGGGTAGCGGTCTGAAATCTCACCGGTGGTCTGGCCGTTGAGTGGCAACGTATTCGCAAGAACGTTGGTCACGATAGTTGCCAGCAAGCCAATCACTACCCCAATCTGTTGCAAATGAAATATTGGACGAGCAAGTGATGTGTTCATCGTAATCTCCGTTATAATGATGGTACCGAGGCGAAGTGCGTAGACTCGCCTGCCTGTATTGTAAGAGGAGAATGGTCGCCATGCCAGACTGGAAGAGCTATCTTGCCGAACATCAGGAACGTTTTCTTGCCGAGTTGGTTGATTTTCTGCGCATTCCCAGCATCTCGGCCATCTCGGCCCACGCTGGAGACGTGCTGCGTGCTGCCGAATGGGTAGCAAATCGCCTGACTCAGGCCGGCATGGAGCATGTCGCGATCCTGCCTACCGGTGGTCATCCGGTGGTCTATGCCGATTGGCTCCATGCGCCGGGTAAGCCAACGGTATTGATCTACGGCCATTTTGACGTACAGCCGGTTGATCCTCTCGATCTATGGACCCATCCGCCCTTTGAGCCGCATATCGAACATGACCGCATTTATGCCCGTGGTGCGAGTGATGATAAAGGCAACATGCTCATTCCAATCCTGGCAGTGGAAGCGCTGCTGCGGAACAGCGGATCGCTACCGGTCAATATCAAGTTCTTCTTCGAGGGCCAGGAAGAGACTGGCAGTCCGCAGATTCCAGCGTTCCTGCAACACGAGCGTGAACGGTTTGCGTGCGATCTCGTCTTGAGCGCCGATGGTGGACAGTGGAGCGAGGATCAGCCCCAAATTCTGGTTGGCCTGCGCGGTGGCTGTGGGTTGCAGATCGACGTTCGTGCTGCAAATATGGACTTGCATTCTGGCATGTACGGCGGTGTCGTCCAAAACCCGATCCATGCGCTGGTCCACATCCTCGCTTCGATGCGCTCGGACGATGGTATGATCACCGTTCCCGGCTTCTACGATCAGGTGCGACCACTGACCCCCGCCGACCGTGAGCGGATTGCGGCCATTCCCTTCGATGAAGAGAAGCTGAAGTCATCCCTCGGCGTGCCGGCCCTCTTCGGTGAAGCCGGTTTTACCCCGCGCGAGCGTGAGTGGGTACGGCCAACGCTTGAAGTTAACGGTATCTGGGGCGGTTTCCAGCAGGAAGGCATCAAGACCGTCTTGCCGTCTGAAGCCCACGCCAAAATTACCTGTCGGCTGGTGCCCGACCAGGAACCCCAGGTGATCCTCGATCTGTTGCAGGCGCACATCAAGCGCCATACCCCACCCGGCGTAACCGTGACCGTGACACCACTCGCCTTTCAGGCGTTCCCCTACCTTATTCCCGAAGACGATCCGGGCAATGTTGCCGTGCGTGAAGTCCTGATCGAGCTGTATGGCCGCGAACCGTATTACGTGCGGAGTGGTGGTTCAATCCCGGTATGTACCCTCTTCCAGCGCCAGCTTGGTGCCTATACCAGCAACTTTGCCTTTGCCCTGGACGATGAGCGCTTCCACGCGCCCAATGAATTCTTCCGCTTGAGCAGTTTCCGCAAAGGGCAAACCGCCTACTGCATGCTGCTTGAGCGGCTGGGACGGTGAGGATAGCCCGGCTGTCAGCATCTGTCCGGTAACTCGCAATTCTGTGTGTCTGGTCAGTCGAATGCAGACTACATCGCATGAGTGCGGAACCTGCACTTCCGCACTCATAAGCTGCAGATAGAGATTGTGTTGACGATGTCTGACAGGTAACCCGATGTGAGACTACAAAGGAGAGAGTATATGCTCGATTACGCTACTGTGTATCGCCGCGAGCGTACCATTCAGCACCTGGTGGATGGTTTAACCGTAGCCGATCTCCACGCCGAGACCGACGAAATGTACGACACAGTGGAACGGCTGATTGCCGACTGCACTGATGCAGATGTGACCTTTCAGCCGGTTGATCCCAACGCGCACGACCCATTCGCCAGCGATCCCAATGCAGTTAACCAGGCATGGACACTCGGCCATGTGATCGTTCATCTCACTGCTTCGTGCGAAGAGTCGGCGTTTCTGGCCGCAGAAATGGCGCGTGGCGTGCCATTGCACGGTCGTTCGCGCTATGAAGTGCCCTGGGAAACCGTCACGACAATGGCTCAGGTCCGTCAGCGTCTCGCCGAGAGTCGCCGCATGCTCCATGCCTCGTTGAATATGTGGCCCGACCATCCGCATCTCGACTACATTGTCGAACCGTGGCCGGGCGCACCGCCAGTTGATGCGCGTGGTCGGTTTGCATTGGGGCTGGCCCACGCCTACGATCATCTCGGCCAGATTGCCGAGATTGTGCGTCAGGCAAAGGCAAGTGTCCATTCCTGACCGGTGTTTCGCAGTAGCACACACTGTTGTCCTGAGAACGCCTCTAATTGGTTGGGATGGGAAATATTCCAATAGTGCCGGCAATTCACCCGCCTGGGCACGGCCTGGGGTACAGCCAGGCGCGATTCGGTGGCAGAGCGATCTTACAGCTTGTGACCCAAATCTTGGCCGACACTGTGCAACATCCGGGTTGTTATACGACATCTGGCGTCATAATGGTCATAGCACGCTATCCCCACAATCTGAGAGCGCACGCCTCCGGTGCGCTCCTCACCTGACCCTGCCCGTCAGCGCTGCATCGTGGAGCGCACGCACTGGCCTGATAGGGAGCACGCACC